>JBOGXB010000034.1:0-21362 GCA_050694215.1 Actinomycetota bacterium
GGTATAGAGATCGCCAACGACCTCCCCGGGGACGTCCTGCTGATCGAGGGCTCCGGGGCGTCTCTGCCGCCCGTGCTGGCTGATGTGTATGCCCTTGTGGTCCCCGCCGGCATCCCCCCCGAGTACCTGAGGGGCTATCTGGGCCCATATCGGATGTTGCTATCGGACCTGGTCATAGTTACTATGTGTGAAGAACCTTTCGGTTCTACATCCCAGGTCTCTGAGCTCGTCGGGCATATCCGCGAATCGTTCCGTTCCAGAGGCAAAGAGGAGGAGTCCCAGAGGGAGCTGAGGGTCACTCGAACAGTCTTTCGTCCATACCCCACCCGTTCCGTTGAGGGGTCCAGAGCCTTCGTGGCGACGACCGCTCCCGAGGCGGCGGGGGATTCCATCAGGCGTCATCTGGAGGAAGACCATGGGTGCAGCGTCGTTGGGATGAGCCATTCACTGTCCCATCGGGAGCGTCTGACGAGAGAGGTCGCAGACATCGGGCAGCGCGCGGACGTCCTCCTCTGCGAGATCAAGGCGGCGGGGGTCGATGTGGCCACCCGGGTGGCGTTGGAGAAGGGTTTGGAAGTGGTGTACATGGACAACGTGCCCGTAGGAATAGAAGGAGACGATCCCGCGGCGGAGCTCCTTCATCTCGCGACGCTCGCCGACCGACGTTTCGAGGCTACGAGTCGATGACCGAGTCCAGGCGCAAGCACATCTTCATCACCGAGCGTGAGCACGGCCTCCCGTACTCGAAGGGACTGACGGCATCCTCGCTGATGGTGACGGGGCTTGGCCCTGCTCGTTCCTACGCGGTGGCCAACAAGGTCGAGGAGGAGCTGCGTCAGCTTGGCCAGGATCGAGTCTCACCGGAGAAGCTCCGCAACTTGACGCTCGAGGTGTTGAGACGGGAGGCCGGGGACAAGTACGCCGAGGTATATCTCAAGTGGCAGTCGGTGGCCGAGCTCAACATTCCCTTGATCATCCTCATCGGTGGAGCGACGGGGGTAGGGAAGTCGACGATCGCGACGCAGCTCGCCACTCGTCTGGGCATCACACGCGTCGTGTCGACCGATGCGGTGCGAGAGGTCCTGAGGAGCTCGTTCACGAAGGAGATGTTTCCAACGCTCTATGAGTCCTCATTCAACGCGGACAAGGCAGTTCGTCAGCCCATCCCCCACTCGGGAGATCGTTTGATCATCGGCTTCCGCGAACAAGCTGCTGCAGTCTCGGTTGGAGCTCAATCGCTGATCGATCGTGCCATCGCGGAGAACACCGACATGATCCTCGAGGGCGCTCATCTTGTGCCCGGTTTCCTCGAGAAGGTCGACAGCGACGACGCGGTGATCGTGCCGCTGCTCGTGACGATCGACGACGAGGACCTGCACCGGGGACACTTCTATCGGCGTGACCGAGACACCGGAACGAGAGCCTCCGAACGCTACCTGAAAGCGTTCAAGAAGATCCGAAAGATCCAGAAGTACATGGTGTCCTCGGCTCTGATGCGCGGCGTCCCGACCATCTCGCACTACGACCTGGATGCTTCGCTCACCCAGATCATCGATCACGTCCTTACCAAGGCGCTGGAGTCTTTGGTACGCGGCGTTGACGTGAAGGACACGGAAGACAAGTTGCTCGAGCGTGCCGTTGAGGCCGTGGGCCGGCAGAAAAGGAAGGGAAGCGACAAACATGAAGTTGTCCCTTGATACCGCCAACCTAGACGAGATCCGTGAAGGCCATCGCTGGGGCGTCCTGCGCGGCGTCACCACGAACCCGTCCCTGATCTCCAAGGAGGAGCAGGACTTCCTGCCTCTCGTGAAGGAGATCTGTTCGATCGTTGAAGGCGACGTTTCGATCGAGACGGCGTCCGACGCCACCGACTTGCTGATCCGTCAGGGCCACGAGATAACTCAGATCGCCGACAACGCGGTAGTGAAAGTGGCCCTGAGCCCCAATGGACTGGCGGCGGTGCGCAAGCTCAGCGACGAAGGCATCAAGGTGAACGTGACCCTCTGTTTCACACCCACGCAGGCGATCCTGGCCGCCGAAGCCGGCGCTTACATAGTGTCTCCATTTTTGGGTAGGCTTGACGACATCGCGACGGACGGACTACAGCTTCTGTCCGAGATCTGCGAGATCTATGCGGTCCAGGGTTACGAGACCCAGGTGCTTGCCGCCAGCCTTCGCCATCCGGTCCACGTTGTACAGGCGGCTCGGATTGGCGCCGACATAGCGACGATGCCCTTCAAGGTCTTCGAGGCCCTGGTGAAGCACCCGCTCACCGACGCAGGATTCAAAAGGTTCATCGACGACTGGGAGAAGGCGAAACCCCACCTGGGCGAGCTTCTTCCCTCGATGCAGGAGGCATAGAAAGTGACAACAGCGGACCGCTCGGTCCTCGAGAACAAGCCGGTCGCCGAGCTCAGAGAGATAGCCAAGTCGCTCGACCTCAAAGTCAGCGGCCTCAAGAAGGCTGAGCTGATCGACGCGATCGCAAACGGCGCGGGCGGGAGCAAGCCTCCTGCCGCTCCAAGGCGCGAGACGGCTCCTCCGGCCCCCAAACCCTCTTCGGACGGCTCTTCCGGAGACGGCTCGAACGTTCCTCAGGAACGTGGATCGAACGCTGCTCAGGAACGTGGATCGAACGCTGCTCAGGAACGTGGATCGAACGCTGCTCAGGAAAGTGGATCGAACGGCGCGGGGCTTCGAGACGAGGCTGCCCACGACGAGCGGGACCGCAGGGACGATGACCGTAAACGTCCCAGGAGTCAGCGCGGCAACCGCAACCGCCCCCGTGAGAAGGCCGAACCGCGCGAAGGGGGCCGTAGGCGTCGCCGGCGCGGTCGCGGAAGCGGCGGAGGTGCGGGGATCCCGCACTACCTGCGCGAGGAGCGTTGGGAAGAGGAGGTCGAGGACGACTCCGACGCCGAGGTCCGCACCGGCGTGCTGGATCTGCTACCGGAGGGCTACGGCTTCCTTCGTACGACGGGATACCTACCTGGAGAGAAGGACGTTTACGTCTCAGTGTCCCAGGTCCGCCGGTTCCACCTTCGCAAGGGCGACGAGATCAGCGGGTCGGTTCGCTCGCCGAAGGAATCCGAGAAGTATCAGGCTCTTCTGAAGGTCCACACCATCAACGGGCTCGAGCCCGACGCCGCACAGAGGCGACCTCGCTTCGCGGATCTCGTCCCCCTCTACCCACAGAAGCGTCTGACCCTCGAGCACATGGACAACCCACGCGCGATAACCGCCCGCATCATCGACCTGGTCTCTCCCATCGGCAAAGGTCAGCGCGGAATGATCGTGAGCCCTCCCAAGGCCGGCAAGACCACGGTCATGAAGGAGATTGCCAACGCCGTTCTCACGAACAACCCCGAGGTGCACCTGATCGTGCTGCTGGTAGACGAACGTCCCGAAGAGGTGACCGACATGCAGCGATCGGTCAATGGTGAGGTGATCTACTCGACCTTCGACCGGCCTTCGGATGATCACATCCAGGTCACCGAGCTGACGCTCGAGCGCGCAAAGCGTCTGGTCGAGATGGGCAAGGACGTGATGATCCTTCTCGACGGCATCACGCGCCTGTCGCGTGCTTACAACCTCGCGACACCGGCGTCGGGTCGGATCCTCTCCGGTGGTGTCGACTCGACTGCCCTTTATCCGCCGAAGAGGTTCTTCGGGGCGGCTCGCAACATCGAGGACGGGGGCTCGCTCACGATCCTCGCCACCGCCCTGGTCGATACCGGCTCGAGGATGGATGAGGTCATCTTCGAAGAGTTCAAGGGGACCGGCAACTGGGAGCTCCGCCTCGACCGCAGGATGTCGGAGAAGCGGATCTTCCCGGCGATAGACATTCAGGCGTCGGGCACGCGCAAGGAGGAGCTCCTCCTGACTCCCGAAGAGCTGCAGCTCGTGTGGCGGCTGCGACGAGTCCTGCATTCTCTCGCGGACGGAGGCGCCCTCGAGTTGCTAATCGACAAGATGAAGGCGACGAGCGGGAACGTCCAGTTCCTCAGGGAGATCGCCAAGGCTCCCGTGAAGGGGGAATGAAGTAGGACGGCTGGATGTTCTTGGGATTGGGCTGGCCGGAGTGGCTGACTATCATCGCGTTGGTGGGCGGTTTGTGGCTGACTTTCAAGGTGATGGCCCGGGCGTCCGTAGCTTACGAGAAGGCTCGGAAGGCTCGAGAGGCGGACCAAGACCAGACCCAAGACGTCAAGCAGGGAGAGGAAGAGTCATGAAGCAGGGGATACATCCCGAGTACGTCGAGACGATCGTCACTTGTTCCTGTGGGAACACCTTCAAGACGCGCTCGGTGAAGCCGGAGCTCCACGTCGAGCTTTGCAACCAGTGCCACCCCTTCTATACGGGCAAGCAGAAGCTCGTGGACACCGGGGGCCGCGTGGAGCGCTTCCAACGCAAGTACGCGCAGAGGCGGGCCCCCAGGCCCGTGCCTGAGGCCGAAGTCGAGCAGGCCCCGGAGACGGCCAAAGCGACTCGATCCTCCGAGTAATCGGCGAATCAGTCGAGTCGCGAGAAGTTGAGCCAAGACCCGAAACGCAAGCCCTCGATCGGGGGCCAGGCAGTACTCGAGGGTGTGATGATGCGCGGCCCGTCGTCGTGGTCGGTGGCGTGCCGGCGCCCGGACGAGACGATCGCGGTCGAGCACTTCCCTCTCCCGACGATGGCCGAGCGGCATCCCTGGCTCAAGTGGCCGTTGATCCGTGGCTGCCTCGTCCTCGGCGAGTCGCTTGCGATCGGCATCAAGGCCCTGATGATCTCCGCCAACCAGGCGCTGGGCGAGGAAGAGCAGCTCAGCGACAAACAGCTCGGGTGGACTCTCACGATGGCGATGGTCCTCTTCTCCGGCGTGTTCATCGCGCTGCCGTTCTTCGGAACGAAACTGATCGAGAACGCCGTCGGCGACCTATCGACGGAACGCCCACTCGTGTTCAACCTGATCGAGGTCTCGATAAGGCTGGGGATGTTCGTCGGTTACCTGCTCCTGATCGGCATGTTCAAGGACATCAGACGCGTCTTCCAATATCACGGAGCCGAGCACAAGACGATCTATGCCTACGAGAATGGCGACGAGCTCGATCCGGCTGAGATAAATCGCAAGTACTCCACACTGCACGTAAGGTGCGGGACCAACTTTCTGTTCATCGTGCTCTTCCTCACCTTGATCGCACACTTCGTGTTGGATCTGTTGGTCTCCACGGATCCCTTGCCGCGGATCGCGTTGAGGATCGGAGCAATCCCGATACTTGCGGGCGTTTCCTACGAGGCGATCAAGCTGGCGTCGCGGAATGAGGAGTCATTGTTCTTCCGGCTTTCCATGCTCCCAGGGCTTGCGCTCCAGAAGATCACCACGAAACCGCCTTCGCTAGACCAGATAGAGGTCGCGATCGTCGCCATGCAGGCAGTTGCTAAGGACCTCGAGCATCCGCCCCTCGCTCCCGAGCCCGCGCCGGAACCTCCCGAAGCACCGGTCGCATAACCGATAGCAGTCCGTTCCCCAACTACACTGGATGCCGAACGTGGAGGTTGGAGTTGACGCTTCCTGAAGCCCGCCTCAAGGAGATGGAGGCTCGCTTCGAGCAGATTGAGCTCGAGCTGGCCGATCCGTCCGTTGCCGCCCACCCCGACGAACGAAAGGCTCTCGGCAAGGAGCACGCCCAGCTCAAGCCGGTCGTCGAATCGTGGCGGTGGTATAGGCGCGCTTCCGATGACCTTGACGAGGCGAAAGGGATGATGGGTGACGCGTCCGCAGAAGAACGGTCCTACCTCGAGGACGAGATACGCCAGCAACAGGCGACTATGGAGCGGCTCGAGGAAGAGCTAACGAAGGCTTTGGTTTCGAAGGATCCCAACGACGAACGCGACGTGATCCTCGAGATCCGCGCCGGAGCGGGCGGGGATGAAGCCGGGTTGTTCGCGGCCGACCTCTATCGCATGTACGCACGGTACGCGGAGTCACGCGGGTTCAGGACCGAGATGCTGTCCTCCAACGAGAGCGGGATAGGTGGGTTCAAGGAGGTCATCTTCGCGGTCAAAGGGAAAGGCGCCTATTCACGTCTCAAGTTGGAGGCGGGAGTTCATCGGGTGCAGCGCGTCCCGGTGACGGAGTCGGGAGGCCGCATCCACACGTCCACGGCCGGCGTGCTGGTCCTGCCCGAGGCGGACGAGGTCGAGGTGGAGATCGACCCGAACGACCTTCGCATCGACGTCTATCGTTCCAGCGGCCCGGGAGGCCAGTCCGTCAACACCACGGACAGCGCAGTTCGCATCAAGCATCTGCCGAGCGGCGTCGAGGTGTCCTGCCAGGACGAGAAGTCTCAGCTCCAGAACAAGGCCAAGGCGATGCGTATCCTGCGTGCCCGGTTGCTGCAGATCGAGCAGGAGAAGCAGCACGAGCAGATGGCGGCGGAGCGTCGATTGCAGGTGCGGACCGGGGACCGCTCCGAACGCATCCGTACCTATAACTTCCCCGACAACAGGGTGACCGACCATCGGATCGGATTCACGACGCACAGGCTGCAAGAGATTCTCCAAGGCGATCTCGACGAGCTCGTCGAGGCCCTGCTCGCCGCCGACCGCGAGGAGGGTCTGGGCACCTGACGCAAACCGATCCCGCCTCCGTGCTCGCACGCATCGAATCCACGCTTGCGGAAGCAGGCATCGAGACGGCCGCACGAGAAGCGCGCTGGCTCCTCGAAGCAGCCACCGGAGAGCGGATCACCGAGCTGTACGCGAAATCGGAGGAGCTCCCGGGCCCGGTCGTGGAGCGTGCGGTCGAGCTGACGGGGCGGCGCGTGTCGGGCGCGCCGCTTCAATACGTCACGGGCGTGGCCGGCTTCCGCAGGCTCGAGCTGGCGGTTGGGCCGGGTGTCCTCATACCTCGCCCCGAGACCGAGGTCGTTGCAGAGCGGGCCATTCAGCGACTTCCTTCCCGCGGAATCATCGTGGACGTGGGGACCGGCTCGGGGGCCATCGCCCTCTCGATCGCCGACGAACGTCCCGATGCCCGCGTCTACGGGACCGAGATATCCGAGACCGCCATCGAATGGGCCCAGAGGAACGTTTCCACCCTGCGATTGAGCATCGAGCTCGTCCGCGGGGACCTCTTCGACGGGCTGCCGCCCGAGCTGGCGGGGGAGGTCGATGTCGTCGTCTCGAATCCTCCGTACGTTGCTGTCGGCGACGCAGACGCGCTGCCCACCGAAGTCGTCGATCACGAACCCGCGGAAGCTTTGTTCGCCGGGGAGGAGGGCCTCCAGGTGATCGCGGACATCGCGATGCGGGCGCGGGAATGGCTGCGTCCCGGTGGCTGGCTGATCCTCGAGATTGGATTCGCCCAGTCCGAAGCCGTGCTTCGACTATTGACGAACCACGACTACGCACAGGTGGCCGCCCATCCCGACCTGTCCGGGCATCTGAGGGTCGCGGAAGGGAGGCATCGATGACCGAGGTCGATGCGGTGCTGGTAGCGCTCGATTCCGGAGAGCTCGTGGTGATCCCCACGGATACCGTGTATGGGATCGCCGCCGCATTGACGCCGGGCGCGATCGCGAAGGTCTTCGAGGTCAAGGAACGCCCGCATGACAAACCGCTGCCGGTTCTGGGCGCGTCTTCCCTTCAGCTCGAGAGAGTTGCGATTCTCGAACATCGCGCTCGGCGGCTCGCGGATACGTACTGGCCCGGCCCCCTCACGTTGGTGCTTCCCCGCGCACGCGGGTTCGAGATCGACCTGGGCCGGGGAGGAGATGCTTCGGTTGCAATCCGCGTCCCGAACCACGCGCTCGCGCGCCTCGTCCTGGAACGATCGGGTCCCCTTGCGGTCACGAGTGCAAATCTGTCGGGTGGAGGCCCCGCCACGACGGTGGACGAGGCTCGCACGTGGCTGGGCGACCGAGTGGGCGCGTATCTCGACGGAGGGCGATGCGAGGAAGCGGAGCCCTCGACCGTGCTGTCTCTGACGGATGGGCCCGAGCTAGTGCGGGCGGGTCCAATCCCGGAGCGCGAGCTGGTTCAGAGGCTTACCTCGTAGAGCTCGCCGTACTTGGTCTTGACGTATTCAAGGAAGGGTCGAACGGATAGCGGCTCGCCCAAGACCTTCTGGGCCAGCTCCTTGGCGGGATAGCGGTAGCCCTCCTTGTGGATGTTCTCGCGCAGCCAATCGAGCAGCCGCCGTGTCTCGCCCCTGCGGAACTCCTCGGACAGGTCGCCAAGCTCTTCCTGTGCCTTGTCGAAGATGGCCGCCGCGTAAACCGTTCCCAGCGTGTATGTGGGGAAGTAGCCGATCGTTCCCGTCGACCAGTGCATGTCCTGGAGGACACCGTCGGCCCGGTTCTCAGGGCGGATGCCGACGTGCTTCTCCATCGCGGCGTCCCAGGCGTCGGGAAGGTCCGAGACCTCCAGCTCATCGCGGAAGATGGCAAGCTCGAGCTCGAAACGCAACACAAGATGCAGGTTGTACGTCAGCTCGTCGGCGGTTATTCGAATGAGGCTGCGCTGCGGGTGGTTCACGCCGCGGTGGAACTCGTCGGGCGAGATGGTGCCGAGCTTCTCGGGGAACCGCTCCTTGAGGTGGGGAAGCATGAAGTCACAAAACGCCCTGCTCCGTCCGACCTGGTTCTCCCACATGCGCGACTGGGACTCGTGCATTCCCAACGACGGTGTGTCCCCAACGGGAAGGTTCATCATCTCCTCAGGGATGCCCTGTTCGTACAGGGCATGGCCGGTCTCGTGAAGTGATGCGTAGACCGACATCATGAGGTTGTTCTCGACGTACTTGGTCGTTTGCCTCACGTCCCCAGGACCTATCGTGCCCGTGAAGGGGTGGGGTGAGACGTCGAGGCGTCCCCTGTCATAGTCGAACCCGATGTGCGCGACGATCCACTCGGAGAAGGCTTGCTGCTTGTTGATCTCGTAGCTGTAGCTGAGGAAGTCGGGTTTGTCGCCGATGGCCGGCAGGACCGCTTCCACGATCGGCTTGAGCCCGTCCACCAACTCCGTGAACAAACTCTCGACCTCTGCCGCCCTCATGTCCGGCTCGTAGATGTCGAGCAACGCGTCGTAGCGCTCCGCCTCCCAGCCGAGTGCGTCCGCCTTCTGTTTCTCGAGTGCGAATACCTTCGCAAGGCGGGGCTCCATCATGCTGAAGTCGTCCGCCGGCCTGGCTTCGGTCCAGGCCTGGTATGCGAGCCCGGTCTCCTCGGCCAGCTCCCGCACCAGGCTCTCCGGCACACGGGTGGCCTTCCTGTGCTCCCGCTCCAGGATGCGAAGCGAAGCCCTCTGGTCGACGTTCAGCGAATCTCCTCCCTGGAGCTCTTCGAGGAGCGAGCCCAGCTCGGGGTCGCTGAGCCGCTCGTGGATCAGTGCCTGCATCGTGGCGAGCGTCCGGGCTCTCCGGGGAGCGCCGCGCCCCGGCATCATGACGAGCTGATCCCAGCCCAAGAGGCTGGTAGCGCTGAACAGATCCATCAGGTGATCGATCTTGGGCGCCAGGCGGGCCCATTCGTCCGACATGGCTGACACTTTATCCGGGCCCAGCGTCACGGTGGCAACGTTTGGCGCACGCAGGGCGCCGGCCACGAGTGCAATAGCCTCGGCGGCCGTGAGGATCCTGATCGTGTGCACGGGCAACCTGTGTCGGTCACCAATGGCCTCGGCGGTGCTGCAACGTGCCCTGTCCGAGAAGGGGTGCTCCGGCATCGAGGTGGCTTCCGCGGGGACGTGGGCGGTCTCCGGGGACCACGCGACGTCTGAGGCGTGTGCCGTCGTCGCCGAGCGGGGGATCGACCTCATGTCGCACCGCTCGCGGCCGCTGGACCCGGACGAGCTCCGGAGGGCAGACCTCGTGATCGCGATGACGAGCGTCCACCTGCGCGAGATCCAGTCGCTCGACCCCGGCGCCGCCGAGAAGACACTCCTGTTGAAGGAGCTCACCGAGCTCTCGTTCGATGAGCAGCCGGGCGGGGACCCCGAGAGTCGTTTGCCGCGCGTCCTTGCCGCCAACCGGCCCGAGTGGCGCAGGGCGCTGGACCTCGACGACCCAATGGGCCTCCCGCGCGCTTCGTACGAACGCTGTCTCTCCGAGATCGAGAGGGCGGTGGAGGCCCTAGCGACAGCTCTCTGCCCAGGCCGGAGCTGAGGGGCCGAATACCGCAGACTCGCCCTCTCGGGTCGCCGGTGAGCGTACGGTGACTCCTGCTTGATTTCCTCACCCAGGAACCGCCCCAGCCATAGACTGCGGCCGTGAGGATCGCCCTCGGAGCCGACCACGCCGGGTACCCCCTCAAGCTCGCGGTGGCCAAGCACCTTGCCAACCACGGGCACGAGGTCCTCGATCTCGGCACGGATTCCGAGGAATCGGTCGACTACCCGCCTTACTGCGCAGCGGTCGGCCGCGCAGTGGTGAGCGGAGCCGCGGACTTCGGCATCGTGCTCGGCGGCAGCGGCCAGGGAGAGGCGATTGCAGCGAACAAGGTGCACGGCGTGCGAGCGGCCCTATGCCAGAACGAGTACACCGCACGGCTCGCGCGCGAGCACAACAACGCGAACGTGCTCGCGCTCGGGGCCCGGATACTGGCGCCGATCTTCGCCCTTGCGATCGTCGACGTGTTCCTGTCGGCGTCGTTCCAGGGGGGGCGACACGAGCGAAGGCTGGGTCAGATAACGGAGATAGAGAAAGAGGAGTGCTCGTGACCCTCCCAGGTACGCGACGCTCGCTGCTAGCGAGCACACCCTCCGCCCCATGTGTATCGCCGGCAGCCTTGGGTTCCCTCGAGGGCGGAGCCTGCGCTCGTTGCCTGGCTCGCTTTTCACTCGCCAGAACGTCACTGACACCGTTGGGAGGATCACCGTGAGCAACCCGGGATGGAGCGATTGGGCGGCGGTCGAGAAGATCGACCCCGAGCTGGCCGACGCGGTCCTCAACGAGGTCGAACGCCAGAACACAAAGATCGAGCTGATCGCCTCGGAGAACTTCTCGTCTCCGGCTGTTCTCGCAGCTATCGGAACGCCGCTCACCAACAAGTACGCGGAGGGGTACCCCGGGAAGAGGTACTACGGCGGATGCGAGTTCGTCGATGTAGCCGAGAACCTCGCCATCGAGAGAGCCAAGGCCCTGTTCGGTGCCGATCACGCCAACGTTCAGCCACACGCCGGAGCGCAAGCCAATGCGGCGGCGTATTTCGCATTCCTGGAACCCGGCGACACGTTCATGGGGATGGAGCTCGCGATGGGAGGCCACCTCACCCATGGATCGCCCGTCAACTTCACCGGCAAGCTCTTCAACGTAGTTTCGTACGGCGTTCGAAAGGACGATGAGCTAATCGATTACGACGAGGTGCGGGACATCGCGAAGCGGGAGCGACCTAAGCTCATCGTTGCCGGAGCAACTGCCTATTCGAGGATCTGGGACTTCGCCGCGTTCCGGTCGATCGCCGCTGAGGTAGGCGCGATCTTCGTCGTGGACGCGGCGCACTTCATCGGGCTCGTTGCCGGAGGCGCGCACCCCAACCCCGTCGAACATGCGGACGTTGTGACGTGCACGACTCACAAGACGCTCCGCGGCCCCCGCGGCGCGATGATCATGTGCAGAGAGGAGCACGCGAAGGCGATCGACAAGAGCGTGTTCCCGGCGTGGCAGGGCGGTCCGTTGATGCATTCGATCGCCGCCAAGGCCGTGGCCCTGGCGGAAGCTGCGACCGACGAATTCCGCGCCTACGCACACCAGGTGGTCGCCAACGCGAAAGCGATGGCTCAGACGTTCACCGACGAGGGCTTGCGAATCGTGTCCGGCGGGACCGACAACCACCTGATGCTCGTCGACCTCCGGCCGATCGGATTGACGGGCAAGGAGGCAGAGGCCCGATTGGACGACGTGGGGATAACGGTCAACAAGAACGCCATCCCGTACGACCCGGAAAAGCCCTTCGTGGCGTCGGGAATCCGCGTGGGCACTCCGGCCGTTACGACCTGCGGGATGAAGGAGGATGAGATCTCTTTGGTTGCGCGCTTGATCGCATCGACGTTCAAGGACGATTCCGAGCAGAACAAGACGCGGGTGAGATCCGAGGTGGAGGAGCTGACCTCCCGCTTCAGGCCCTATCCGGACGTCGTCTGGGGCATCTGAGGAGACCTTTGATGCCGTACCTGCTCATCGGCCTGGTCGCAGCCACCGTCGTCTTCGTGTCGTCGCCCATAGTTGAGTGGTTCGCGAAGAGGATCGGCGCCATCGACCGCCCGAGCGATCGCAAGGTGCATGCCAACCCAACGCCGACGCTCGGAGGGCTGGCCATCCTCCTCGGCCTCCTGGGAGCGGGCTTCGCCGCGAGCTTGATGCCCGAGTTCGAAGATGTGTTCACGCAGTCGTCTCAGTGGGTCGGGATCGCAGCCGGCGGCATCGTCATCTTCATGCTCGGCGTCGTCGACGACCTCAGGGATCTCCCGGCCCCCGTCAAGCTTGCCGGTCAGGTCTTCGCCGCCGGTCTGGTGTTCCTTAGCGGCGTCAAGATGCAGTTCCTCGTTGTGCCGGGCGTCGCGTCGTTCTCGTTGGGCGATGACGTCTCTGTTCTCGTGACGGTCGTGTGGATCGTCGCCATGATCAACGCGGTCAACCTGGTGGACGGGCTCGACGGGCTCGCCGCCGGGATCGTCGCCATCGCGGCCGCATCGTTCTTCGTGTTCACCCACGAGCTCTCTGGAGACGTCATCATCCTCAACTCCGCCTACCCTGCCCCCCTCGTCGCTATCGCGATCGTCGGAGCCTGTCTCGGCTTCCTGAGGTACAACTTCTATCCGGCTCGGATCTTCATGGGCGACTCCGGCAGCATGCTGCTCGGGCTCGTGCTTGGAGCGACCACTGTGTCCGGCATCGGCTCGAGCAACGTTCTCAGCTCGGCCCCGGCCGAAGCTTTCCTGGCCTGGTTCCCGTTGCTCATTCCCGTGCTCGTCGCCGCACTCCCGATACTCGACGCGGTCTTCGCAGTCGTGCGGCGGGTGCGCAGGCGCAGGAGCGTCTTTCACGCCGACAAGGAGCACCTGCACCATCGCCTGATGGACCTCGGCCACGGCCACCGTCAGGCCGTGATCGTGATGTACGCGTGGTCTGCGCTCGCGGCGGGGGCCGCTCTGGCCTTCACGTTTTGGGGGAACCGGCTCGTGTTCGCCCTCCCGATCGCGGTGGCGGCGATCGTCGTATACACGCTGTTCCCGCTGCTGACGAAGGTGATCCAGGACAAGCTCTCCCTCTAGCACCGGAAACTGAGCGCGCGCGGCCACGCCCAGCGTGGTTCTCGGGGCACGGAATTCGGGCTACGCGCGCAGCGACGGCGCGCTGAGCCGGCGCCTCTGGGCAAGAACGTCCCTGATCCTGCTCGCCACTTGCTGCGGGTGGTCCGTGATGTCCCACCACGAGAATCGCAGCACGCTCCATCCCAGCGCGGTGAGAGCGTTGTACCGTCGCATGTCCCTTTGCCACGGCTCCCTGCCGAGATGCCACTCCTCGCTGTCGCATTCGATCGCCACCTTCTCGACGGAGTAGGCGAAGTCCAGCCTCGCGATGAATCGTTCGTCGTCGAAGACCGAGTACTGGCGAAGAGGCGTCGGAAGGCCGTGCCGTCGCGTCAGCTGGCTCATCCGGGTCTCGAAGTCCGTGGCCGTCGCCTCGAGGAATGGATTCCTCAGCTCCAGCAGTCGGCGCCACTTCCCGGCGCCGACTCGCCCCTGCCGGGTCCACCTGTGGAAGCGCACCTCCACCACCTCCATGCGGGTGAGCTTCTTATGGAGGGCGCGCTCCAGAGCCCGTTCGAGGGCCTCGAGGGAAAGCACGGCCCCGAGGTCCAGGAGCGTCCCGGCGGCGGTCGTGACGGGGATCGACCGCAGCCGGGTGATGTCTTCGGGCGGGAGGGAGTACGAACGGTGCACGAGCACCCCCCTGGCGCTGATCTTGCGATGGGTCGTGATCTCGGCGCGATGCCCACGGACCTCGATGAGCCCCCAGAGGGCCGCGGCCGAGCGCCCGGATGCGGCCGATCCGTCGCCCGCCCAGAGCGTGGCCGCCATGAGTTCTCCCTCGTCGGTCGTCGGAGTGCCGGCCATCCTGTAGACCTTGGGCAGGACGCGCTCCCACGCGCCGGAGGCCAGTCTCAGCTCGATCTGCCGCCTGGTCATCCCGACCGCCAGCGCCTGCGAGTGGGTGATGAGTCCATGCTGGCACCGGGCGCGCCGCAGGCATCCAAGCTCCGGGCGATTCACGGAGCAAGCGTCGGCGCCGCCGCCGGATCCGTCTGTGGCGGCCGCCACACATCCGTGCGATTTTCTTAGCCCCGGTTCCCACGCGTGGCGTGGTCTCGCGCGCTCAGTTTCCGGGTTGCGCTCAGTTTCTGGGAAGGCGGTGCCGAGTTGCTGGTAGGGGGCCGATGAGGTACTTTGTGAAAAGATTCACAAAGTCATCAGTCCGGCTAGGATGCCGTTGATCCCGGCCCGGAAAGGCGATCCGTGCCTTGCTCGGCGCAGGCCGAAGCGGGAGGGTGTGAGACCGTGACACCGGAGGATGGTTCGGGAAGACGCTCGAGCGGATTTCGCAGCTCGGCCCCCGACCTCGCTCGAGGACTTAGCCTCGCCTTCGAGTTCGCCGGAGCGGTGCTGCTGTTCTGGTTCTTCGGCCGCCTGTTCGACAACTGGCTGGACACCGAGCCGTGGGGCCAGGTCGTCGGATCGGTTTTGGGTTGGGTAGGTGGAACTCTGCACGTTTATTACAAGTCGCAGAGCGGAGGTATCAAGCGGAGTTGATCGAGCTGCGGATGGTGCACCGGATGATCAGGCGAGGCCTCGTCCTTGCTCCGATCATTGCAGTCTTCCTGGGGCTGGTCGGCTCGCTCGAGTGGGCCGTCTCGGGAGTCGCCGGAATCGCCATGACGCTCGGCAACCTGTGGCTCGCGGCCCGAATCATCGGTGGCGTCGCCGAGCGCACTCCCGGGCTCCTGCTCCCGGCCGCGCTGGGCAGCTTCTTCCTGGGACTGTTCGTGCTCACCGGCATCGCGCTGGCGCTGAGGGCCGCGGACGCCGTCTACTTCCCCGTAACCGGTTTCGTCCTGATCGGAACCCACCTCGGCCTGGTTCTGTGGGAGGCGGCCGGGGCCTATGAGAAGGTCGAGTCCCACGAGCACGACGGGGTCCCCGAACACACCGAAGAGAGCGCTCGTACACCCTTGGACGTGAGGAGCTGATTGATGCAGCTGGCGATCGAGCTCGACCCCAACCACCTGTTCTTCTGGGAGCCCCTGCTTTTCGAGGGCACGCCGTTCGCGATCAACCGAGTCGTCCTGCTGATGTTCGTGGGCGCGCTCGCCTGCCTCGCCTTCTTCTTGATCGGGGCGCGTCGGAACGCCCTGGTGCCAAAGGGAGTGCAGAACCTCGCGGAGAGCGCGTATCTCTTCGTGCGCAACAACATCGCCGTGGACGTGATCGGTCCGGAGGGAGTGAAGTACGCGAACTATCTCGCATCGGTCTTCTTCTTCATCTTCTTCATGAATCTTCTGGAGATCGTCCCGGGGATCAACTTCCCCGTTACCTCACGGATGGCGATCCCGTTCGCGCTCGCGCTCCTGACGTGGGCCATCTTCAACTTCGTGGGCATCAGGAGGCAGGGGCTCGGGTACTTCAAGGACACGCTCTTCCCGCCCGGAGTCCCCAAGCCCATCTACATCATCCTGACCCCCATCGAGCTGTTCTCGACCTTCATCATCCGACCGCTCACGCTCATGATCCGACTCCTGGCCAACATGATGGCCGGCCACGTGCTGCTGACAATCTTCTTTTTGTTCACGCATGAGTTCCTCGTCACCGACTTCAACGTGTTCACCGCACCCCTGGGTATCCTCACCGCGCTCGTCGCCGCCATCTTGATCGTCTTCGAGCTGCTGGTCATCTCGATCCAGGCCTACATCTTCACGATGCTGACGGCCTTCTACATCGCGGAATCGATCCACGGCCACGGTGAGGCCGATCACGAGGTCGACACGGAGCACCTGGATGTTGCACCTGAGCACGAGGTCGAAGGACTGAAACCAAAGGCTGCCTAGAAAGACAAAGGAGGAGGAATCAGCATGGATGGACTGTTGACGCTGGCGCAAGAGGGCGGTGGAGTCACGGATGCGGGCCTCGAGTCGCTGGCCCACGGTCTCGTGTTCGGCCTGGCCGCGATCGGACCGGGCATTGGCATCGGCCTCGTGTTCTCGAGCGCAATCGAGGCCCAGGCTCGCCAGCCGGAGACCGCGGCGCAGACCCGGACCACGATGTTCCTGGGCTTCGCTCTCATCGAGGCGCTTGCGCTGATCGGTTTCGTCCTCGCGTTCATCGTCTGATGGAGGTAGCAATGGGAAGCTTTACGGGCATCCTCCTGGCGCAGGCCGAGGAGGAGCGCGAAGGCATCGATCTCATCCTGCCGGCCGTAGACGAGCTGGTGTGGGGGATCATCTGCTTCGTCATCGTGGCGGTCGTGCTCTCCAAGGTCGCATTTCCGGCGTTGCGCGCGGGGATCGAGAAGCGAGAGCAGACCATCCAGGGCAACCTCGAGGAGTCTGAGAAGGCCCGCAACGAAGCGCAGAAGCAGCTCGACGAGTATCGAAAGCAGCTCGCCGAGGCACGTAGCGAGGCGAACCGCATCGTCGAGGAGGCCCGGCAGAGCGCGGAGCAGGTCCGCAAGGACATCACCGCGAAGGCGGAGGCCGAGGCGGAGCAGATCGTCGCCCGGGCGCAGGAGCAGATCGAGGCCGAGCGCAATCGCACGGTCACCGAGCTGCAGTCCACGATCGCGGAGCTCTCGATCCAGCTCGCCGAGAAGGTGGTCGGCCGCAGCCTCGACGGCGGCTCCCACAAGGAGCTCGTCGACGCCTACATCAAGGAAGTCGGCCAGATGAGCTCCTCGAATGGTGGTGGTAGAGGCTGATGGCGCAGAGCGAGCTCGTCACCGGCTACGCCGAGGCCCTTTTCAAAGTGGTGCAGGCCGAGGGCGAGCTCGATCGCGTCGAGGACGAGCTGTTCCGGTTCGGCAAGCTTCTCGAGACCAACCACGAGCTCAAGCAGGCGCTGTCCGACCAGAGCATCGACAAGGCGCAGCGGGTCAAGGTGCTCGACGAGCTATTGAGCGAGAAGGTCTCGCTGCACACCTTGGGCTTGCTCGCGTTCGTCGTGGAGCAAGGGCGCGCTCGTCAGCTTCCTCAGATCCTCAAGGAGCTGAGCGACCTCGCCGCCGAGGCGCGGGACTCGGTCGTTGCGGAGGTGCGAAGCGCCATCCCGCTCGACGCCAAGCAGCGCAAGGCCCTTACCGCCGCGCTGTCCAAGGCGACGGGAAAGAAAGTCGAGGTCAAGGTGCTCGTCGATCCTTCGGTGATCGGAGGCATAGTGGCCAAGGTTGGTGACACCGTGATTGACGGCACCGTGAGGCGCCGTCTCGAGCAACTGAAAGAGCAGGTGAGGGGCTGATGGCAACCCGCGAGCTCAACATCGATCCCAAGGAGGTCTCGGCTGCTCTTCGCCGTTACGTCACCGACTTCAAGCCGTCGGTCGAGAAGGAAGAGGTCGGGCGCGTACAAGAGGTCGGTGACGGCATCGCTCGTATCTCGGGACTTCCGGGCGTGATGGCCAACGAGATGCTCGAGTTCCCGGGGGGGATCATCGGTCTCGCGATGAACCTCACGGAGCGCGAGATCGGTGCCGTCGTGCTCGGCGACGATACGCATATCGAAGAGGGAGCGCCCGTCAAGCAAACGGGCCGCATCCTCTCGATCGGCGTCGGCGACGGCTTGCTCGGCCGAGTGGTGAACGCGCTCGGCGAGCAAATCGACGGTAAGGGGCCGATCAAGGCCGGGGATCGTCGTCCCCTCGAGGTAACCGCGCCGGGAGTGACCGCTCGACAGCCGGTGAAGGAACCTCTCCAAACCGGCGTCAAGGCGATCGACTGCATGATTCCGATCGGCCGGGGGCAGCGCGAGCTCATCATCGGCGACCGCCAGACCGGTAAGACCGCGATCGCGATCGACACGATCATCAATCAGCGCGAGTTATGGGGTTCCAACAAGCAAGTTAAGTGCATCTACGTCGCGATCGGTCAGAAGGCATCGACCGTCGCCGAGGTCGTCAACGCACTCGAGGCGAACAACGCACTCGAGTACACGGTGGTGGTCAATGCGCCGGCGTCCGACCCGGCCCCCTTCCAGTACCTCGCCCCGTATGCCGGGTGCGCCATGGGACAGCACTGGATGGAGACCGGCGAGCACGCGCTGATCATCTACGACGACCTCTCCAAGCAAGCGATCGCCTATAGGCAGCTCTCGTTGCTGCTGCGCCGTCCCCCCGGCCGCGAGGCCTATCCGGGCGACGTCTTCTATCTTCACTCCCGCCTGCTCGAGCGCGCCGCCAAGCTCTCGGACGAGAACGGCGGGGGCTCGCTCACCGCGTTGCCGATAATCGAGACGAAGGGCGGCGACGTCTCCGCCTACATCCCGACGAACGTGATCTCGATCACCGACGGGCAGATCTTCCTGGAGTCGGACCTGTTCTTCTCCGGCGTCCGCCCGGCGATCAACGTCGGCATCTCGGTCAGCCGGGTCGGCGGCAACGCCCAGATCAAGGCCATGAAGCAGGTTGCGGGACGACTCCGGCTGGACCTCGCTCAGTTCCGCGAGCTCGAGGCGTTCGCCGAGTTCGGCTCCGACCTCGACAAGGCGAGCCAGGCACAGCTCGACCGAGGAGCGCGCATCGTCGAGGTCCTGAAGCAGAGGCAGTTCACCCCCTACCCGGTTGAGGAGCAGGTCATGTCCATCTGGGCGGCCACGAACGGCTTCCTGGACGACCTCCCCGTCGAGAGGGTCCAGGAGTTCGAGGCGGGTCTGCTCGACCACCTCCGCAGCCGCCATTCCGGGATCGGCGACACTATCCGCGACACCGGCAAGCTCGAGGACGACACGATCGAGCAGCTCCGCACGGCCGTGAAGGCCTTCAAGGAGGGCTACACGGACCAGGTCGAGACGGTGGAGACGGCGGCCGCCGAGGAAGGCGTCCCGGAGGTGAGCGAGTCTCCCGCCGAGGAGGGCGGCGACGCGACCGCGGTTCAGCAGCCGAGCGGCTCCTCGGAGGAAGCCGAGGAGAACAAGCAAGAGGAGTAGTGGTGCACTGATGGCTCAGCAGCTGCGCGCGATCAAGCGCCGGATCACGTCGGTCAAGTCGACTCAGAAGATCACACGCGCCATGGAACTGATCGCGTCGTCCCGCATCATCAAAGCTCAACAGCGCGTCCAATCCGCACGGCCTTACGCCGAGAAGATGAGGGAGCTGATGGCGTCGGTGACCCGTAACGCGGGCAACATCGATCACCCGATCCTGCAGCCCCGTGAGCAGATCTCGACCGTCGGCATGATCGTGATCAGCGCCGACAGAGGTCTCGCCGGGGCCTACAACTCGAACGTCCTCCGCGCCGCGGAGCGTGACATGAGCGACCACCCCGACACCCGTCTCTTCCTATCGGGTAAGAAGGCGGTCTCGTATTTCAAGTTCCGCGGCTACGACTTCTCGGACTCGTGGATGGGCTACTCGGACCAACCTCGGATCGAGGACGCTCGCAGGATCGCCAAGGCGGTGGTCGAGGCCTTCGCGAACGAAGAGGTGGACGAGGTTAGACTCGCCTATACGCGCTACCAGTCCGCACTTACCCAGCGTCCGTCGATCGTGAAGCTCGTGCCCGCCCCGCGCGAGGAGCTCGAGGAGGGGGCCGGCGAGCAGGAGGGCCGGCGCGCCAACTACGTCTTCGAGCCCGAACCCGAGGACATCCTCGGCTACCTGCTCCCGCGCTACATCGAAGGCACCATCTATCAAGGGATGCTCGAGGCCGCGGCGTCCGAGCACGCGGCGCGCAGGCGCGCGATGAAGGCAGCTACGGACAATGCGGAGGAGCTCATCGAGACCCTTACCCGCAACTACAACCAAGCACGCCAGGCAGAGATCACAACCGAGATCATGGAGGTCGTCGGTGGGGCGGAAGCCCTTACCGCGGCGGCACGGGAAGGGGACTGAGTATGGCCATCACCGAGGAGCGGACCACCCTCGCCGAACGGGGCGCCACGAGCGAGGGGCGCATCCTGACCGTCACCGGCCCGGTTCTCGAGGTCGAGTTTCCTCCCAACGCCCTGCCCGAGATCGACTATGCGATCACCGTCGAGCGCACGATGGAGGGCAAGACCGACACGATCACCGCAGAGGTCAGCCAGCACATCGGCGACTCGACCGTCAAGGCCATCTGCATGAAGCAGACCGACGGTCTCGTTAGAGGGGCCAAGGTCGTGAATACGGGGGCCCCGATTACGGTCCCCGTGGGCCCCTCGACCCTCGGTCACGTCTACAACGTGCTGGGCCAGCCCCTCGATGGCTCCGAGGTCCCGGAAGGGACCGAGAGATGGCCGATCCACCGCAGCGCACCCGCGTTCGAGGACCTCGAGCCCAAGACCGAGATGTTCGAGACCGGCATCAAGGTGATCGATCTCCTCGAGCCCTACGTGCAGGGGGGCAAGATCGGGATGTTCGGCGGTGCAGGGGTCGGGAAGACCGTCGTCATCCTGGAGATGATCCATCGCGTTGCCCAGGAGCACGGAGGTACGTCGGTGTTCGCGGGCGTCGGAGAGCGCACGCGTGAGGGCAACGACCTGTGGCTCGAGATGAAGGAGTCGGGGGTGCTGGAGAAAGCGGCCCTCGTCTACGGCCAGATGGACGAGCCCCCCGGTGTGCGGCTGCGAGTAGCGCTCTCGGCCCTGACGATGGCCGAGTACTTCAGGGACCGCGAGCACCAGGACGTGCTGCTCTTCATCGACAACATCTTCCGCTTCGTGCAGGCCGGCTCCGAGGTGTCGACGTTGCTCGGCCGGATGCCCTCGGCCGTCGGCTACCAGCCCACGCTGTCCGAGGAGATGGGCGAGCTGCAGGAGCGCATCACCTCGACCAAGGGTCGCTCGATCACGTCGTTGCAAGCCATCTACGTGCCGGCCGACGACATCACCGACCCCGCGCCGCACACCACCTTCGCGCATCTCGACGCGACGACCGTGCTCTCGCGGCAGATCTCCGAGCTCGGGATCTACCCGGCGGTGGACCCGCTCGACTCAACGAGCCGCATCCTCGACCCGCGCTACGTGGGCGGGGACCACTACGGCGTCGCCGTGGAGGTGCAGCGCATCCTGCAGCGGTACAAGGACCTCCAGGACATCATCGCGATCCTCGGTATCGACGAACTGTCCGAGGACGACAAGGTCACCGTTCAGAGGGCCCGGAAGATCCAGCGGTTTCTGAGCCAGCCGTTCTTCGTTGCCGAG
>JBOGXB010000035.1:0-21342 GCA_050694215.1 Actinomycetota bacterium
GCATACCGCCTCTGAGGGTGGCCCATGGACACTCCTTTCTGGTCACGTCATGGACGTGCACCACATTCGAGTGTCCACGTAAACGGGTCAAGCCCAACTTGCACCGGCTGCACCGCGTGCACGGCACTTTCTGGGCTCCCCCCACCTACTCTCCATGTGCCTTCGCCCTGAATGAGCGCGATTAATTCCGCGGAATCAGCTTTTCTCCAAGGACTGCCAGAAGCTAACGGGCGCGGACGAGCATCGCGATCATCTGGCGCACCGGGTATTCCCTCGTGTCCGAGTTGGAGAAGAACCCCAGCGGCTCCCACGCGCCCGCGCCGATTCGCCACCGAGCGGACCAGACGACCTCGACCGCAACCTCGTAGCGAGCGCGCGTCTGGTACATGTGGGCGACGTTACCGTCGAGCCACCGGGTCCAGGGTCGGCCGGGTTCTTCCGTCACCTTGTCCGTGTCGTCGCCGAAATCCCACACGTACTGAACGGGCCGAGCCTCGGCTGTCACCGACAACCCGCCGGCGCTGGCGGTTGCCTGGACCGGGCGAGGCGCCTCCGCGAGCCAGAAGAAGGAGTCCAGGCCGGTCAGCCCGATACGAGAGGGAGCGATCTCGAGCGCTGGATCCTGAGCCAGGTCCATCGCACGATCTGCGGCGATCGCGGCGAGTTGCTCGGGGGAAGGATGCGCAGGCCTTCTGCCTCTCCCCGGCTGTCCGCCCCCCGCGGGAGTGACCGGCGCGAACGAGGTGCACGACGACGAAGACGAGAAGAGACCGAACGTGTCGGTCGTTGGCTCGATAGCCACACACCGATTAGGCGTGGGCAACATTGAAATAAATTCGGTGGGGGTAGGAAAGCCAAACTCCGGTTCCCTTCGGGAGGAATCAATACGTCGAGTGCTCGTAACAGTGCCGCCAGGTGCGGAGAAGACTTGGGCAGAGGACTTCACGCCCTTTGACTCAAGGTTACCGAATGTGATTACTCCGGCGGTCGCCTTGCCTTCTTCGCTTCTCACGCCTTCACTAGCAACAGCGTGGTGA
This sequence comes from Actinomycetota bacterium, assembly GCA_050694215.1. Lineage (GTDB taxonomy): Bacteria > Actinomycetota > CADDZG01 > CADDZG01 > WHSQ01 > JBOGXB01. Next base: position 1,038 of record JBOGXB010000035.1, read on the forward strand.
ACAGGCAACACAAAGCTGGTGGCGAGAAGGAGGACAGCGGTACGACTCATGATGCGGGTTCTGAATCAATCACGACGGTCTTGTCCAAGAGCCACTCGCCCTCGACGTTCCTTAAGAACCAGTCAACGGTTTGTCGTTGTGGTTCGTCATTGACAGTTACCTCACGTCCCGACTCATCTACAAACTTCGGGTAAACAAGAACGATCTGACGCACTACAATTTCCGACGTCGAATTGGACTCAACGTTTGTCTTCTCGGTTTCATACCTCGTATCGAATGTGACTCTGGTCGAGTCGAGTTCCTTAATCTCCTTGAGAACCGTGCCCCTAACAGGGCTATCCGAAGTGAAGATTTTCGGTATCAGGGAAGCATCGGTCTGCCTGTAAGCACGAATCTTGAGGCTTTCGAGTTCCCGGAACCGTTCGATCGCTTCGGCGTCGGTGAGGGCGAAGTTGTCGCTCTTCGGCGCCGAGCTGGGATCGGGATCCTCGCTGGAGCGAGTCAGCAGGAACAATCCTCCGATCGCGACCAGGAGGGCTAGAAGCGCGAAGAATGCCTTCGCAGGGGAGAGGCCGCCGGCTGGTTCGTCACGGCCGTTCTTCACGGGGTTGCCCTGGTCCCCGACGTGTTGCATCCGCAGCCTCCGTGGAGGTTCACGACCGCGAGGGTCATCGCCGCTGGGCGCCTTTCATAGCCGAAGCTCCAAGGAGTGGCAAGAGTGGCAAAAGGGCGGCGCAATTCCGGTCGTCATAGAGGTCGGAAGGCGAACTCTGTGGCGACTGAAAGGTGGGACCGGTCGCAACGAGGATCCGGCTGAAGCGGTCGGCGTAGAGACACCGGCCCGAGAGACACCGCCCCGAGAGACACCGCCCCGAGAGACACCGCCCGAGAGACACCGGCGGGGGCGGAGCCGGCGAGGCCTGAGAGTCGTGCCGGCCCCCCGTGCTCCTTAGCTCTCGGGTGCCCCGGGGTCGGGCCTGGGGGCGGTCGACCGCAGGTGCAACGCCTTCAGCTGGTCTTCGTCCACCGGGGCCGGGGCCCCAGTGAGCGGGTCCACCGCGGTCTGGGTCTTCGGGAACGCGATCACCTCGCGGATGTTGGTCTCGCCCGCGGCGAGGGCGACGATGCGATCGATGCCGGGGGCGATACCTCCGTGGGGCGGCGGCCCATAGCGGAACGCGTTCAGCAGGAATCCGAACTTCTCCTGCGCCTCCTCTTCCGAAATACCTAGAGCGCGGAAGACCCGCTCCTGCATCTCCCGGTCATGGATACGGATGCTGCCGCTCGCGAGCTCCCAGCCGTTGAGCGTGATGTCGTACGACTTCGAGATCACCTTCTTTGGGTCGCTCTCGAGGAACTCCATCGTCTCGTCGACTACGCCGGTAAACGGGTGATGGATCGGATCCCATCTCTTCTCTTCTTCGTTCCACTCGAACCAGGGGAAGTCCACGATCCACGCGAACTTCCACGCGTCCGGCTCCGACCGGTCGAGCTTGGGAAAGAGCCCGAATCGCTCGGCGAGCCGAACCCGCAACCCTCCGAGGACCTTGGACACGACGGAATCCCTCGCGTCGGCCACGATCAGGATGAGGTCGCCTTCGTCCGCGCGGACGGCCTTGACCAAACCGGTTCGCTCCTCCTCGGTGAAGAACTTGTCCAGCGGCGACTTGAGGCCCTCTCCCGTGACGCCGGCCCACACCAAACCCCCCGCCCCCAACGACTTCGCTTCGTCGACGAGTGAGTCGAGCTCTCTGCGCGCGAGCCCGCCTTGGCCGGCAACGACCACTGCCTTGACCGCTCCCCCCCGATCGAGCACGGAGCGAAAGACCTTCACCTCTGTCGAAGCGAACACCTCGCCGAGATCGACGAGCTCCATCCCGAAGCGAAGGTCGGGCTTGTCGGTACCGAACCTCTCCATCGAATCCCGGAAGCTGATACGGGGAAACGGCCCAAGCTCGACGCCCAGCGTCTCGCGCCACACGTACTGGAACATCCGCTCGGTGATCTCGAGCACATCTTCCATTTCCACGAAGCTCATCTCGAGGTCGAGCTGCGTGAAGTCCGGTTGACGGTCGGCCCGCAAGTCCTCGTCTCGGAAACAACGAACGATCTGGTAGTAGCGATCGAGTCCTGCGACCATCAGCAACTGCTTGAAGAGCTGGGGCGACTGCGGCAGCGCGTAGAAGGTCCCAGGGTGCAACCTGGCGGGCACCAGGAAATCGCGCGCACCCTCAGGCGTAGCGCGCGTAAGCATCGGCGTCTCGACCTCGACGAACCCCTCTTCGTCCATGAATCGCCGGATCGCTGAGATGATGGAGTGTCTCAGCTTCAGGTTCTCCTGCATCCGCTCCTGCCGAAGATCGAGGAAGCGGTAGCGCAGCCGAAGCAGCTCATCCGTCTCGCTGTACTCGTCGAGCTGGAACGGAGGCGTCTCCGAACGCGCCAGGATCTCGATCTCATCGGAGGCAACCTCTACCTCCCCGGTGGGGAGACGATCATTGACGGTCCCCTCCGGACGAGCTCGCACCTCTCCCGAGACGCGCACGCAGAACTCGCTACGCAACGCCTGCGCGATGTCGTGCGATTCACGCGACACCTCCGGGCTGAACACGACCTGCACCAGACCGGCCGTGTCGCGCAGATCGATGAAAGTCACTCCGCCGTGATCGCGGCGCGTGTGGACCCACCCGCACAGGGTCACGCGTCCGCCGATGTCCGCACTCCGCAGGTCGCCGCATCGATGCGTGCGCACTAAGGCTCACTCACCTTTCGTGCCAGCTGGTCCAGCGAGACCCGTTCCTGCTCCCCACTCACCAGGTCCTTCAGCATCGCCTCGCGAGCGGCCAACTCCTCCTCCCCGAGGATCGCGGCCCAGCGAGCGCCGGAGCGATCTGCATCCTTCATCTGACCCTTCATGCTCCTTCCCATGAGGTCCAGGTCAGCACCGATCCCCTCGCGGCGGAGCTCCGTGCACAGACGCAATGCCTCGGGCTGCGCCGCCTCTCCGATGGCGACAACGTAGACGTCGACCGCCCCGGTCCGCTTCTCGGACGAGGGGCGCGCCATCAGGATCCGATCGAAGCCCAGAGCGAAGCCGATGCCGGGAAGGTGTGGTCCGCCCAGCGACTCGGACAGGCCGTCGTAGCGCCCTCCGCCACCGACGGCGTCTTGGCTTCCAAGGCCGGTCGCCACGAACTCGAACGCCGTGCGCGTGTAGTAGTCGAGGCCGCGTACGAGGCGCGGCTCCAGCGAATAGCCGACATCGAGGTCGTCGAGCAAACCTCGGACACTCTCGAAGTGCTTCCGGCATGCGTCGCAGATGTGATCCGAGATAAGCGGCGCCTCACGCATTACCTCGATCGTCTCCGGCTCCTTGGAGTCGAACGTGCGCAGTGGATTGTTCTTCACTCGCTCGCGATCCTCGGGGGCGAGCCTGTCGACGCTTCGCTCGAGGAACTCGACAAGTAACCGGTTGTAGCCGATACGGCACGATTGATCGAAGTGACCGATGGAGTTGAGCGACAGGCGTGGCTCGACCCCGGCCTCCATCAGATAGCGCATCCCGATCTCGATCACCTCGGCGTCCGCACGCGGGTCGTCCGTTCCGATCGCCTCGATGCCCAGCTGAAAGAACTGACGATAGCGACCCTTCTGCGGACGCTCCTGCCTGAACATCCAGCTCGCGTACGAGACCTTGACCGGGAGCGGGCCTCTCTCGAGCCCATGCTCGAGCACGGAGCGGATCACAGGCGCGGTCCCCTCGGGCCTCAGGGTCAGGGAGCGGCCGCCCCGGTCCTCGAACGTGTACATCTGCTTGGTCACCACCTCGGTTGCTGCACCGACCCCGCGCTCGAAGACCTCCGTGTGCTCGAAAGCCGGAGTCTCGATCGGGGCGTAGCCGCCGGCGGCGAAGATGTCGAAGGCGAGCCGCACGAGAGCGTGCCAATCCCACGATTGGGGCGGGAGCACGTCGTACGTGCCCCTGGGCGCGCGGAAACCTTCGGCTCGATCGGTCATGGGAGGGAGTCTAAGGGTGGGTAATCGAAGGCTCCTGTGAACCCGAGCGAGGCGACGCAACGTAAGACTCTCGCCGCCCGGGCTCACGAGCCGTCGTCCGAGCCGTCATTGCCCCAGCCGCCTTAGCCGTCCGTAGGTGAGGGTTTAAACGCGAGAGCGCCAAGTCCTGCTCACCCGCGAAGATCATTCCTGTAGCCTCGCCTCAGGGGTCCACGAGGGGGTCGCCGGGCGGCGGCCAGACCGCAGAGGGGAGGCTCGATGGTTGAGGCTCGAACCGAGGAAGCAGGGCGGCTCGAAGACATCGCGCGCCGCCTGCGTCGTCACATCGTCACCTCGACGACCGCGGCGGGCTCGGGACACCCGTCGTCGTCTCTTTCGATGGTCGAGCTGCTAACCGTCCTGTACTTCGGCGGAGTGTTGCGTTACGACCCCAAGAGCCCCGACGATCCCGAGCGCGACCGTTTCATCCTGTCCAAGGGGCACGGCGCCCCCGGCCTCTACTCCGTGCTGGCGGAGGCCGGGTACTTCCCCATTGAAGACGTGAACGATCTTCGCAAGCTCGGCTCTCCTCTCGAGGGACACCCAAACATGTGCCGCCTCGCAGGCGTCGAGGCCTCTACGGGGTCGCTCGGACAAGGACTCTCGATCGGGATCGGGCACGCGCTTGCCGCCAAGCTCGACGCCTCCGCCTACCGCGTCTACGTGATCGTGGGCGACGGCGAGTGCGAGCAGGGGCAGGTCTGGGAGGCCGTCATGTATGCGGGCAACCACGGGATCGACAACCTGACGCTCGTCATCGACCGCAACGGCTTCCAGCAGACGGACGCGGTGGACAACATCCAGCCACTCGATCCACTCGAGCAGAAGCTCGAGGCGTTCCACTGGCAGGTCAGGTCGATCGATGGTCATTCCCTGAGTGAGGTCGCAGACGCGTTTGAGTGGACGCGGGGGATCAAGGATCGGCCCCAGGCGATCATCGCGAGGACCGTCAAGGGCAAGGGCGTCTCCTACCTCGAGGAGAGACAATCGAGCTTCCACGGCAAGCCGGTGCCGCCCGAAGAGGAAGCCAAGGCCCTCGAGGAGATCGGAGCAGGTGCATGAGCTTCGGGCTGAGTCGCATCGGGTTACAGGAGGGGCCGGCGACCCGCGAGGCATTCGGCGAAGCGCTGGCCGAGATAGGCGGTGATGAGCGCGTCGTCGTGATCGACGGTGACGTCAACAATTCCACCTACACGAACAAGTTCAAGGAGAAGTATCCCGATCGCTTCTTCAACGTCGGCATAGCCGAATCGAATCTCATCGGCATCGCATCTGGTCTTGCTGCGTCGGGAAAGGTCCCGATCGCCGCATCCTTCTCGGTGTTCCTCCTTGCGAATGCCTTCGACCAGATCCGCATGTCGATAGCGTTTCCAAACCTGAACGTCAAGCTCGTCGGGAGCCATGCCGGCATATCCATTGGTGAGGACGGACCGTCCCAGATGGCCATCGAGGACGTGGCTCTCGCCTGCGCGTTGCCAGGATTCACGGTGGTCGTGCCGGCCGACGGGGTGAGCGCGAGAGCGGCCGCGAAGGCGATGGTCGAGCGCGACGGCCCCACCTTCTTGCGCTGCGGCCGCCCTAAGGTCCCGGTCGTCTACGACAACGAGAGCCGCTTCCACCTCGCAAAGGCGAACACGCTGCGCTCCGGTGACGACGTCACCATCATCGCGAACGGAATCATGGTCGCGATGGCTCTCGACGCGGCGGAAGAGCTCGCCGACGACGGCGTGTCGGTGAGAGTGCTCGACATGCACACGGTCAAACCCATCGACGCCGACGCGATCGAGCGGGCCGCCGTCGAGACGAATGGGATCGTCGTCGCCGAGGAGCACCTTGCCTACGGTGGACTCGGCTCGATCGTCTCGATGGTGGTCGCGGAGCGTCGCCCCACTCGCATGTCGTTCGTCGATCTGGGCGACATCTACGCGACGTCGGGGAAGCCGGACGAGCTCCTTGCTCAGTTCGGGCTCACGCCCGGAGCGATCTCGGACGCCGCCCGCCGGGTTCTGAAGGACTAACCGGATAAAGGAGCTTCGGCTCCGGCTGTGGCATCATCGCCTACCGTGGCGGCGATGCGACCTCATGACGAACCAGAGAAGCTGTGCCCGCGCTGTGGACAGCCCATGTGGGAGGCGCGGCTGCCGGGCGCGGGGCGGGTCCTGAACTGCGGCCACTGTCGCGTATCGATGTTCGGAACGTCCACCATCGAGTGGCGGCGCCAAGGCGAGGTCGACAAACAAGCGGACGTCCGCGAGGCAAGGAGCAGCAAGACTCTCTCGAGGAAGCCCTGCCCCGAGTGCGGAAAACCTATGTGGGCCTTGCAGGAACCAGGGTTCGGCGTGCGCCATCAGTGCGATGATTGCAGGATCACGGTCCTCTTCGGCGGCGCCATCGCACGCTGGCGCGGCACTCAGAGCTCGGGTTAGAAGAGCTTGTCCGAGTCGAGCAGGATCGTCACCGGACCGGTGTTCGTGAGGGCTACGTCCATCATCGCCCCGAACTCCCCCGTCGCCACCGTGATCCCCAGAGCGCGCAGCGCTGCGACTGCGGCCTCGTAGGTCCTTTCCGCCTCGGGCCCCTGCGCGGCGCGCACGAACGACGGACGCCGTCCCTTGCGCGCGTCGCCGTAGAGAGTGAACTGCGACACGATCTGTACTTCACCCTCGACATCGAGCAGCGAGCGGTTCATCTTCCCTGCGTCGTCCTCGAAGATCCGAAGATTGGCGATCTTGTCGGCGATCCAGCCGGCCTCGGCGTCGCCGTCTTCGGGTGCGATCCCTAGAAAGACGAGGAGCCCGCGCCCGATCTCTCCCGTCGTGCGGCCGTCGACCGTCACGAAAGCGGACGAGACCCGCTGGACCACCGCTCTCATCTGACCAGCGGCAGCACCGCGGTCAGGATCCCTCGAGCCAGCGGGGCGGCGACCTCCCCGCCGACGCCCCCCAGCTCCGAGACCACGGCCACCGCTACCTTGGGATCGTTGGCCGGAGCAAAACAGATGAACCAGGCGTGGTTCATCCTCTTGCCGTTCACATCGACCTCGGCCGTGCCCGTCTTGCCCGCAACCCGGGCTCCCGCGATGTGCGCCGCGGTGCCCGTACCGCCCTGAACCACGGTCTCCATCAACCGCGTCATGACGGCTGCGGTCCTCCGCGACACCACTCTCCTTACTTCTCTCCGTCCCCGCAAGACCACCCTCGGCTCCATGCGCCAACCATCGTTGGCGATGGTGGCGGCGATCGTCGCCATCTGGAGCGGCGTTGCCAGCACCTGCGCTTGGCCAATCGACCCCCACATCAGGTCCCCGAGATCCTGGGGGAAGGGGAAGCTCGGAATCGCGGCCCTGAGCGGCATCGACGGCTCGCTGTTGAACCCGAACGCGTCCGCGAACCTCGTGAGCCGGCGTGCCCCGAGGTCCTCTGCAACCTGAGCGAACGCCGTGTTGACGCTGAACCTCACCGCGGTGGCGAAGTCAATCGAACCGAAATCGCCCGACTCGAAGTTGCGGACGCCCATGTACTCCTGAGGTCCCGTGAGAGGTGTGGACTCCCTCACGACCTTTGACTCCAGGGCTGCTGCACCCGTCATCGCCTTCAACGAAGATCCCGGTGGATACAGGCCCGACAGGGCTCGGTTGAACGGTTCGATGCCCCCAACGCCGGCGTAGTTGCCGGGGTCGAAGGGCGACGAAGAGACAACCGCGAGCAGGTCGCCGGTCTTCGGATCCATCACCACTGCGCCGCCTGTGGTGGAGCCGTACGCGCTCTCGGCCGCGCGCTGCACCTCGATGTCGAGCGTCGTGCGCACATTGCGGCCCTTTGCCCCTGCAGCGCGCGCCAGCACCTCGATGAGGCGGCTCTTGCGATCCACGAGGGAGAGCGTTACCAGCGGCTTGCCGGCAAGAACCTCGTCCAGACCCTGCTCGAGGCCCGACGCACCGACGAGGTCACCCACCTGCATCGCGCGCCCGTGATCTTTCAGGTCCTTCTTAGAGATGGGCTCGATGTGGCCCACGGTCGTGCCCCCGACGACCCCGGCTGGGTAGCGGCGAGACTCCGGGGCACCCACCGCAAGCTTGGCTCCGTCCCGGTCGAGGATCGCTCCCCTGCGGAGCCACTCGTAGTCGACGGCGAACCGCACGGCACCCTCCTCGCCGGGCCACATCAACTCCCGCTCCCATACCGGGGCCCATGCATCACGGGAGCTGGAATAGAGCAGCGAGAGCTCACCCTCGAACTCGATGCGCCGGCGCATGGACTCGGAGCGGTAGGCGATCGTGTAGGGGACCTTCGCCTCCGGCGCTTCTCCTTGCTCCTCGAAGGCAGCCTCGGGCGGCTCCTCCAAGGCTCCCGTCCGTTCGATCGTCATGTCTTCGATCGCACCCGATCTCTGCACCACCTCCAGGAGCCGACGCAGCCGAGGCGCAGGCCATTTGGTCCCGGAGCTCCCGTCGAGCGCTTCGGCCATCGCTACTACGTCTTGTGCGTTCCACGAAGAGATGAACGCGTCGGCCGCCTCGGTGGGATCGGCGTGGGTTATCTCCTCCACCCGGTCGCAGGCCCCCACGAAGAGCAGAGTCGCAACCAGGAGCGGCGAGAGGCCGCTGCACGACCGGAGCGGGTAACCCATAGAGCTAGTGAACTAGGTGCGCGCCGATTGCGGCACGATTCTGTACACGTCAAAGACCGAGTCGATTCGCCTGACGCTTTGGATCACGTGCTCGAGATGGGCAGGATCGGCAAGCTCGAAGGTGAAGCCCAAGATCGCGATGCCGTTCCGTCCAGATCTCGTCGACGACGAGAGGATCGAGACCCCCTGATCAGATATCGCGCTCGTTACATCCCTCAGCAGCTTCGTGCGGTCGAGCGCTTCTATCTGGATGGCAACCGTGAACGTCCCGAGCTGACGTTCGTCCCACCGCACGCTGATCATCCTGCCCTCGTCGTTAGTCGCAAGCACCTTCGCGTTGGGACAGTCCTTCCGATGCACGGAGACACCCCGTCCGCGCGTGAGAAAGCCCACGATGCGATCCCCAGGCACGGGGGTGCAGCATCGCGCCAGGCGAACGAGGAGGTCCTCGACGCCCTCGACGATGACGCCCTTGCCGCGGCGGGACGGCCGCCGGCGAACGGGCGGCTCGACCTCCACCGGCTCCGTCTCGGGCTCCGGCTCGAACAGGCGGATCACGCGGGTAGCGACGGACTGGGGCGAGATATGCCCCTCCCCGATCGCGACGAACAGCGAATCCAGATCCGCATGGTTGAGCTCCTCTGCCACCTTGAGCAGCACCTCGCCCTTGGAGATCTTGTCGACGGGCAGGCCCTGTTTCCGCATGGACTGCATCAACTGGTCGCGACCCTGCGCAAGCGCATCCTCGCGGCGCTCACGTGTGAACCACTGACGAATCTTGTTGCGAGCGCGGGGCGTCTTGACCAGCTGCAACCAGTCCCGAGAGGGAGACGCCGGACCCTTCGAGGTAATGATCTCGACCGTGTCGCCGGAGGCCAGCTCGTGACTCAGGGCGACCAACCGTCCGTTCACGCGCGCCCCAACGGTCCGATGGCCGACCTCCGTATGGATCGCGTAGGCGAAATCGATGGGCGTGGAGCCGTGGGGGAACTCGAGGACGTCTCCCTTGGGCGTGAAGACGAAGACTTCGTCTTGATAGAGGTCGATCTTCAGAGACTCCATGAACTCTTTGGGATCGATCGAGTCCTTCTGCCAATCCATCAGGCGCTGCAACCAGGCGATCTCCTCCTCCGAGACCTTGCCCCGACGCTGCTCCTTGTAGAGCCAGTGCGCCGCGATGCCGAACTCGGCGGCGCGGTGCATGGCATCGGTCCGGATCTGAATCTCGATCGCGCGACCCGTCGGTGCGACGACCGTCGTGTGCAATGACTGGTACATGTTGAACTTGGGCATCGCGATGTAGTCCTTGAACCGTCCGGGCACCGGCGTGAATACGGTGTGGAGGGCGCCGAGCGCGGCGTAGCAGTCCTTGACGGTCTCGACCACCACCCTGATACCCACGAGATCGAAGATCTCGTCGAACTGCTTTCCCCCCAGCACTAGCTTCTCGTAGATCGAGTAGTAGTGCTTCGGGCGGCCCGACACCTCCGTCTTGATCTTCACCTCACGGAGCTTGCGTCCGATTTGTTCGGCGATCTCTTCCACCATCGCCTCTCGCTCGGGTTGACGCTGATGCACGAGGGCTTCGATCTCCTCGAACGGTTTGGGGTGAAGGGTCTTGAACGCGAGGTCCTCCATCTCCCACTTGATCCCGTACATACCGAGCCTGTGGGCAAGAGGCGCGTAGATCTCTAGGGTCTCCCTCGCGATGAGCTCTTGCTTCTCCCTTCCCAGCGGCGCGAGGGTGCGCATGTTGTGCAAACGGTCGGCGATCTTGATCAGCAGGACGCGCAGGTCTCGGGCAGTCGCCACGATCATCTTCCGGAGATTCTCGGCCCGGGTCTGCTCCTTGGACCGGTAGCGAATCTTGTCCAGCTTCGTCACGCCGTCGATGAGGACGGCGATCTCGTGATCCATCTCCCTCTCGACGTCGGCCAGCTCGAGATCGGTGTCCTCGATCGCATCGTGGAGCAGAGCCGCCGCCACGGTGGTCTCGTCGAGACCCAGCTCGGCCACGATGGAGGCGACCCCAATCGGGTGCGAGATGAAGGGGTCCCCGGACTTGCGCACCTGGCCCTCGTGGGCTCGCTCTGCGATGCCGTAGGCCCGCTCGATCATCTTCAGATCGGCCTTCGGTCGCTTGGATCGAACTATCTTGCGGAGGTGCTCGAGGTCGCCGGCGGGGGGACGGGAGCCGCGGACTTTCTTGAACACGCCTTTGATCCGGCGAGGCGTCCCCGGCGCGGGCGGCTGCTGCGCGGGTGGCTGAGGCGGGGACGGCTGGGGCGCTCGCTCCGCTTGTGGGCGTGCCGGCTCAGGGGTGGAACCCATATCTCATTGTAAGAACGTCGGGAGCCGCCGTCGTCCATTACCCCTTGGATCTGACGAACTCAACCTCGGCATCGCCGCCGACATTGCTCACCTTCCACCCCGCCGTGAGCCAGGCCCTGCTGTGCATCTTGCGCTCGTCGTTGCGCCACCAGGACGGCAGTCGAGCATTGGCCGGAAGACTCTCCCCCACGACTTCCTCGATCTCGGGAATGGACATCAGGATGCTCTCGACCTCGGCGGGCTGGCCTGCGAGGTAAGCGGCTAGTCGGATGTACTTGAGCGAGCGTCGTTCCGTCTTCTCCACTCCGTAGTGAGCGTAAGGACGCTCCATCCGGCCGGATAGGGGGTTCGCCGATTTGTCCGGTACGCGTTTCCGCGCGTAGATCGGTAGACGATCAAAAAGAGATCAGGCTCAGGAACTCGTAGCCACTCAGCTTGTCCCGCCCATTGAGAAAGGTCAGCTCCATGATCGTCGCGATGCCTGCCACCTTTCCTCCGCAACGCTCGGTCAGGGCCGCCGTCGCGCGAGCGGTCCCTCCCGTTGCCAGCACGTCGTCCACGATCAGGATCCTCTCACCGGACTCGATCGCGTCCTTGTGGAGCTCGAGGAAGTCGGTTCCATACTCCAACTCGTACTCCTCGGTCTCGACCTCCCAAGGCAGCTTTCCCTTCTTACGCACGGGGATAAGACCCGCGGTGAACCTGTAGGCAAGCGGGGCGGCGATCATGAAGCCACGCGCTTCGATGCCCAGCACCTTGTCGATCTCGTCCCGATCGAAGTGATGCGCAATCGCGTCGATCGTGTAGGTGAAGGCCTTCTTGTCCGCAAGCAGCGGCGTGATGTCTTTGAAGACCACGCCCTTCTTGGGGAAGTCTGGGATGTCGCGGATGTGCTCCTTGAGCCAGTCGTGGTCGGGCTTGAAGGGCATTCGGGCCTCCCTAGATCCGTTTTTTACCTACGCTTGCGACGCTTGGCCTTCTTCGATCCCGCCCGGGGTCGTGCCGGGGGGCGCGTCGTGGTGGAGGGTCGGGAACCGACAGCGGCGAGCTCGGGCTCGGCCTTGGCCTCAGCGCCTGCGTCGTCGTCCCTGCCCGCCGGCGCGATCGCCGGCCGCTTCGTATCCCTCAGGAGCCGCTCCCTGACCAGGCGATAACGCGGCTCGCGTTCCTTCCACATGCTGAAGACCGGGGTGGCGACGAAGATGGATGAGTAAGCGCTAGCCAGCAGTCCGACGAACAACGCCAGTGCGAGGTCCCTCAGGGTGCTGGCTCCCAGGAGGCCTGCCCCGACGAAGAGTAGAGCCCCCACCGGGAGGAGTGTCGACAGCGATGTGTTCAACGAACGCATGAACACCTCGTTCAACGCAAGGTTGGCGGAGTCCTGGTAGGTCATGCGGCCTGTAGCCGCGAACTGGATGGCGTTCTCCTCGACCTTGTCGAAGACCACGACCGTGTCGTAGAGGGAATACCCGAGGATCGTGAGAATGGCGATCACGCTCGATGGAGTCACCTCGAAACCGACGATGGAGTACACACCTGCGGTAATGAGGAGGTCGTGCGTGAGGGCGAGAATCGACGCGAGCGCCATCTTCCACTCGAAGCGCCAAGACATGAACGCGAGGATGACCACGAAGAAGATAATCAGCGCCCTTACCGCTTTGTCGGTGATCTCCTGGCCCCACTTGCCGCCGATGCGCTGACTGTCGGTCTCCTCGATGGACGCTCCTACGGAATCGCTCACGGCCGCGACCACCTCGCCCTGCTCTTCGGCGTCGGCTATCTCCTTGGTCTGGACGAGGACGCTTGTGATCTCGTCGTCTTCGGAGATCTGGATCTGGGCGTCCCCGACATCAAACGGGGCAAGCGCGTCCTGGACCGCGGACACGGTCTCGGTCTGAGATGCGCCGGCCAGGGGCCCCTCTGTCGCGACCGGGGCTTTGATCGAGACCCCGCCCTCGAACTCGATCCCATAGTTCAGTCCCTTGGCGATCAGGGACACGGCACTGACGAGGAGGAGGAGGGCCGAGAGCGCGAACCATAGATTGCGCCGGCCGATGAAGTCGATGTTGGTCTCGCCTCGGAAGACCCGTGCCAGCGTCCCACTCACGACGATTGCACCCCCAGGGCCGCTCGCATCCCGATGAAGCGTCCCTCCGAGAACAGCTTGGAGCGAGCCAACAGGGTGACGGCGGGGCGGGTGAAGAAGTACGCAATGAGCACGTCGACCACCGTCGCCAGACCCAGCGTGAGAGCGAATCCCCGGACCGGCCCCACGGCGAGCAGGAACAGGATGATCGCCGCAGCACCCGTCACGAAGTCGGCCACGAGAATTGTGCGGAAAGAACGAGTCATCCCTTTGATAACCGCTGCTCGAAGGGTCTTGCCCGCATGCGCCTCATCCTTCAGGCGCTCGAACGCAACGATGTACGAATCCGCTGTCACACCCACCGATACGATGAATCCGGCAACTCCGGCGAGGCTCAGCGACAGCCCAGCGCTTTCGCCAAGCATCGCCATCATCGTGTACAGGATCGCAGTGAAAACCGCGAGCCCCAGCCAGACGACCAAGCCCAGCGCCCGGTAGTACAGGATCATGTAGACCATGACGAGAGCGAGGCCGATAATGCCCGCCGTCAGGCCGGCATCGAGCGATTCGCGCCCCAGCGTGGGTGACACCTTGCTCACCTCAGACTGCTCCAACGTCAGCGGGAGCGCACCGGTCCTGAGCACGAGGGCGAGGTCCTTGGCCTCGGCCTGGTTTCCGACGTCGATCGACGTGTCGCCTCCGGTGATGCCTGTCCCGCACTCGACGCCCCCACCGGCACCCCCCGCCTCGGCGGGGCTGCGCATCCCCGCCGCCGACTCGACGACCCCGTCGAGCACGATCGCAACCTGGCTCTTGATCTGCTCACCCTCATCGCGAAGACATGCGAGCCGGCTGGTGAAGCTCGCCCACCGCTCGGAGCCCTCGTCGTTCATGCTGATCGAGACGGACCACTGTCCGGTCGTGGCGTCGCTGACGGCTTCCGCCTGATCGATAATCCTCCCGGTCAGAGTGGCCGGCTTCAGCTCGTACAGAACGCCGTCCTCGCCTGCCTGGCCGGACGGGAAGACGACCGTCTGGTCGTCGACCTCGGGCCCGGTCTCATCGGTCACCTCGGGGGTGTTCCTCTCCCTGGCATCGGGAGGGATCACCCTCTCGACCTGGCGAAAGGTGAGCTGGGCGGTCGAGCCGATCAGGTCCAGCGCCTGCTGCTCGTTCTCGACCCCGGGGAGCTGGATGAGGATGTTCTGGCTTCCCGAGACCGCAACCTCGGGCTCGGCCACCCCCAGGGCGTCGATGCGCCTGCGGATGATCTCAACCGTCTGTTGGAGGACGTCCTCTCGCACGTTCTCGCCCTGGGCGGTGAGGATGACGCTGGTGCCTCCCTCGAGGTCGAGGCCCAGGCGGGGGGTCGTGCGTGTCAGCAGCACCGCCGCGAGGCCGCCGAACGCGACCAACAGCGAGAGAGCAAGGTAGACCTTCGGCCTGTTGGTACTCATAGGAGCTTCGTTCCGTTGATGTCGATCTTGAACCGGCAGTTGAGGAACTCCGCGGCCCGGCGGCACATGACCATACGGGACAAGAAGATCTCGAAGTACTCCATGACCCCTGCAAGCTCGGTATCGATCGTGAGCTCGAGGGTCAGGGTACGAGCTTCCGAATCGACCCGAAGGAACGAGTGCTCCACGGCGTGGTTGACGCGGTCGTGGATATCGAACAGCGCCGGGTCGGCGACCCTGACGCGGCTGCGGTGGACGTCCGACTTGTCTGCCACGATCAAGGCTGCGCCTGCGGGGTTGACCGGGTTGCCAAACTCCTCCTCGTGGTTGCCGATCGCCGCCAGCACCACCCCGATCTCGCCGTAGTTCATTCCCAGGTCACGGAGGATGTCGTAGGTGATCGAGGCCCCGGTCTGCGAGTGCATCGTGCGCGAGACGAAGTTGCCCATGTCGTGGAGATAGCCCGCGATCGAGCCGAGCCCGGTCATGTGATCGTCGTAGTCGAGCCGGTGCAGGACGTTGTATGCGATCCGCGAGACCAGGCCCGCGTGGCGGAAGCCGTGCTCCGTGTAACCGAGCTCCCCCAGGTAGCGATCGGCCAGCTCGATGAAGGTCTGAACGCCTTCGTGGCCCTGGACATCGGCAAGGCCGATCCCGGATGCCGGTGATATTGGCTCCGGCGAGAGCACCGGCTTGACGGGGGCGGCCTCCTTCGGCGACCTCCCCAGGGCGTCGGGCTCTCCCCCGGATTGCGGAGCGCCCGCCTGTTCGCTCACGCCCTGTCTTCCTCCCGGTTGGGTTTCGTGGGGGTATCGGTGCTCGATCCGGGCTCGTCGTCGAGGACCACAGCCTCCTCCTCCAGGTCCTCGCTGACCCGGCGAGCGATGGCGGACTTGATGTAGCGGATCTCCGTGCCAGGGGCAACCTCCAGACGAATGTCCTCGTCGCCGATGGCTCGGACGGTTCCGTGAGCCCCCCCGATGGTGACGACCTCATCCCCGATCTCGACGCTGTCGACCAGCCGTTTGTGAGCCTGTACGCGCCTCTTCTGGGGGCGGATGAGCATGAAGTAGAAGATCGCGATCAGCAGGCCCAGGAAGATGAGGCTCTCGGCTCCTTGCATGGTTGATTCACATCCCTTGATCGTGTGGGCGTTACGCGAACAGAGCCGCTCCGGCGGCTCCTCGGGACGTCAATTCTACTCTCCCGCCGGGCTAGAGAGAGAGCATCACGATTCGAACAGCTTGGCCGCGGCGTGCCCGGTCGGCGCCTCGGCCCCTACGTGATCGAAGGCCGCCTCGGTCGCAACCCGCCCTCGGGGCGTCCGCCGAAGGAACCCCAGCTGCATGAGGTACGGCTCGTAGACGTCCTCTATCGTGTCGGGCTCCTCCCCTACGGCTACGGCCAGCGTGGACAGGCCCACGGGCCCACCTCGGAAGCGAAGGACTAGGGCGTCCAGGATCGCCCCGTCGACCTTGTCGAGACCTCGCTCGTCGACCTTGAACACCTCCAGAGCGAGTCGGGCGATGTCGCCGTCGATTGCCCCATCGGCCCGCACCTGCGCGTAGTCCCTCACCCGCCGCAGAAGTCGATTCGCGATCCGAGGAGTTCCGCGCGACCGCTTCGCTATCTCTCCCGACCCCTCCTCGTCGAGAGGCACGGCGAGGATCGACGCCGATCTCCGAACGATCTGCACGAGGTCTTCGACCGGGTAGTAGTCGAGACGCTCGGCAAGCTCGAAGCGACTCCGCAGCGGGCTCGTGATCAGTCCTGCCCTCGTGGTGGCGCCCACCAGCGTGAAGCGCGGAAGGTCGAGCCGGATCGTGTGGGCGCTCGGCCCCTTGCCGATCACGAGATCGAGCTGGAAGTCCTCCATAGCCGGATACAGCACCTCTTCGACTGGGCGTGGGAGACGGTGGATCTCGTCGATGAAGAGCACGTCTCCATCCTCGAGGTTGGTGAGGATCGCGGCGAGATCGCCTGCGCGTTCGAGCGCGGGCCCCGACGTCGGCCTGGTGTTGGTATCCATCTCGTGGGCGACGACGTGAGCAAGGCTCGTCTTGCCGAGGCCGGGGGGGCCGGACAGCAGTAGGTGGCCGGCGGGCTCTCCGCGGCGTCTGGCCGCCTCGAGCACTATCCCGAGGTGCTCCTTCAGCTCGGGTTGGCCGACGAACTCGACGAGATCGCGCGGTCGCAGCGAACCCTCGAGCTCGTGGTCGGCGGGATCTGCGCTGGTGACGAGGACCTCCGCCCGCTCGTTCACGATCCGATCACCTTTAGAGCAGTCTTGATCATGTCCTCCACGCTCTCAGAGCCGCCACCGTTCACCTCGCTCAATGCCACACGAACTTCCGCCGGGGAGTAACCGAGATTGTGGAGCGCCGACCGCGCCTGGGAGATCGCGTCCCTGTTCGATCCGACCACCTCGAGATCCGGCAGCTCGAGCTTCTCCTTGAGGTCGAGGACTATCCGCTGAGCGGTCTTCTTGCCGATTCCGGGCACCGATGAGATCACGTCAACGTCGTCGGTGACGAGCACGCGGCGGAACGCCTCCGGCGTGAACGCGCTGCATACCTGAAGAGCCACCTTTGGGCCCACGCCGTTGATGCCGATGAGGGCCTCGAACATCCGCTGCTCGTGCTCAGAGCCGAACCCGTACAGCGCGAGCAGGTCCTCCCGCACGTGCACGTAGGTGAAGAGCCGGCAGCGCTCGCCCGTCTGCGGCAGCGCGGTCGTCGTCGTGGCCGAGCACGCGAGCCTGTAGCCCACGCCGTTCACGTCGAGGAAGCAGCCGTCCTCGGTTCGGACGGCCAGCGTCCCTTCGAGGTAACCGATCACCTGTGACCCCCCGGACCCCGCGCGGATGCCCTCGTCCACCCCACTGCGCGGCTCACTCGGCGGCCTCTATCGCCGTCATCAGGCGCGACCGGTTCAGGTGGCATATCGCGAGGGCGCACGCGTCCGCGGCGTCGGCCGGCCGCGGCGGAGAAGCCAGCCGCAGCAGCCTCGCCACCATCGCCTGCACCTGCTGCTTGGGCGCGTTGCCCACCCCGACGACCGACTGCTTGACCTCAGTCGGCGTGTAGTCGGTGACCGAGAGGCCCGAGGACCCAGCCGCCTCCAGAGCGACCCCCGCGGCCTGGCCCACGGACATGGCCGTCCTGACGTTGGCGTTGAAGAAGACGCGCTCGACGGCCGCGGTGTCGGGCTGCTGCTCGGAGATGATCTCCACGAGCGCGGATCTCAGCGTAGTGAGCCGTGCCTCTTGGGGATCGCCGGGCGAGGTGTGGATCGCGCCGGCCGCCAGCGCGTGAAGCCGTCCCTCGACTCGCTCGACCACCGCGTAACCGGTGACCGAGAGCCCCGGATCGATGCCGAGCACCCGCAACGTGTCCTCCCTGGTATCGAACGCCTGTTCGCTCGTAGGTTAACGGGGGGCGGTGACGGATACCCGGCTTTCCCCTAGTCCTTCTGCCTTTGACCTGGGTGCCACTCCGCAGCCGGGGCTACGGGCGGGTCCGCCGCCCCGTCCCTCGCGAGGGGCGCGACGGCCGCCGCCTCATCGGCGGGGGCCTGCTCCTTCGGCGCACGCCGGCCATGTCTGTTCCTCTGTTCGCCGGCCTGCGCCTCAGAGCCCTCGCTCCGGGACGGGACGGTCGTCCCCGCCCTCAAAAAGAGTTACTCAGGAGGCGACTCGGTCAGAGGGTGGTGACCGGGATCGTGCCGGCGTCCTGCTTCGCCTTCTCCGACGCATCCGGGAGCTCCGCCAGGGTGCGGTAGAGGACCGAGTCGGGATCGATACCGATGGCGGCCGCATCGTCGCCGCCTATGTGCTCGACCAAGGCCTTCGACACCAGTATCTCGCCGTCCTGGGCGGACTCCTGGATGCGGGCGCATTCGTTCACCTCGTCGCCGAGCGCCGTGATCTCGAGCCGGCCGCCGGTCACCAGCTGGCCCATGTAGAGGGTTCCGCCCCAGTGCACGGCAACGTTGACCTTGCAGTCGTCGGGGTCGATCAGCCCGCTCTCCTCTCCCAACGACTTGGCGGCATCTCGGGTCACGATAGAGATGTCACGCGCTGATTCCAGCGCGACCCGAGCTGCAGTGGATGGGGACCCGAGATCATCGACCAAGAAGAAGGCCGTGACCCCATCGCCGGCATGTTTTCCGATCACGCCGCCGTGCTTGCCCACGACCTCGTCTATCGCGGCTATCAGGTCGCCGATCAACCGAAAATACGAGGCGGTCGGCAGCCGGCGGGAGAGGCGCGCCGAGGACTGAAGGTCGGCGAACAGGATGGCCGCCCTCTTTCGCCCCGGCTCGACCAGCCCCGCCATGCGCTTGAACATTCCCTCGTCGCCGCGGGTGAGCAGCGCCGTAAGGCCCGATGGCAGGGCGTTGTGATGCGTCACCACGAACCCGAAATGCTCACCATCTGGATCGTGCAAGCGAATGATGTAGGTCTCGACCTCGCCGGGCAATCGGCCGGTTGGAACAAATCTGATGGAGGTCTTGAAGATGGCCGGAGGCGAGACGGGTTCGAGGGCATCGAACCATGCAACGAGGTCTTCCCTCGAGAACACGATGGGGGGATCCCAGCTCTGGATGGCCCGCCATGCGATCTCCGTCAGCGTCTGCTTGCCTCCGGGCGTGTTCTCTATGAGCAGCGGCGTCCACGTGAGCGCCAGCTCGAAGAAGTTGTCCGGATCCAGGACCTTCACCCACAGGGGGTTGAGGCACACCGCCTCGAACATGTGCTTCCCGTATCCGAGCCGCTCCTCGTCGTGCTCGTCGACCAGCTCCTTGAGCTCGTCCGAGATCCACATCATCCGCCATTGCGGGTCGTAGACCTCGATCGTGTTCGTCGTATCGGCAAGCGACTCGATCACCTGCTGAAGACGCGGATCGGCCTGTGCGCGGGCACGCGCATCAGGATCCTCGACGGCCCTCAGGAGCTTGGCGCGCTCAGGCGATCTGTCGGGCGAGGACATCGTCGGGGATGTCGAAATTGGCGTAAACGTCCTGCACGTCGTCGAGGTCTTCCAGAGCATCGATCAACCTGAGGACCTTCTTGGCGTCTTCCTCACCCAGCTCGATCGTCGTCTTGGGCACCTGGGTGATGTCGCTGGATTCGACTTTGGCACCGGCCTGCTCGAGCGCTCCCCGGACTGCAACGGTCGACTCCGGGGGTGTGATCACCTCGATGGTCTCTTCCGAGGAACGGACGTCCTCGGCTCCCGCATCGGCCGCCACGAGGAACACTTCATCTTCGTCGCCCGCGTCCTTAGTCACGATCACGACGCCCTTTCCCTCGAACATCCATGCGACCGCCCCGGGCTCCGCCATCTTGCCGCCATGGCCGTTGAAAACGCTGCGCACGTCTTGCGCCGTTCGGTTGCGATTGTTGGTCAGACAGTGCACGAGGACGGCGACCCCGGCGGGGGCATACCCCTCATAGGACGCCTCCTCGAACGACTCGCCTTGAATCGCCCCCGTGCCGCGCTTGATGGCGCGCTCGATATTGTCGTTGGGGACCGATGCCTCCTTTGCCTTCTGCACCGCGGTGGCGAGCGTGGGGTTGGCCTCGATGCTGCCGCCGCCGCGCGCCGCGACCTCGACGAAGCGCAAGAGCTTGCCCCAAAGCTTCGATCGCTGCGTGTCGGCAGCCCCCTTCTTGCGTTTGATCGTGGACCATTTGGAATGACCGGACATCTACTTCTCCATCATCTCTACGAAAAGCCTATGA
>JBOGXB010000036.1:0-21341 GCA_050694215.1 Actinomycetota bacterium
GTAGTACTCGCGAAAGACGACCTCCCCCTGGTCGTAGTACTCCACGAACTGATCGGTTCGAGTCCTGATCGACGCCCATCGATTGCATAGCCCGACGTTGCACCAGTACTCCAGGAGGATGCGATCACGTCTCCAGGTCGGATCCAGAAGCGAGCGCCCATCCATGGGCGTGGCCGGATGCTGCCGGACGGCCGCTGCCTGGAGGACGGTGGGGGCGATGTCGATGTTGGCCGCCCAGCGGCTGTTTCTCACTCCCCGCGGAAGATGTCCCGGCCACCGCGCCATCATGGGGACATGAACCGACTGCGAGTAGGGGGTTCCCTTGTTATTGAGACCGTGTTCGCTCCACTGGTAGCCGTTGTCCGAGATGAAGAACACGAGGGTGTCGTTCTCACCCTGAGCCGAGAGCTCATCAAAGATCGCCTTCACCATGTCGTCGACGGAGGCCAGTGAACGGAACTGCTTCCTGCGGACCCAGTTCGCGTGGCGGATGCTCCGTCCCGAACGCTGAACGTAGAGGGGTTTATCACTCTTATCCTTCTCGAACACCGCGCGATTCCCCTCCCACCGACCCACCGGAAGACCTTTATAGAGGTGCTCGGGCGGCGCTGGGATATGGGGTGCCTTGGGAGCCACGTAGAGATACCAAGGTGTCTCACCAGAGTTGCGCCTGATGAAGCCGGTAGCGCGCCTGCGCATGACTCTCGTGATGTAGCCATTTGTGAACGTCGTGTCACCGTTGACGTTGAAGGGATAGCCGTACCATTTCTCACCTCCATCCTCAGGCGCGTTTCTTCCATCCACCGTGGCCCACTCATCGAAATGAGGCGGCTGGGCTGAGAACTCCCACGGTTGATTCAGGAACTTTCCGATAACCCCTGTGTGGTAACCGGCATCGTCCAGATACCTCTGGATGGTCGTTGAATGATCGAGGGCGGCGGCTCCTGGCTCGCCGGCGCCGGAGTTGCTCTTGACGCGGTGATTGTGGGCATAGCGCCCGGTCATGATCGAGGCGCGGGAGGGGCAGCAGAGCGGCGTTGTGACGAAGGCCGGTGAATACAGGACGCCCTGCCGGACGAATCGCCTGCGAGTCTCGGGCATCATGGACAGCCCGTCCCGCTGATCGTCCGTGACGATGATCAGGATGTTGGGTCTCGTGTCCTTAGCCTTCGCCAAGGGAGCTCGATGTGCGGAGCACACCCCCATCGCCAGTACTGCGGAGACGACAAAGCTGGAAACTCTTCGAAATCTCGTTGTCGGCTTCATGAGCCGACGGTGATTCCAAAGAGCGATCCATTCTGTTGGTCACGTAACCATTACGGCGTTTGCACACCAACAGGGTCACCCTGCACGCACTCCACGCCCGCTTGCATCCAACTGCCGGGAGCATCTGAGACCAGTGCTCACCAGACGAGCGTTGCACTTAGCGCGACCCAGTTGTCCGTAGGTCGTCCTCGAGTCAACAGTCGATGAGGAGATCGGCAATTCGCCCAACAGTGAGCCCGGTTCTGTACCTGAGATCGCGGACGGCTCCCACTCTGCCGCCGAGAAGCTGGCAGAGTGGGAGGAGCCGTCGATCCTGGTCCGTAACGACCCTCCGGCCCACGGCCGGTCCTACCTAGCGGCCTCTGACCCTACGGATGCGCACCTGCCGCATCCAGCACTCACCTATCGAGCGATGCATCGGAGCCTCCTCTCCCGGCGCCACCGTTGGGGGTGCTTTCGTCAAGCGTGAGTGCGAGAGCCGCCGACACTCGTCTTGCGGACAACGGGTTCGGTGTCGTCTCGCTTACACGGAGCGAGTGAGTCCGCTTGGACTGGTGCGAGGGGCGGGCGCGATCAAAATCCTCGAGGGCCCTTCTCGCGGGCTCGAATTAGATGTAGACCGGTTGGGAGAGGTGAGTTCCCACTGCGTGGGTCCGTGTCGCGCGAGGCGATGAAGATGCGCTCAAAGACAGCCAAGGTCGATGTCGGAGCAGCCGCCTTCGTCTTCACCGACGTCGTCAGCTCGACCCAGCTGCTCGAATCTTTGGGCGATGATCACGCCGACAGGCTGCGACGCCTCCACTTCCGCGTCCTCCGATCGACCGTGGCGCCTTTCAGGGGGCGCGAGGTCAAGAGCCTCGGCGACGGTCTGATGGTCGTGTTCCGGAGCAGCGTCGACGCCCTCAGGTGTGCCGTGGCGATGCAGCGAGCCATCGATAGACACAACGAGAGGCACCCGAGTGGAGCCCTGCAGATCCGCATCGGCGTCCACGTCGGCGAGTCCGTCGAGGAGGAAGGCGATTACTTCGGGACGCCGGTTGTCGTTGCAAAGCGCCTATGCGACAAGGCCGGTGGAGGTCAGATCCTCATCTCAGGGACCATCAGGAGTCTGGTGGGGTCCCGCGGGAACCTCTTATACCGCGACTGCGGGACGATCGAGCTGAAGGGCATCACACAACCGATGCCGGCACACGAGGTCCTGTGGCAGCCGGTGGACGGTGCCGAAACCGACGTGGAGGAAACGGAGGCCGAGCCTGCCCTTGCCAAACCATCGAGGAGATTGGGGACCTCTCTGGTAGTGCTCGGGCTCGCTTTCGGTGCGGTTATAGGAGCCGTCGTCGTGTTGAGCTCGCGCGACGTCCTGGACGGCGGATCCTCTTCGCGGCCTTCCACAGTCACATCTCCCCTGAGCTGGGTTCGCGTCCACGACAACGACCTTGGGGGACCGGGAACGCAAAAAATCAAGAGGGTGATCGCGGTCGATGAGGGCTTCATCGGCGTGGGGAGGGACACGGCTGCGGGTGACCACGATGCGGCCGTGTGGTCGGCGCGCGCTGACGGGCTCGACTGGACTCGCAACACGGATCCCGACAATGCTTTGGGAGGGCCGGGCAGCCAGGAGGTATGGGATGTCGAAGCGAGAGAGGGCACCGGTCTCGTGGCCGTGGGCACGGACGATCCAGGAAACGACCTCGACGCCGCCGCGTGGATCAGTCGCGACGGCGTCGAATGGAGCCGCGTCGAGCACGACGAAGCTGTCTTTGGAGGAAGCCAAAACCAGGTTCTACAACGAGTCACTGCGACCGCGACTGGATTCGTTGCAGTCGGGAGTGACTCCTCCGGGGGAGACCACGACGCCGCGGTGTGGTTCACCAGCGATGGCGTCTCGTGGGTCCGGGAGGGGCTCGAGCAGCAGACCCTAGGGGGTGACGCGGATCAACAGATGCGCGACGCCGTCTCCTTGGAGGATGGCCGTGTAGTGGCTGTTGGCTACGACGGTCTCAAAGGGGACTACGACGCTGCTGCATGGGTCGGCAGGGACAGCCGATGGCGCCGGGTCGCGATCCCGACAGAGGTAGCAGGGGGACCCGGTGATCAGATCATGACCTCGGTCACTGCATTCGATGGCGGCCTGGTCATCTCCGGCCGCGAGGTCCAGGGGGGAAGTGATGGTGTGATCTGGTACGTCACGGAAAACGGCGAGTGGAATCGCGTGGCGCGCGACCACGCCTTCTCAGGCCCTGGAGATCAGACCATATGGGGCGTGACAAACTCCCCTATCGGGCTACTTGCTTCCGGAAACGACAGTCAAGGCGGGGGCTTCGATGCGGTGCTGTGGCGCTCTCTCGACGGCCGTCGCTGGGAGCGTGTGCCGCGCGATGAGGGTGTGTTCGGTGGAGACGCAGGGCAGGAGATGAGGTGGGTGGCATCCAGCCCGACGCGAGCGGTAGCGGTTGGAAGCGACAGCTCCTCGGGGAGCGTAGACGCGGCGGTCTGGGTGGCAAGCTTGGAACCAGACGCCGAGTAGGGCCCTTGGGACTCAATACGGAATGGCCGATTGGGAGGACTACTGCGCAGCCCGGCGCCTGAGCGCCGATTCCTCCTTGATCTTGAGCTTTCGACCCTCGAGCTCCACGTAGCCGCGTTGCTCGAAGCTCCTGAGGATCTGATTGACGGTGGGCCGAGACCCTCCAACCATCCGCGCGAGCGTCTCCTGGCTCAACTGAAGGTCGACACTGATGCCGTCTTCCGTCCGTGTGCCGCGCTCCTCGGCGATTCCGAGGAGCAGTTTGGCCACGCGACCGGGAAGGTCGAGGAACACCAGATCGGACGCCTGCTCGAGCACTCGGCGTAGAAGGCCACCCAGGGAACGGTGCAGCGTCTGTATCAGCTGGGGCGTCTGCTGCAGTACGCCAACGAAGGCCGGCTGGGTCAGGGCCACCAGAGTGGTGGACTCAACCGCCTTCGCCGAAGCCGACCGAGGCCCGCCGTCGATAACCGCCAGCTCACCAAACATGTCGGGGCTTTCGAGGTTGGCCAGCACCATCTCCTCTCCGTCCTCAGAGGTGACGAACAACCTGATGAGCCCGTCGGCGACCACGTAGAGGGACTCTCCAGGGTCCCCTTGATGAAAGATGAAGTCGCCTTTGGAGAAGCGACGAGTGAGCATCCTCTCGGCGATGGAGGCGCGGACATCCTCGTCGAGCCCGCCAAAGAGCTGTGTCTCGCCCAGCAGCCGAACGACCTGTTCCGTCCTCATGCCCCTCCTCGCGCTCAGGACAGGTATAGCCGCGGACGGCTCTCAGTACAACGCCATAGAGAGGGATCTGCGCGCCCTGAGCGCGCGCGGATCGTCGGGGGGGAGTGCCTCGAGGAGCTCGAGCAGATGGATGCGAGCGCGCTCCGCTGCTTCCGCGTCCGCGCTTCGGACGACGTCGATCAATCTTCCGGCCGCGGCGTCGACGTCGCCGCGGATGGCTTCGAGGTCGGCCAGTTCGAGCACGGCGTCCAGATCGTCGCCGTTCGACTCCACCCTGCGGCGGAGCTCTGACTCGTCGAGCCCTTCCGTCCGCTGTGCGAGCTTGACCCTGGAGAGACCGAGGCGAGCGTCGTCGTTGCCCGGCTCCTCCGTTAGGGCCTCTTCATAGGCTCGCTGCGCGTCCCCTAGCTCGCCCCTCTGCTCGGCGATGAGACCGCGCTCGACCGCGACGTCGGCTCGAGTCGGCCCGAGCTGCCTCAGCCATGCGCGAACGTGCGGCTCGGGCAGCGCGCCGGTGAACTCCGCGATCTGTTTTCCGTCCTTGAAGGCACGTACCGCCGGGATGCCCTGCACCCCCGCTGCGGCCGCAAGTGACGGGTTCGCGTCGACGTCGACCTTGGCGAGCACCCAGGAGCCGCCCGCCCCGGTCGCGAGGTTCTCGAGTATGGGTCCCAGGACGCGGCAGGGTCCGCACCACGCAGCCCAGAAATCCACAACCACGGGAACCTCGGAGGAGCGGTCGAGGACATGTTCCTTGAAGGTGGACTCGTCCACGTCGAAGATCGAAGAGGTCATCTCGTCTGTGGACAACCGCATCGGCTCACGGATGCTTCCCCCGGGGTCTAGGTGCGGCGCTCGTCCAGCTCCTTGCACTTGGCCCGGATCGCCTCGGCCGCCTCCTCGAGCCAGGCGCGCTCGGCCTCATCGAGATCGAGCTCGATGATCTCCTTCACACCGCTGCGGCCGAGCTTCGCGGGCACGCCGAGATACACATCGGATATCCCGTACTGGCCGGTCGTCCACGCGCACGTGGGTAGGACCT
This sequence comes from Actinomycetota bacterium, assembly GCA_050694215.1. Lineage (GTDB taxonomy): Bacteria > Actinomycetota > CADDZG01 > CADDZG01 > WHSQ01 > JBOGXB01. The sequence continues at coordinate 5,568 of JBOGXB010000036.1, forward strand.
CGTTGGTATCGCCCAGGATCGCGTCGACCATGCGAGCGGCCGACGCGGACGGAGTGAAGAAGGCACTGCCCTTCTTCAGATACGCGACGATCTCGGCCCCCGCATCACGCGTGCGTCGAAACAGCTCCTCGAGCTCTGCTTCGCCGAGGAGCTCGGGCAGCGGCTTGCCCTCCACGCTCGCGTGGCGCGGGAGGGCCACCATCTGGTCGCCGTGCGAACCGAGCGTAATGGCCTCGACGGATGTGGGGGCGACGCCGAGCTTCTCTGCAATGAAGAACCGAAGGCGAGACGAGTCGAGCACGCCGGCCATCCCCATCACCCGCTCCTTAGAGAAGCCGGACACGATGGAGGCGAGGTACGTCATCTCGTCGAGGGGGTTTGAGACGACGATGATGACCGCGTTGGGAGAGTGCTCTGCGATTTGGTCTGTGACCCCACCCACGATCTCGGAGTTCTTGTCGAGCAGATCCATGCGGCTCATTCCCGGCTTGCGCGGGAGACCCGCCGTGATCACGACGACGTCGGATCCGGCGGTGTCCGCGTAATCGTTGGACCCCTTGACCAGGCTCTCGAATCCCACGACCGGTGCGGACTGATTGATGTCCAGCGCGAGCCCCTGCGGAAGGCCATCCACTATGTCGGTCATGACGACCTCGTCCGCGAGGTTTCGCTCGGCGATCCTGCGCGCGGTGTTGGACCCCACGTTCCCGGCCCCGACGACCGTGACTTTGCTCATCGAACCCTCCTCTTCTGGACCCCCGAAACCGGCCGCAAGGGGGGCGCGAGTTACGAAAGAACGGGCTAGACCGAGTCTGCCTCGAGCTTCTGGATGACCCCGTCGGCCACCTCCGAGGTTCCCACGGCCGTCGGGTCGTCGCGCGACGGCTTCATGTCGTATGTAACGTATTTGCCTTCGCGGATGACTCCGGCGATCGCCTTCTCGAGACGGTCGGCGGCCCCGGTCTCGCCGAGATGGCGGAGCATCAACACTCCGGACAGCATCATCGCCATCGGGTTGACCTTGTTCTGACCCGCGTACTTGGGGGCCGAGCCGTGGGTCGGCTCGAAGACGGCCGCTTCATCCCCGATGTTCCCCCCCGGTGCGACGCCCAGCCCGCCGATGAGGCCCGCGCCGAGGTCTGAAACGATGTCGCCGTAGAGGTTCGGAAGCACGAGCACGTCGTAGAGCTCGGGCTTCTGGACGAGCTGCATGCACATGTTGTCCACGATGCGGTCCTCGAACTCGACACCGGAGTCCGAGTATTCGTTCTCGGCCACCTCACGCGCCGTCTTCAGGAACAGCCCGTCGGAGAATTTCATGATGTTGGCCTTGTGCACGGCGGTTACCTTCTTGCGACCGTTCTCGATCGCGTAGTCGAAAGCAGCTCTCACGATACGCTGAGTGCCGGTCACCGAGATCGGCTTTATCGAGATGCCGGAGTCCTCCTTGATGCGCCGAGCTCCCAGGTCGGCAACGAAGTCGATCAGCTTGGTCGCCTCGGGAGATCCCTGCTCGAACTCGATCCCGGCGTAGAGATCCTCGTGGTTCTCACGCACGATGACGAGATCGATGCTCTCGAATCGTGACCTCACTCCGGGGTAGGACCTGCACGGCCGCAGGCACATGTAGAGATCGAGCTCCTTGCGCAGCGCGACATTGACGCTCCGGAAGCCCGTACCTATGGGCGTTGTGATTGGACCCTTGATGGCGACCTTGTTCGCCCGAATCGACTCGAGCACGTGATCGGGCAGCGGCGTACCGTACTCGTCCATTACGCCGGTCCCCGCATCCTGCACGTCCCAGTCGAACCTCACTCCAGTGGCCTCCAGGACGCGGCGAGTGGCCTCCGCGATCTCGGGGCCGGTACCGTCACCTGGGATGAGGGTGACGCGATGACTTCGTTGTGACATGGATAAAACTCCTGTTTGCGTAGGTCGGCCCTAACCTACCTGATAGCCTTTTTGGGGGCCTCGGAGAAGGTGTTCAGACCCCCGCAAGAACCGAAGGAAGCGGGAGAGAAAGGGCACGAGTATCGGATGGCAGCCCCCGGGAAGGGCCTCGAAGGCGTAATTGCCGCCGAGACCGCGTTAAGCGACATCGACGGGACGAAAGGCGTCCTCTCCTACGTCGGCTACGACATCCACGACCTCGCACCCAACGCAGTCTTCGAGGAGGTCATCTACCTCCTGCATCATCTCGAGCTCCCCACCGCCGGCCAGCTAAACGAGGTCAAGGATCAGTTGGGGCGGGAGCGCGAGCCCAACGACTTCGTTACGAAGCTCATGCCTTCTCTTGCCGAGAACTGCGCTCCGATGTCGATGCTGCGTACCGCCGTCTCGGCCTCCTCTGCGAAGGACCCGGACGGCTGGGATACCTCCGAGGAGGCCAACTACCGCAAGGCGATCCGGCTCTGTTCCGTGCTCCCAACGATGGTGGCCCACTACGACCGGCTCCGGAGGGGCGAACACACGATCCCGCCCGATCCGACGCTCTCACAGGCGGCCAACTTCCTCTACATGCTCAAGGGCGACAAGGCCGACGACGAGACCGCTCGCATCTTCGACATTTGTCTCATCCTGCATGCTGACCACACGATGAACGCATCCACGTTTGCAGCCAGAGTCTGCGCCGCGACGCTGTCGGATATCCACTCCGCGATCACTGCGGCCATCGCGGCTCTGAAGGGACCTCTGCACGGGGGAGCCAACGAGCAGGTGATGCGCATGATCAAGGAGATCCAGGAACCGTCCCGCGCGCGCGACTACATCGTGAACCGTCTACGCAAGAAGGAAAAGGTGATGGGCTTCGGTCACCGCGTCTACAAGGGCGAGGATCCACGCGCGACACACCTGCGCCGCATGGCCAAGGAGCTCGCCGAGAAAACCGGCGACGGTCGCAACTACCAGATCTCGCAGGAGATCGAGAAGACCATGATGGATGAGAAAGAGATCTACCCGAACGTGGACTTCTACGCCGCGTCGGTGTACGGATACCTGCGGATCCCGACCGATCTGTTCACGCCGGTGTTTGCCTGCAGCCGGATATCGGGCTGGACTGCCCACGTGCGAGAGCAGTACGCGGACAACCGCCTGATACGTCCCGATCACGATTACGTGGGGCCGGCGCCGCGCGACTGGGTCCCGCTGTCGCAGCGCTGATCTTCACAGCATTCAGCAGGATCACATAGTCGGATCACACAATCGGGGGCGCCTTGGGCGCCCCCGACTTGCGTGACCCTTTAGATTCCCAGACGAGGCGCCATCAATCGTCCTCAGCCGCCGCCGGGCCCGGAGTTGTCGCCGTCATCGCCGTCTCCGCTGCCCGGTCCGGAGTTGGAGTTGTCCTCACCGTCGCCGTGACCGGGGCCGGAGTTGTCATCGTCTCCACCGTGGGTCGTGTCGGCGTCGTTCGAGCCCGCGGTGTCGGTGCCGTTCGTCCCGGTGTCGTGTGTTCCGCCCCTGGTGTCGCCGGTTCCCCGGGTATCGTCATCGTCGTCGTCGATTACCGCATCCGGCTCATCGTCGTCGTCGTCCTCGCGCCGGAACGCAGCGTCGTCGTCATCCGGCCCATCGGGGCTCGTCGTACTCGTAGTCACTTCGGTCGTAGACGTAGTCACTTCGGTCGTTGACACCTCGTCCGACCCATTGGCGCTCGTCGTAGTCGTAGCTGCGGTCGCAGCCACGTCATTCGCCTCATCCAGAGCGACGGCGATGCCGCCGAACACGAGGAGAACGGCGAGAACGGCGATGGCGTATCGGCCCAACCTGCTCATTCGATCAGCTCCCTTCTCTCATCTCGGGGTGATTGCCCTTCGACTGACTAACGGAGCCGATTCCCGGCGCGTTACGGGGGGCCCATCGCCACGCCCTGACCAGGTCCTCTAGGCTCATCGACCGTAACGCGGCTACGGGCGGACTCGTTAGAAGGGAACATGTGGAAAAGCGCGCTCTCAAACACGAGGTCAGACGAGCGGCTCGAGGAGACGAAGATGCGGCGGCGTTGCTGTTCGACCACTACTACCCACGCGTCTATCGCTATGCGGTCGCGCGGCTGGGCGAGCAACACGATGCCGAGGACGTCGCGGCCGAGACCTTCGCCCGGGTCCTTCGCGGGCTCGATGGTTTCAAGTGGCAGGGCGGCGGCTTCGAGGCGTGGCTCTTTCGCATCGCGGCCAACCTCGTGGTCGACCACTTCAGGCACAGGAGCCGTGAGGTCGTGGACGAGATCGACGACGACCCTGCGGCGACGGACGAGCTGCCCGAGGTGCGCGCGATCCAGAGCGAGCAGGCCGGTGAGGTGGCCGCTCTGCTCGATGGGCTTCCACCCGAGCAGAGGGAGGTGCTCGTCCTCCGCTTCGCGGCCGGGCTCGACACCAACCAGGCGGCCGAGGTAATGAAGAAGAGGGTCAACGCAGTCCGCCAGCTCCAGTTCCGGGCCCTAGAGAACCTTCGAAAGAAGGTGCGACCGTGAGCGACAAGAAGATCGCCAAGGACCTCGACGCCGCTTTGGAAGGAGCGGAGCCCACCCATGAGCTCGAGCCTCTCGTGGAGGTAGCGACTCAGCTGGAAGACGGGATGGACGTCGACGCGCCCACAGCGTCTCGCGAACGGGCGTTGTTCACGCGCGGCGTAGGGCTCCGAAGGAAGGGATTCAATCCCCTGCGGGTGGTGTCCCCCGCCCTCGCGGTGGTGGGTCTTGTCGCCATCATCGCCTTTGTGGCCGGACGAGCGCTGCCCGGACAGACTCTTTATCCGGTGCGCGAGGCGATGGATTCCGTCGGGCTCGCCAATCTTCCGGAGGAGGAGTTCCAGGACCACATCGACGACGCCGACCGGCTCCTTGCGCAATCGGCCGGCGCACTCGGCAGCGACGAGCCGGGCCGCGCGGAGAGTCTCGCCCTACGAGCCATGATCGAGCTCGAGGCCGCCCGCGGCCTCATCGACGAGCTGGACCGCTCGAACCGCGACGAGGCGGCTGCCGAGGTCGACCGGCTTCTGGACCAAGCTCGCACCTTGATAACCACCGCCGTGCTGACGATCGAGGGGACCGGCGACGACGACAGCAGCGGGCCCGGCTCAGGGGACGATGACAGCAGCGGGCCCGGGTCGGGGGACGAGGGTGACAGCAGTGGACCCGGCTCGGGGGACGAGGACAGCAGTGGGCCCGGCTCGGGGGACGCGGACAGTTCGGGCCACGGCTCGGGGGAGGGTTCCGGCTCGGGCAGCGGCGGCTCTGGATCCGGAAGCGGCGACTCCAGAGGCTCCGGATCCGGCTAGGCAGCCCGGAGGTGCTTACCCGGCCGCGGCGGACCGCTGCGCGAGGGCGACGGTGTTCTGGAGCAACATCGCAATGGTCATCGGGCCGACTCCGCCGGGCACCGGTGTTATCGCTCCGGCAACTTCCTTCGCTGCATCGAAATCGACGTCTCCAACCAGACCCCTATCGGTGCGGTTGATCCCGACGTCGACGACGGTGGCGCCTGGGGCGATCATCGGGCCGGTGATCGCGTGCGCTCGCCCAACTGCCGCCACGAGGATGTCGGCTCTCTTCGTGTGCGCCTCGAGGTCTCTGGTCGCCGTGTGACAGACAGTCACGGTTGCATTCGCGCCCGGGGCCTTCTGCATCAACAGCGCCGCGAGAGGCTTCCCCACGATGGTCGAGCGCCCCACGATGACGACCTCGGCCCCCGCGGTCTCGATGTTCGAACGGATCAGCAGCTGTTGAATACCCGCCGGAGTGGCCGGAGGGGTAACCGGCTCACCCGCGAGGAGGCGACCGAGGTTGTAGGGGTGGAAGCCGTCGGCATCCTTGTGGGTCGCGACGGCGTTGAGCACCGCCTCCTCGTCGATGTGCTCGGGCAGAGGAAGCTGGACGAGGATGCCATGCACGCCGTCATCTGAGTTGAGATCGGCGATGAGCCCGAGCAGGTCCGCCTGCGGAGTGCTCGCCTCGAGGTCATGATCCCAGGCCTTGATCCCCACCTCTGAGCACGCCTTCCGCTTGGCCGCCACGTACACCTTCGAGGCTGGGTCATCTCCTACCAGGACCGTCGCGAGGCCGGGGGTCACACCCTTGCCGCCGAGCTCCTCGACCTTGCCGGCTACCTCCCCACGGATCTCCGCGGCGATCTTCTTCCCGTCGATGATGCGCGCAGTCATGTGTCTCCCAGCGTCGTCCGAACGGCGAGCATAGCCTTGGCACATGTCCGAAGGACGGCACCGAGTGAGTACTCCGTTGGCATATACGGAACGGAGTACTCACTCGAAAGCACGCACGGGCGCTGAATGAAGGTATCGCGCACGATCTCGACGGATACGGCCCGGCGGATGGCCGTAACCGCGCAGAGGCTCGATGGCCGTCCGACAAGCGCGGACAAGCCCGCCATCATGGACTGCATCCGGCAGCTCCGCTGTCTCCAGCTCGACCCGACGAACGCGGTTGCTCGCAGCCATCTCCTCGTTCTGTGGAGCAGGCTAGGCAACTACGACACGGCCGACCTCGACGAGCTCTGCTACTCGGACAGAGAGCTCTTCGAATACTGGGCGCACGCCGCCTCGATCGTGCTGATGGACGACTACCCCATCCATCGAGGACTGATGACGAGATACCTGAAGGGCGACACTGCATGGGAGGAACAGACGCGAAGGTGGATCGAGACGAACAATGGCTTGCGGCGGAAGATCCTGACCCGACTTCGCAGAGAGGGTCCACTCCCGTCCCGCGTCTTGGGCGATACATCGAAGCTGGCCTGGCGATCAACGGGATGGACATCAGGACGCAACGTGGGCCGCATGCTGGACATTCTGTGGGCTCAGGGCAAGGTCATGGTCTCGGCGCGATCCGGTGGCCAGAAGCTCTGGGACCTCGCCGAGCGAGTGATCCCCAAACATGCTCGCAGGGACAGACTCTCCGAGGGGCAGAGAACAAGGAAAGCGGCGCTGGCATCGTTGCGCGCGCTCGGAGTCGGCACGGAGCAGGACATCCGCAGCCACTTCATCCGCGGTCGCTACCCCCAGTTGCGCCCTGTGCTCATGTCGCTCGAAAGGGAAGGCGAGATCGAACGGGTGAGCGTGCGCGGTTCTACTGCGGACTGGTTCGTACGGGGAGCCGATGCACCGTTGCTCGACAACATCGAGAGCAATCACCACAGCCACGCGACCACGCTGCTGTCCCCGTTCGACAACCTCATCTGCGATCGCAAACGAACGCAAAGGATATTCGACTTCCATTACCGAATCGAGATCTACGTTCCGAAGAGTAAGCGCCGCTACGGATATTTCGCGATGCCGATCCTTCACGGCGACAGGTTGATCGGCAGGGTCGACCCGCTGTTTGACAGGAAGTCGCGTGCACTGAGAATCAATTCGGCACACGCTGAGCGCGGCCGCACGAAGTCGGCATCGGAGGACGGCGCCGCTGTAGCCGCCGCGATCACGGACCTGGCCCGCTTCCTCGGGGCCTCCTCGATAGAGGTGGGGCTCAAGCTGCCCGCCGGTTGGAGGAAGCAGCTCCGGGAGCTGTGAGGCGTTTCAGCGTCAGTGCCGGAAGTGGCGGCGGCCGGTGAAGACCATCGGGATGCCGTGTTCGTCGGCTGCGGCGATGACCTCTTCGTCGCGTACGGATCCTCCTGGCTGGATCACCGCGCTCGCACCCGCGGCCACTGCCGCGTCCAACCCGTCACGGAAGGGGAAGAAGGCGTCCGACGCGCAGGCCGTGTCCTTGGCGCGGTCTCCCGCTCTTCGGGCCGCCAGTTCGGTCGCCTCCACCCTGCTCATCTGACCGGCCCCCACACCCACGGCGGCGCGGTCCTTGGCCAGCACGATGGCGTTCGACTTCACGTGCTTGGCGACGATCCAGGCGAAGCGAAGATCGCGCCACTGATCCTCGGTCGGCCGAATCATCGTGACGACCTTCGCATCCTCGGCTGAGTCTCGCTCGTCTCGCGACTGCACGAGCACCCCTCCGGCAACGCGACGCAACTCTGGCTCGGATGGGATCTGGGTCGACCCAACGAGGATCCGGAGGTTCTTCTTTCCCTGCAGCAAGTCGAGGGCATCGGAGGAGAAAGCCGGCGCGATAACCACCTCGGTGAAGACCTGGGCGATCTGCTCGGCCGTAGGCAGATCGCAGGTCTCGTTGAGCGCCACGATGCCGCCGAAGGCAGAAGTCCTGTCGCACTCGAGGGCGCGGCCATAGGCGTCCGAGAGTGAGTCCGCCTGGGCGACGCCGCAGGGATTGCTGTGCTTGATGATCGCCGCCGCGGGAGCCTCGAGCTCGAGAACGAGCTTCCATGCCGCGTCGGTGTCGAGGAGGTTGTTGTAGGAAAGCTCTTTGCCGTGGTGCTGCGTCGCGGCCGCAAGCCCGGATATGGCATCCGCTTCTCGGTAGAACGCCGCCGTCTGGTGTGGGTTCTCGCCGTAGCGGAGTTCCATCACCTTCTCGAACCGGAGCACGAGCTGTTCGGGTGCCTTGCCTGCCCGTCGACCCTCCAGGTACTCGGAGATGGCGAGGTCGTACGACGCGGTGTGTGAGAACGCCTCGAGGGCAAGCTCGCGCCGAGTGTCCTCGGAGACTGCCCCACTGTCGCGGAGCTCCGCCACGATGTCGCGATAGCGATCCGGCCGAACCACTACGACGACCGAATGGAAGTTCTTCGCCGCAGCCCGCACCATCGCCGGTCCACCGATGTCGATCTGCTCTACGGCCTCGTCCTCGGTAACGTTTGGGTCCCCCACCGTCTTCTCGAACGGATAGAGGTTGCACACGACGAGATCAATGGGCTGGATCCCTTGGGTTTCGAGCTCCTCGATGTGCTCCGGCTTGCGCCGGTCGGCAAGGATGCCACCATGGATCTTGGGGTGAAGGGTCTTGACGCGGCCCCCGAGGATCTCGGGGGCCGCTGTGATCTCCGTCACCTTGCGCACCGGCACCCCGGCCTCCGCGAGCGCAGCCGCCGTGCCGCCCGAGGAGACGATCTCGACGCCCAGCTCCGACAGGCCGCGGGCGAGCTCCACGACCCCCGTCTTGTCCGAGACGCTGATGAGCGCCCGCTCGACCCTCACCTTGCTCATGCCTTCACCTTCACGTTTCCATCGCTCAGCTCCACCTTGCCTTGGAGGATCAGCCGGCACGCGTGCGGGAGCAGACGGTGCTCGACCGCCTTGATCCTTTCGTGCAGTTTCTCCTCCGTGTCACCGGCCTCAATCCGGACCGCCTCCTGCAACAGGATCGCCCCTTGATCCACGTCGTAGTCGATGAAGTGGACGGTCGTGCCGGTAACCCTTACGCCGTGGTGTAGCGCGTCGCGGACCGCGCGGGGGCCGGGGAAGGCCGGGAGCAGAGATGGATGGAGGTTGATCAGCCGACCCGAGAACGCGTCCACGAAGACCGGCGACGTGATCCGCATGAGTCCCGCGGACACGACGAGCTCGGGCTCATATCGAGCGACGGCATCGCGCAAGGCCTCGCTCCACGCCTCGCGTGAGTCGAAGCTCGCGAAGTCGACCGTCTCCGCCGGGATGCGCCGCTTGTCCGCAGCTCGCAGCCCGAGACAATCGCGATCCGCGATGACCGCGACCACGTTCCCGGGAACGTCACCGCGCTCGCACGCGTCGACGAGCGCCTCCATGTTCGTGCCCGAGCCCGAGATAAGAACGACCATCTTCCCAGCCATGGGAGCCACACTACGGCGGCGGGGCGGCGACCGGAGGGATTGCCTGATCTGTTCTCGCGGAACCTCCGGCTGCTCCCTCGGCCGCGTTGTCAGCGCCTAAGCTGAATTGGTGGGTGAACTCATGCAGATCCGCGACACGCGGCTTTTCATCGAGGAACGCGGCTCAGGATCTCCCCTGATTGCGCTCCATGGTGGTCCCGGCGCGGACCACACTCAACTACTGGATCCACTTGCACCTCTCCAGGACGAGTTTCGTCTGTTGTTCGTGGATCAACGTTCTCAGGGCCATTCCGATCCGGCTCCCAGAGAAACGTGGACGCTCGAGGATGCTGCGAGGGATGTCTCCGACCTCGCCGAGATGCTTGGCCTCGACCAATACTGTGTGCTTGGTCACTCCTACGGCGCGCTCGTTGCGCTCCAGCACGCCGTCGATCATCCGCGCCACGCCGCCGCCACGGTGCTTTCACACGGGGTTCCATCCACCCGCTGGTACCGGTTGCGCGAGGAACTGGAGCAACTGGATCCGCCAGAGGTTCGGCAGGAAGTCGAAGCCGCGTGGCAACAACTCGAATCCGCATCGGATGCCGCACAAATGACGGAGTTGATCGCGCGCCAAGCGCCGTTTCACTTCAAGGACCCTGAAGGGCCTTTCGTCGCAGAGGAGGCGGATCGCTACCGTCAACAGATGACTCAAACGCCTGAGGTGAACCAATACATGTCTTCGCACGCGTTGAGCAGGTTCGACCTCGAGGAAGCACTTGTGAGGATCGCTCAACCGGTTCTCGTCTTGAGCGGGCGTTTCGAACGGACATGTCCACTGGAGGCCGCTGAATTCATGGCCGATCGGATCCCGAACGCGGACCTCTACGTATTCGAGAACAGCGCGCATGTCAGCTATGTAGAAGAGCGGGCCACTTACCTCGCGGTTGTCCGCGCTTTCCTGCGGCGACACCTGTCGCGCTAATCGCTCCCCGGCGCTGCTAACGCCGCATCATCGGGGTAGAACGGAGCGTTCGCACATGGCTGCCTCGAGTCCGCTCCTCACGCGAGAGCTCCTTTAGGACCAGGGAGTAGTGCGCAATGTTTCGCTCCTCCAGAGCGGCGTTCAGCGCTTCTGCGGCCGCGGTACCGCGGTGGCTGAACCGCAAGGTTGTCGTAATTCGAGTTCGGAGTTTGAACGCATTGCCCCATGCGAACCAAAGAACTCTGTGCGCTGGCACGTGCTCGTGTCTGGTCATAGGTAGGTGGGTGAGGGTTATGACGTAGCGGTGATATTGGGTGCCGTCGGCCCACTGTGTGACTTCGTCGAATGCGATCTCCTCATGAAGTGCGTGGGGCTTAGCCCAGTTTGCGAAGAGGAGCCGCGAGTTCGTGACTAGTAGCAATCTCCACTGGCCCTGAACCCCGAGATCCCCTTGCGGTTCACGAAACTCATCAGCGGTGCCAACAGCAAGTGCCTGCTCGTCGGCGCTCACGAGGGCACGCAGGCGCGCCTCACATTCCTTCCTCATCTGCTGCCCCGGTGTCATCGACAGAGTTTGCCACGCCACCTCTCTGCGCCTCCAGCTGGGCGGCTGCTTCTTAAATAGCACGGGGGCACTCGAGCGGCATCGAAAGCCTAAGCCGGACGGTCTCCAGCATCGGTCAGCTTGAAAGGACTCGAGCCAGAGCCTCGAGTGCGATCGTGTAGCGATGCTCGGTCCCGGTGTGACGGCCCTCGAAGAGCTCCAACGTGTGCTCGATGCCTCCCCGCGTCATCTCCTTCGACACGGCCTGCGCACCGAGGTCGAGGAAGGCTTCGTCGTTGCGGCCCGCGTCGAGATAGACGAGCCTCATACGGGCGAGATCATCCAGATGCCTCGGCACCATCCGAACCGGGTCCCATGAGAGCCACCGGTCCCACACCTCGTCGACGAGGCGTCCGGTCTCGACGTCGAACGGGGGGATCGCCTTCCCAGGCCGTTCCGGATCCGGCGAGTAGCAGGCGGAGTATGCGTAAATCTCGAAGGGCTCCCGGAAGAGCTCTTCGACGAAGCGCTCGTGCGCTTCGAAGCGGGACCAAAAGACGTCCCAGGAGGCGTCGAAGCGGTCGCGCAGGATGCGCGCCGCCGAGGCGATGCCGCGCGTGTAGCAGTGCTCGAACAGCGCATCTCCGGCATGCGATGCGAGAGCCCCGAAGACATCGGAGCGAAGCATCGGTACGACTATGGCCCCGTAGCCTCCGCTGGAATGACCAGTCACCCCTCGATGATCTCGTTCCGGGACGGTCGAGTAACTCTCGTCCACGAACGGAACAACCTCATCACACAGGTAGTCCATGTAGGGGCCCGTAGACGTCGAGTTGATGAACTGCGAACCGAGATAGGAAGTCCACGCGTCGACTAGCACCACGACGCAGGGAGGCACGTCGGACCGTGAGAACAGGGCGTCGATCCTCTCCGGCATGTTGGGCTCGAATGGCTTGCGGTTGAACCACTTGTCGAGCTGGCCTGAGAATGACTGCAACACGTAGATTGCGGGATAAGTGTTCCCGTCCCTGTAATCCGGAGGCAGGTAGACGTAGAGGGGCCGGCGAGCCGGATCGCCGAGTGGGTTACCTGCGAGCAGCTCGGACTCGACCACGAGCTTGTCGAGCCGGCCCTCGACCGAACGCTCCCATGGGGCCCCGGGTGACCCCTCGACTCTTCGCAGCGTTGCTTACCCCTCGTGCAGTACCTGAACGAGCTCGGCTACCTCCGTCGGGTTCCGCCCCACCCGGATGCCTGCGCCCTCCAGTGCATCGGCCTTCGCCTGGGCCGTGCCCTTGGAGCCGGAGATGATCGCCCCCGCGTGACCCATTCGCTTTCCCGGCGGAGCGGTGAAACCGGCTATGTACGCGACGACGGGCTTGCTCATGTTGTCCTTCGCCCACGCGGCCGCCCGTTCTTCGGCGTCGCCGCCGATCTCCCCCACCAGCACGACAAGGTCCGTCTCGTCGTCGGTCTCGAACTTCGCAAGGATGTCGATGAAGTCGGATCCGGGGATCGGGTCGCCGCCGATCCCGACACAGGTCGACTGCCCGATGCCGCGTTGGGTCAGCTCGTGGATGATCTGGTACGTCAGCGTTCCTGATCGCGACACGAGCCCAACCGGTCCCGGCTCACAGATCTCGCCCGGGATGATGCCGACGTTGGCCTTGCCCGGAGAGATGAGGCCGGGGCAGTTAGGACCGATAAGGGTGGTGTCACGGCTTCCCGCCCGGATGTACGGGACGGCGCGCGCCATATCCATAGCCGGGATGCCCTCGGTGATGGCCACGATCACGCCTATGCCCGAATCGTAGGCCTCGAGCACGGCATCGGCCGCGAAGCGCGCCGGAACGAAGATCATCGAGGTATTGGCCTTCGTCTCTTCCACCGCTTCGGCGACGGTATCGAAGACCGGAACCTCGTCCACGTCGGTATCACCCTTGCCTGGAGTGACGCCCGCCACGACGTTCGTGCCGTAGTCCCTATTGCGTCCTGCGTGGAAGGTTCCCTCACGACCCGTCAGCCCTTGAACGAGGAGGCGCGTCTCGGTGTCGATGAGGATCGACACCTATGCCACCTCCTTGTGAGCGAGCTCGACAGCCTTCTCGGCTGCTCCCAGCATCGTGTCGGCGGGCACGAGCCTCGGATGCGGAGAGTCGGCCAGCATCCTCCGACCCTGCTCCGCATTCGTTCCATCGAGCCGAACGACAATCGGAACCTTCACGTCGAGCCTTCCAAGCGCGTCGATGATCCCCTCTGCGACGAGGTCGCAGCGAGTGATCCCTCCGAAGATGTTGATGAGAACGCTCTTCACCTCGGGATTGGAAGTGATGACCTCGAGCGCGTTCGAGAGAAGCTCGGCCCCCGCGCCTCCTCCCACATCGAGGAAGTTGGCAGGGTCTCCTCCTGCTGCCTTGACGACATCGAGAGTCGACATGACGAGGCCCGCACCGTTACCGATGATGCCGATGTCGCCGTCGAGCTTGATGAAGTTAAGTCCCTTCTCCTTGGCGATGCGCTCCTGCTCGGGTACTTCGTGCGCGCTCTTGAGCTCTTCGAACTTGGCATGCCGGTACGCGGCGGAGTCGTCGAGCGCTACCTTTGCGTCGAGAGCGACAACGCGTCCGCCGCCCGTGAGGACTAGCGGGTTCACCTCGACCAACGACGCGTCGGATTCGACGAAGGCCCGATAGAGCTTGGGCAGCAGCGCGATCGATTCCTTGCGTGCCTCCTCGTCGATTCCGGCTCCGAACACGAGTTCCCGCGCGTGGAAATCAGAGATCCCGAGAAGCGGGTCTATGTGCACTCGCGCGATCGCGTCTGGGTCTGTGACAGCGACCTCTTCGATGTCGATGCCACCTTTCGAGCTCATCATCCCCAAGAACTTGCGTTCGGAGCGGTCGAGCAAGAACGAGCAGTAGTACTCGGCCCGGATGTCGCCGGCCCGTTCGACGAGGACGCGCTTGACCTCGTGGCCTTTGATGTCCATGCCGAGGATCTGCTCGGCAACCTGCTTCGCCTCGTCTGGGGAATCCGCGAGCTTGATGCCTCCCGCCTTTCCCCGGCCCCCGACCTGCACTTGAGCCTTGACGACAACCTTGCTCCCGAGGCGCTTCGCCGCGTCGGCGGCCTCGTCGGGAGTGAGCGCCACTCGTCCCTCCGGCACCGGCACCTCGAACTTCCTGAGCAGCTCCTTTCCCTGATACTCGAAAAGATCCAAACCTCAGCGACCCCTTCCTCGAGTTCCCGGTCTAACTCTGAGCCTGCGCCTGCCCGACGTTTGATTCGACCCACTCGACGATCTTCCGCGTGGGTGCGCCCGGCGTGAATATCTCCTCGATGCCTGCATCCTTGAGTGCGGGGACGTCGGAGTCGGGGATGATCCCGCCGCCAAATACGACTATGTCCCCCGCTCCCTGCTCGCGGAGCAACTCGACGACCTTGGGGAAAAGCGTCATATGCGCACCTGACAGACACGAAAGGCCAACCGCGTCGACGTCCTCCTGGATGGCGGCAGACGCTATCTGCTCTGGTGTCTGGTGAAGTCCGGTGTAGATCACCTCGACGCCGGCATCTCTCAGGGCACGGGCAACCACTTTGATGCCACGGTCGTGCCCGTCGAGGCCCGGCTTGGCGACCAGGACCCGCGGTCGTCCAGAAGCCATCTAGTGCCTCGGCCAGCAAAGTACACCGCGTTTTGGCGGCGAAAAGGCTGCGCCTCGCGGCGTTCTCAGTCGCCCGGATACGCCCAGGTATCCGGGCTCCATGCGGCCTTGCGATGCTTGCTTTTCGCGTCGCCAAAACATCGCCAACCTCACTGGCCGAAGCACCATGCGGAGTGCTCCTTAGGTGTCGAGCGGATGTTGCTACGGTTCACAGACCCTAGCAGGTCGCCTGGGAGAGCCACGTGGAAAAAATCGCTCTGCAATTAGCCGATGAAGGATCGTTCCGGCCCGTAGAAGACGGGCTCACCAGCGCGGATCCACTCGCCTGGCCCGACTATCCCGATGAGTTGCGCGCCGCGGCCGAGAGGTCGAGCAGCGACGAGTCGGTCGTTGCCGGACCGTGCACGATAGGCACTCACGAGGTCGAGCTGGCTCTCTTCGACTTCGGCTTCATGGGTGGAAGCATGGGTGAGGTCGCCGGAGCTCGGCTTGTCAACTCCCTCGAGCGCGCAGCAGCGCGCGGCGTGCCCTTCGTCTTGCGTACCGCTACGGGAGGGGCGCGCATGCAGGAGGGAATGCGCTCTCTCGCGCAGATGCCGAAGGTAGTCGCAGCACGGTCCGTTCTGACGGACGCGCGCCAGCCGTTCATTTGCGTCCTTGGGAATCCAACGACCGGGGGCGTACTCGCCAGCATCGCCGCGCTGGCGGACCTCACGGTGGCGGAGTCCGATGCAACCATCGGGTTCGTGGGGCCACGCGTTGCGCAGGGTTTCACCGGGCGACCGCTGCCCGAGACGTCGCACACCGCGACGTCCGCTTTCTCCCACGGCCTGGTCGACGAGCTGGTGACCGCTGCCGACGCCCGGGCATACCTGGTGACGGCCCTGGAGACCCTTGCCCGCGACGCTCCGGCGCGCGATGCCGGGC
>JBOGXB010000037.1:0-20823 GCA_050694215.1 Actinomycetota bacterium
GGAAAGGGCTTGCCGGATGCAGCTAACCGCGTCGAGCGCCGGAGAGCTGGTCGCGTGGTCGAGCGACGACGAAGCCCTCTCCAAGCGCGCGCACTGCTACTCCCATGAGCTGCTCGCCCAGGCGTGGGCCTATCTGCTCCGCCGGTTGGGTTGATCTCTTCTAGAGGTATTGTGGTATGACCTTTGAACGGGTATCCGGCTCCGGGGGGAGGAATCGAGATGAAGGCAAAGTGGCTCGTCGCCGTCGCGGCGGCACTGCTTCTAGCGGGAGCATGCGCGGACTCGCCTACCGAGGAGAGCGACGACGGGGGGTCGGCTTCACAGGAGGACTCGACCGGCTACGAGGACGTCCTTGCCGAGATCGAGGGGCTTACGGGAAAGGCGCGTACCGACAAGCTCGTCGAGCTGGCCGGAGAAGAGGGCGGCATACTCAACGTCTACACGTCGATGACGAGCGA
The DNA here is from genome assembly GCA_050694215.1 of Actinomycetota bacterium. Classification (GTDB taxonomy): domain Bacteria; phylum Actinomycetota; class CADDZG01; order CADDZG01; family WHSQ01; genus JBOGXB01. The sequence goes on from JBOGXB010000037.1 coordinate 459, forward strand.
CGTCGAGGACGCCGTCGCCGGCGCGTTCGGCGACGCCTACGACATCGACGTGTCCGTGTACCGAGCCGACAGCGAGACGGTGCTCCAGCGACTTCTCCAGGAATCGCAGGCGGACTTCCCCGGCGCCGATATCGCCGAGACCAACGGCACGGAGCTCTTCATCCTGAACAACGAAGGCGTGCTTGCCCCCTACGAATCCGATCTCCAGGACGGGCTCGTCGAGGGCTCCACGTACGAGGGGTGGACGGCCGATCGCTTCAACAAGTTCGTGATCAGCTGGAACACAGAGAGCGTGTCCGAGAGCGAACGACCCAAGTCGTGGGAGGAGCTTGCCGATCCCAAGTGGGACGGGCAGCTCGCGATGGAGCCCAGCGACATCGACTGGTACAAGACGCTCTACGAGTACTGGGTCAACGAAGCGGGCAAGAGCGAAGAAGAGGTCAACAAGCTGTTCGAGGACATGGCCGGCGATGCTCTCTTCGTCAAGGGCCACACCCTCACGGGGGATCTTCTCGGCGCTGGCGACTTCCAGGTGGCCGCGTCCAACTACAGCTATCTAGTCGAGGGCGTCATCGGGGACGGCGCGCCCGTGGCGTGGGAGCCGCCGGTAGAGCCGATCATCACTCGGCCCAACGGGGTCGGCCTGGTTAAGAACGGACAGCATCCGGCGACCGCGATCCTCTTCGTCGACTGGATTCTCACCGACGGCCAGGAGGTGCTGCAGGAGTTCGCGCTCGACCCGGCCCGCAGCGACCTCGCGACGGCTCCGAACACGGAGGAGGTCTTCGTCGATCTCGAGAGCCTCACTGCCGAGCAGGAGGAGTGGACCGACCGCTACGAGCAGCTCGTCGAGCTCGGCGAGGTGGTCGAGGAGTAAGGATTTCCGGCTCGGCCTCAGGCGCGCGCGGGGGATTTCCCCACGCGCGCCAGGGCGGCCGTCATGACGAGGTACACGACGGGAAACGCGATGCCGAGCAACACGAAGGTGCCTCGTAGACCGACGAGCGCAGCGCTTGCGCCGCCCATCAGGGGCCCGATGATCTTTCCCAGGTCGAGTCCCGCAAGATAGATCGCGGACGACGCTCCGCGCTGCGAGTCAGAAACGCCGGTCGCGTCGAGCACGAGCGCCCCCGACGCGACCCGGAGCACGCCCCTGGCGAGCCCGATCGCGGCCCAGGCCCCGGCAAGAACAACGAACACCTCCACGCTGCCGAGGAACACGGTGGCGATGCCGCTCAACATCACCATGACCGGCAGCGCGCCTTGGTAGGAGATCCACTTGAAGATAAGTCCCGATGCAAACCGAATCGCAGCCGCGATGGTTCCGTGGATGCCGACGAGCAGCCCGATCTGCGTGAGGCTTAGCCCGATCGCCAGTCCGTGGATCGGAAAGAAGGTGAACAACACTCCGCTGATGAGATTGATGTAGAGGGTAACGAAGAAGGCCAGCCACACGAGCACGGGCGCGCGGGCGAATTCCTTTAGGCGCGCATGGAGGCTCACCCGGGATTCGGGGACCGGGTCGGCCGGCGCCACAAGCGGAGCGAACCTGATGGCTCCGGTCAAGAGAAGTGCGGCCACCAAAGGTATGGCTGCGAGAACGAAGATCGCGCTGGGGACGCCGAGGGCATCGCCGGCGGCGCCGCTCACGAACCCCGCCACCGCGTAACCGGCGCCCACCCCGCCCGTGTACCACCCCATTACGGAGCCTGCCCGGCTTTCCGGGGGCCGACGGTCCATCAACGCGGCGAGCACGCCGGTCGTGGCGACGGCGAAACCCATCCCGTCGAGGCCGATCAAAGCGCTTAGAAGGAGGGGGTTCCCCGTCAACGGGATCGAGGCAAACGCGAGCGACGACATGACGCACCCACCAGCGACGAGAAGGGCGCCGCGCTCGGTCCGATAAAGCACGCCGGCAGGCAGACGGGTGAGCAGTGAAGCGACCCCGTAGACCGATACCACCGTTCCGATGAGGCCGGCTCCGAATCCACGTCCTTCGAGGTAAGGAGAAATCAGTACGAGAAAGCTTCCCTCTCCAAGCGTCAGCACGCCCGAAGCGATGAAGAGCGGGATCAATACTCGCTGGGAGCCGGCGCGCCGGGCTGCGTCGGTACTCGGGGGCCGGCCCGAGCTCATTGGGGGTTGCCGGTGCGCGTCAACCTTTCGGTCAACCTCGAGAGGCCGAGCCGCTCGGCCGTCCTCGCCAGGTGTTGCGCCATGATCCAGTGAGCACGCTTAGCATCTCGCTCTCGGATCGCGTCAACTAGCTCCTCATGCTCCTCTACTCCCCTGCCCCCCATCTCCGGTGCAACTGCCTTTGCGCGGAGGAGCGACATAAGAAGGGGGCCATGGAACGAATTCACTATCATCTCGACCGCGGTGTTGTGCGCACACCTCGCCAACCGGGTGTGAAACTCGGCCGACAGCTCTACCCCGTAGGACTTGTTCCGTAGCGCCTCTTCCGCCCGCTCACAGATCTCGGCGAGAGCTGCGATGTCCTCCTCGGTAGCCCGTTCGCAGACCATCGGCATCATCCCGAGCTCGAGCATGAAGCGCGCCTCCGTGACCTCCTCCGCACTCAATGAGGCAAGCATGATCATGTTTGCAAGCCCCTCCCCCACGATCTCCGACGCAGGCGCGGTGACGAACGCGCCTCCGCGCGCTCCGACTCGGATCTCGATCAGACCGCTTGCCTCGAGGATGCGCAGCGCGTCCCGGACCGTGACCCTGCTGGCCCCGAATTGCTCCGCGAGTGTCCGCTCCGGGGGCAGGCGGTCGCCCGGGGACAGCTGCTCTTCCCTGATCGCTCGCTTGATCTGGTCGACGATCTCCGCGGAGATGCGTCCCGAGGAGACGGGGCTGAAGATGTCGCCCACCGCGCGCACGGCTGTTTCGTCGCGTTCGGGGTCGGGCTTCGCCGGCACGCATTCACTCCCACGTTGGACTAATGGTCTGACAAATAATACTGTAGCAGCCTCGATCAGGGCGATTAGGGATTTTGGGAGGCAACGACATGACAAGCAAGGGACGCGTCTTCGTGAGAGGCATCACCTCGGAGAAGTACGGGCTGAGCGATATCCGTGCGGCTCAGCTCGGGGCATCGCGAGTGCGGGGCGACGAGGTCGTCGTGGACGACGCATCGGTGGGCCACTCGGGCGACTCCAAGGACTCCCGGACATGGTGGCGGGTCGGCCCCGGAGACGAGCCCTTCCTGACGCAGAACCTGCAGGTCCATTTCGTCGAGATTCCCCCAGGCAAGTCGAACCACGGCCACGGCCACCAGAACGAGGCTCTCTTCTACGTCCTCGAGGGCACCGGCTACGAGATCCACGACGACAAGCGCTACGACTGGTCGAAGGGTGATCTCGTTATCGTCCACAACGACTCCGTACACCGCCACTTCAACGCAAGCGACACCGAGCGGGCCGTTTGCCTCGTCGTCAAGGCAAAGTGCACGTGGATGTTCCTGGGCTTGATCCAACAGGGTCGCAGCGGACCCGTCGAGAACGAAGACTCCTTCGGGCCTCGCGAGGATTGGTCGAAGGTGTGGACCCCAGGTATCGAACAGCGCAAGAAGGTCGTCAAGCCCGACGACGGACCCTGGCAGTTGACACCGGAGGGACACGTGCGCGTCATTGCCTCCAAGGAACGGGAGGACGTGCGCGTCAACAGTGTCGACGTGAACGAACAAGAGGTCCCGCCGGGAAGCCGCTCCGGGAAGCACTGGCACATGGCCGACGAGATCGTCTATGTGATCTCGGGAAGCGGCTACAGCCTGCACTGGGAGGTCGAGGCGGAGATTGCAGAGAAGTACCATGCGCGCATCGCCAAGGAGCCAACCAGGCACGAGTTCACGGCCGGCGACATCGTGTACGTGCCGCAGAACACCGTCCACCAGCATTTCAACGCTAGCGACGACGAGCCGCTGATGCTGCTCACGGCGCAGAACCGCTTGATCAAGCTGATCGGCTACGACAACGTCGTCTATCTCGAGGAAGCACCCGAGTACGAGGGCAGGGAGCTCGCCGGTGCGTCCAAGTCCGGATAGCCCGGCGGGGAGGTCCGACAAGCCGGACGTGTCGCGTCCACCCTGTCTGACAACTGTCTGACAACCCCCCCTCTGACAACTGTCCTGACAACGGGCTTGGCCCTGGACGGGCATAATCCCTCATCATGGACAGCACGAAGCGGATCGAGGGGCTACGGAAGATCCCGCTCTTCTCGGACCTTCCCGAAGAGTCCTTGGCACGCCTCGCCGATGCCATGAACGAGTGCGAGATCGAGAAGGGACACGTGCTCGTCCACCGAGGCATGCCTGGGACGGGCCTCTTCGTGATCGAGGAGGGCGAGGTCGTGGTCGATCTCACCTCCCGCCAGGTGGAGCTCGGTCCTGGAGAGTTCGTAGGCGAGCTCGCGCTTCTGACCGACTCGGCTCACACCGGCCGCGCGATTGCCAAGACTCACGTCAAAGCGGTGGCGATCGGTCGCGACGAGTTGACCGACTTGCTTCACTCGGAACCCTCCATGGCGCTTGCGATGCTCTCGACCCTCGCGCGGCGACTGGCCGCGGCCCCCTGAGAGAGACCTCAGACCCTCGCCGCCGGCACATCCACACTCTTCGTTCAGGTCTTCGCCAACGCGGTGCCGATGTGGTGCGCTACCTCCTCGTGAGCCAGATAGCGATCGATGTTGTGCGGCCTGTCTCCGTTCTGTACCTTGATGTCGACGAGACCGTGACCGAAGAGCGGCCGCAGCCTCTCCTCCAGGGCCACGACGTCGCGCGGGTCGTACGCGTTGAACCATTGTTCGACCCCCTCGGGATGTGCAGGTTGCGGCTGCCGCTTGAGCTTCGAATAGATCTGCTTGATCCCGAGCGGAGAGCCACACGTCACCATCAATGGGAACTTTGATCCCGGGGCCCAATTGGTGACGAGGTCCATCCCGACGACGGTTCCGAGGCTATGGGTCAGCAGCACGATGGATTCGTCTGCACCGATCTCGTTTTCCAGCTGCTCTACCAACGACGCTTGAACGGCATCGCGGATCCGTTTCTTCATCAGGTAGAGAGAGACGTCGCGCGTCACGAGATAGAGAAGCTTCTCGCCCATCCAGGGAGCGGAGTCGCTCACCCAGTCGAGGGCGTCCTGAAGCGCCTGCCACCTCTGCAGATCGTCCAGGATTCCTCTCGTGGCCTCTCGCTGCTCAGGAGGCAGGGGCCGGCCTGCCCGCTGACTCACCTCTCCCAGCAACTCGATCTGCAGCCGGGCAACCTCGTCGTCTGCCGCCACCCCAATGCCCGGCAACATGCCGTCGCTGCGGGCTGCGATCCCCACGAGGCGCTCATCGTCAAGACCTCTGGTGCTGAGGGCGTCGATCTCCCGCTTGATGAGGTCGCCGTAATAAAGAAAGACGATGGAGTCTGTCTTGACCGTCGGCAAGTCGGCCAGAGTGAGCCCCTTGTTGAGCCCCGCAGCCCACACCCGTCGAAGGGATTTGGGATTCTTGCCGTGCTGACTTCGACCATGAATGCACACGAGTCGACGTTCCATCAGATCCTCCTCATATCTCCGTGTCCACGAGACTCTGGAATCACTACCGAAAGTCAGATCGTCAGCGGCCGCTGGCGCACAAAGCTCCGCCGCACTTCGCCGACCGGGAAGAAGTTGGGCGTTTGGCTCGGTGGCATCAGGTTGGCGATCGACTTGCGGAATCTCCGGTGCCCACCCTTGAACTCACCGCTCCTCCACACCTCCAGCAGCTTGGAGGTGAACAAGCCGTTCTGGACGCCATCAAGGGAAAGCTGGTTGTCCTGGCATCCCGAGACCAAAATCACTCCGGCCGCGATATCGACCTCTTCGGCCCTCGGATTGTTGCGCTGGATCTCGTCGTACTGATCCTGGTGCTGACGGTAGGTCTCGGCCTGGACGTGAAGCGGCAGGTCCTTGGTCCGAACAGAGGACTCAGCACCGAAGCCCCGCTCAACCGTCATGGGGATCAACGTCTCCTCGTAGATCGCTCTCGTCACCGTGCCGCTGTGACAACTGTCGGAGAGGGCGAAGATGCGAACTCCTGGGTCGAAACCCGCCCACATCGCATACAACTCGTCGTCGACCAGCTGGCGGTCGTATAGCACCCACGTCTCATCGCGCGCGTCGGGTTCATCGCTGTTCGTGTCGGGGACTTGACCCCCGTGGCCCGAGTAGGTGAGGAACAGGAGGTCCCCCTCTGAGAGCTCCTGCGCTGCGTCCTGAAGTGCCTGCCTCACGGTGTCGGCGGTGGCGTCCTTCGTGAGAATGAAAGCCTGAGTTTCGAAGCCTTGCGATTGCGCGATCCGACGCATGTCCTCCGCGTCGGCCTCGCACGCGTTGAGCTGGCCGTCCCAACCATCGTAGTGGTCGGGATCCACGCTGTTGAGTCCGATATTGATGGCGATTCCTTTGGCCATCTCATCCACTCCTTTCATTCGTCTTGGATCTGGGAACCGTGCGCCTGTGATGTTCGAGTGGTGGCTGTTCGATGGTCACGCCCCTGTTCTCGAGATTCGGAACTCGGTCCACAGCGGGTAGTGGTCCGATAGCTTCCAGGACAGCGCTTGGGGGTCATTGGTCGCGATGGCTTGCATGAAGTCGAAGAAACCCGCGTTCCCTTCGTACCGGAGTGTCAGGACGGGTACATCGCCGGCTTCACAGAACCATGCGATCTGGTCATAGAACTTGTCCTTCCCCGCCTCGAAGATCGTGCGCGGGATGCCCTCGAGCTCCTTCGGTGGTCGCAGGCCTGTCGACGTAAACGCTTCGTAATTGGGGTCGTCCTGGCGGTCGATGTTGAAATCACCCAGAACGATGAGGTTGTGGCCCCACGAGTCCTCGCGCTTCGCCCAATCCGCGAGCCACCGGGCTATGCCGCGGAGCTCATCCGTTCTGTCTGCCGAGGACTCTCCATACACGACATGGAGGGTGACGAGGATCAACGTCTGCCTGCCGGAGGCGAGGCTAATCGCGTAGGGCGTTCGAGCGAACTGACGGTGCAGCACCTCAGGCGACGAATGATTGATCCATTCCTCGGGCACGACGACCTCGCATGCGAGCCCTGACGGCTTGACCCTGCGGGTATCGAAGACAAAGGCCATACGCTCGTCGTTGCCTCTGGCGCCGACCGTGACATCGGTGAGGATCAGTCCCCAATCCGGACCCAGCCGCTTCAACATGTGGCGCAATGCCTTGATGCTGCCCTTCACCTCCTGGATCGCTACGACGTCGAAACGCGACACGATCTCCTCGATGAACAGCAGCGACTGCAGATCGCGCTTGGGGGAGTCCTCGTCGCGGGCCTCCCACCTCTCTGTCAGATCACCGAATGCTCGGATGTTCCATGTCGCCACGAGCAGGTTGTCATCCAGTCGCTTGGGAGGGATCACCTGGTCGAGCGACTCGCGCAGCCTCATGAGCCGCTCCGCGACTCGCTTGGGCGGGGCGTCGACGATCGTTGGCATCAGAGGGTCGCCGCTCCGCCCGGTTCGGCTTCGGTGGTCCCCTCCACTCGCCTGCGCCCCTCGCGCTGCCCTTCTGATCCCTCCATATCCTGCATGCCGGCGCCGGAAGTGGATGCAACGCCCATGGCTTGCGGAGTCACCTGTGTGAGTGTGTCCTGGGCCAAACGCTCGCTGAACCCGGCAAGGAACGCGATGCCGGCGAGGAAGTACAGCGTCTTGACCGGCGATCCGGTAGGTCCGGAGATGTTCAGCAGGTCGCCGGATATCAGGACGTAGAGGGCCAACCCGAGGATCCCGCCGAGGAGTGGGCGGAAAGCACCAAGTAGTCGCAGCGAGTTGTGCTCCGCCGTGTGATTGAGTTTCAGACGGTCGGTGGTCAGGCGGTGCATGACGCTCACGAGCGCACCCACTCCGCCCGCCCCTAACGTCATCAGGATCCGAGAGAACTCGTTCTCATCGATCGAGCTTCCGAGCAACCCGATCCCGGCCAGCACCGCCAGGAGCGTGAGCAGACCACCGATCATCCCTTGGCAATAAGCCAGTTGAGCTCCCCAAATCGCACTACGCATGTACTGCTCCTGCGCGCCGTCGAGGTGTTCCCTGGCGGTCGCCATGGCCCTCTCGATACGTTTCCTACGCTCGCCTTCTGGCGCGCCCTGCTGAGAGTCGAGGACAGAGAGCAGATAGACGATCAGTGAGTACATCAAGCGCAAGACCATGCGAGCGTTCGTGCTACGAAGAAGCTGCTTGCTCCTGCGGGCGAGCGAGCTGCAGCGCCACAACGTCTCCTCGAACTCAGGCGTCACGAGTGCGACGCGTTCGGGGGGGTAGCGCACGTGGATCGTGAGACTGCCTCCGCCCTTACCCTTTCCCCGCAGGCGTCTAACGCCGCCCTCTCTTTCGCGTTTGGGTTTTTCCTGCAAGAGGAGCGCACCTGCCTCAATGTCCTGCGCTACGAACGATTCCTCGATCTCACCATTTGTCTTCCTGTAAGAACGCACGAGTTTGGGGAGATACGAGCCGTAGACAGCACGCGATCTCTCGTCATTGTTCGAGCGCTTCCGGCTCAGTCGAGTCGCTTCGATCAACTGGTCCACGGTCACAGTGCTCGAGTCGATCGCCGAGTCATAGTCCGGAATCGCTCCGCGCGCTTCCTCGCGCACGTCTACCTGCCCGGATGCACCCAGCGCGTCCGCGACTTCCTGGACCGACTTCTCTCGTACCGCCATGATCCCTACTTGAACTCGCCGGTGTCGACCCACTCGTGCTTCAGGATCGACCACCAATCCACCGCGAGACCCCTCATCACGTAGTCGTAGGGCAGCCAGCCATAGCCGTTATCGCCCCAGCCCCTCCCCCACGAGTTGCGGATCAACAGCGCACCTGTCGTCTTTGCTCTCGAACCCGTGTGGGTGATGACCTTGCCGTCGTCATAACCCACAGCATCGATCGCGTGACCACCGGCCACCTTCTCGCCCGCCGCTGGGAACGGGATCTCGCCGTTGGAGTCCGCCTGGGAGATCGAGCTATAGACGGTGAAACCGAACATCGACGGGATGCTCGATGCGAGGTGTGTCTTGATCCGATTGAGCAGCTCGTCGCGCGGAGTACCCGGAGGGTCGAAGCGGAAGTACCGCAGAGCCTGGTAGTTCTGCCCGAACGCATAAGCGAACGGGGACGGCTCCTTGTCGAAGTCGCTCGTCCTGTACGGCCAGTACTCCTCAGGCGGCACTCCAAAGCACTTGAGCGCGCCCATCGTCGTGCGTAGGAACGCGCCGGTGTCCCCCGTCCAGTGAAGAAGGTTACGAGTGACCTTGTAGAGGAACAGACGCGACCCCTCGATGTGGGTCCCGAATGCCTTGCGTTCGAAGTACTCGACCAGGCCCACGCCCGCCTGCGCTGTGCAGGATCCGATCTGGCCTTGGTTCTCGATCGGAGAGCACCACTTCCTCAGATCCACAGTGGCCGGGAGAGCCTGCGGTCCCATGTCGGGCGCCACCGTCTTGATAAGCAGATCGCTCATTTCTGGGTCCTCGGGGGCGAGGTCCCTGAAGTCCGGCCGGTCGGGCAGCCATCCCATTCCGTAACCATTGAGCCTCTCCGACATAACGGCCTCCCATCTGTCGACTACGACCACGCGTTCGCGGTCTCACGTCGGGGATCACGCTAGGAAGCTGGGACACGCGGGTCCCTGCCAAGGGGTGGCAGAGATATGACGAGGTTTGGCAGGGTCATGCCACGTGACTGGGGAGTGGTAGGGATCGGTGGTCTTAGTCGATCAGCCCCCACCCGGCAGCGCGGACGAGAGCCTCGGTTCGGTTGTGCACCCCCATCCGGTCGTAGATCTGGTGGAGGATCCGGTACATCTCCCGTTCGGAGTAGCCGGAGTCGCGGGCGAGCTTCGTGACGGTGCCTCCGTGCGCCAGGACACGGATCCAGGCTGCCTCCCGCTGCGACACCGGACAATCGTTCGGGGCAACCCGTGCCGTCGTAACGATGTCTCTCGCGAGATGGGTCGGCATCGCGGTGATCCCTCGAAGGGCCATCCGCAAAACGTCGATGAGCTCCTCGAACGACGAAGATCGTGAGATGCAGGCCGTCGCACCCGCTCTCAAGGCCTCCGCGAAAGACCGAGCGGTGCGTTTCTCGGTGATGACGACGACCACGACTTCGGGATTGATCGTGCGAGCCTCAGTGACCCAAATCAGCTCGTGAGGCCCTGAAGTCGTCACTATCGCCGCGCGCTCACCGCCCAGCCGCGCCCATGTCAGCAGATCCTGCGACTCCTCGACGGGGAATCCCGCCTCGTGCAGCCCGACCCGAAGGCCTCGTCGGAATAGTGCGTTCTCGTCGATCACGGCGAGTGGGATCACTCGCAGCCTCTTCTCTCGCATGCCCGCTCTGCCGCGTGATCAATCTCTCAAAGAATGCCGAGCCCGCGCTTCCCCCGAACGGGGGAATCTGACAACCCCATCGGTGGAGGCGAGCGAACCCAAATGCCCACCTTTGCACCGATCGAGTCCCCTCTATCTGACCTGCACGTCGATCCGGCGCTCCTCGAGGTTCGTGTCCTCCCATGGACGGCGGTAGGCGAACGCGAGCGAATAGCGACCACCAGACTCCGCCACAAGTTTGAAATGCTGGGTCCCAGGGGAGCCGGGCGCGCCACCTCCCGCGCGAGTCTCGTCGGATATCAGCGAGATCGCGTCGAGCTGCTGTTGCAGCTCCCACCGATAGCCAGTGGTGAAGTTTCCTTCGAGGACGATCTCGAAGGTCTCTCCGGCCTCGACGACGATCTCAGTCGGATCGCGAAACGATTGCACTAGATTCACGTAGATCGGCGAGTCCGGGCTAGCTCGCCTAGCGGATGGCCTGGATCAGGTCCCACTTACCCATCTTCGATCTACCGGGGATTCCCTTCCTCTTCGCCACCTTGTAGAGGTCCCGGCGAGTCCGGTCCTCGAGCGCGCGTCCAGGCTTCCCTCCGCGCTGTCTCGACTTCGCCGCCTGCCTTCCGAGATCCCTACGGGTCTCCTTGGGAAGCTTGGAGATCGTCTTCTTCGAGCGTGCGGCCCTCTGAGCCCTCTGCATGTTCTTCTTGGCCGCACGTCGCTGCTTCTGAGTGGCCATCACTACAACCTCCCTTTATAGCGACGTAGTGCCATCCTTCAATAGCTCATGCATACCCACTTGGAGCCTTTTAGGCACCGGCTTCCGAATCACTCGTAAGCCTTTGGGATAGCGACGAGTAGGCGTCCGCTTGTGCTCGGACCTCTTCGACATCGCGAGTAAGGCTTTCTTTATCTCTGGTCAGACCGGCCACCCTCTGTTTGAGAGCCGCCTCCGCTTCGAGTAACCGGCGCACCTCGGCACGCGCCTTGCGCACCTTCTCAAGGGCCTCCTCCTCGGCGGATTCCCTGAGCTGATCGGCTTGGGCCTCCGCCTCCTTTTTGATGCGCTTGCCTTCGCGCTGCGCCTCTCTCATCAACACGGCATACTCCGCGCGCACCTCAGTCCGGGCCTGCTTGGCAGCAGCTTCAGCACTCTGCTTGAGCCTCACCGACTCGGCCTCCGCTTCCGAGCGCAGGCGCTGTGCCTCTTTTCGGAGTCGCTCGGACTCTCCCTTCGCGGCCTGGATACTCTGGGCGGCCTCACGCTCGGCCTGGGAGCGCATCCGGCTCATCTCGTCCTCGGCCTCCGCCAGCTCGTCTGTAGCCCGGTCCCTGGTGATCGACGCGTCGGCCTGGGCCTCCTGTGAGATCCTGTCGGCCGCCGCACGCGCCATCTGGAGCAGCTTTCCCGCCTCGGATCCCAGCGCTTTGAAGGGCCGCTCGGATTCCGCTGCAAGCTCCTTCGAGGCAGCGGTTAGACGGCGCATCTCGTCGGCCACTACTGCGACGAAGGCATCCACCTCGTCCCTGTCGTAGCCGCGCACCCGAACCGGGAATTCCGTCTTCGTGATGCCTTCGGCCGAAATCTCGTGTACCTCCCGCCTCAGATCACTATCCATCGCCGCGCCCCCCTGTCGTTACTTCACGAGATGAGGCTTCCTCCTCATCGCTCACATCGATCTCGTCCTCGACCTCCTTCTCGCCGAGCATCACAGCCTCGACGTCGCCTACCTCGCCCGGACTCGCCTCGATCTGCTCTACTTCCTCATCGAGCTGCTCGACAACCGAAAGCAGTCTGCGATTGAGAGTCTGTGCTCTGCGTCTGGCGTGATCCTCCGCCTCCCGCATCTGGTCCAGCTTCGCTTCCGCCTGCTCGACCACCCACTCTGCCTGGAGCTTCGCTTCGGCTCGTACCCGCTCGGACTCCTGTTCCGCGTCTTGACGCAGGCGTTTGACTGTGGCTCGTGCCTGCTCCTTGATCTTCTCGGCCTCGGTCTCCGCCTCCGTCACGATCCGCTCGGCCCAGTCGCGCGAGTGCTGCAAGAGCTCTCCGAGCTCGTCTCCGACGCGCTGGTAAACGTCGACTACGCGCGCGTGGGCGTCATCCCGCTCAATCTTGAGCTGTTCGATCTCGTCGCTCAGACGCTGGAGCAGTGCCTCGACTTCGCTCTTGGTGTAGCCACGCAGCGCGGTGGGGAGCCGGGGTCCTTCGGCAGATCCTGAATCTGTGTGCGGCACTTGCACCCTCCTGGGCGATCACGCCATAGTTCAACCCCACAAGAGTGCGCCGCCAAATCGCTTCGGTAGTTTCGCTTCGTCCGCGAATCGTGTCAAACAGCAGGACGTCTAATCCAGGGCGGGGCGCGCCGAAACCTCCGAAGCGCGTTCCTCCTGATCCATCATCGTGAGCAACCCATCGACTGGAGCATCCTCACGTTCGGCAAACAAAGACACGGAGGGCTGAAGGGTGGAAAGGCCCAAGTCGCTATCTAAGCGCTAGGCAACGATGCAGAACTCGTTGCCCTCGGGGTCTGCGAGCACGACCCAGGATCGATCGACGCCCTGACCGACGTCCACCTGCCTCGCTCCGAGGGAGATGAGCCGTTCGACCGCGCCCTCGAACTCGTACTCGTCGACGTTGAGATCGAAGTGCACCCGGTTCTTGCCCTGCTTGGACTCCGGCACCCTCTGGAAGCAGATAGCGGGACCTTCGTCCGTGGGATGCTCGATCGACGCGACGTCCCCCTCGAGCTCGTCTACCTCGTAACCGAGCGCCTCCGCCCAGAAGGGAGCGAGGCTGAGCGGATCGGAGCAATCGATCACGATCTCGTAGAAACGGATGGCCGAGCCGGGCCGCCGCAGGCTCGATGACATCTCCGCGATCGACATTCCCTCGGCTCCCGTGTTCGGCGTGGTTCAGACCATGGTCGAATCGGCGGAGCTCCAAGTCAAGAGCACGTGAGGACCATATCCATATGCCTTTGTGACTATCTGAGTGGGAATGGGGTGCTTCGGATCCTGCATGCCAAGGGCCGCCGCTTGCGCGGCGGCCCGCAATGCTCGGTCCCTCAGCTCTTAAGGCAAGCCGGGTGCGGGTGCCGGATAGGGCACGATCTGGCCATTGGCCAGCGTTCCCGCGACCGAGGTCGCGCGCGTCCCGCCCATGATCCCTAACCCCTGACGCATGAGAGGGTCGATGAAGAGGTGAGTCATGATCCCTGCCGCCTCCATGTTCGCCCCGACCGCATCGCCCAGCAGCGTGTTCGCGCCCGAGCCGGAGTCGCCGGGCGAGATCGCCCCGAAGAACATGAAGTGCGACGCCCCCCACGCGATCGCTTCTCCCGCGCGGGGAGTCCCCCCGGCGCCGACTCCGGTTCCATGCCCGTAGTGCACGACCGTCTGAGCCAGCGTCGGATCGGGTGTCAGCGTCACTTGCGGGATGAGGCTGTTGTTGGGGAAATTGACATCGACCAGCTCGCCGGTCTTTGTGTAGATGCCGCGCGGGCCGCCCCAGAAGCACATCGTGGGGGTGACGAGACCCTGATACGCGGGATTGATGTCGATGAGAGCCCAGTCGTTGCCCAGACCACCGTCGGTCGACGTTGCGAACGTTCCGAAGTCGAGAAGGACCACTCCAGTCGCATCACCGCGGTTGCCGGTGCCCGCAATGACCGTGGCCGTGTCGCCCGGCCTCCCGCAGTGGCCGGCCGTGCTGATGTCGTAGCTTCCCGGGCTCCCGTAGACGTGGGCCATGCTGCACCACCCGATGCTGTTGCCGGTGATGAGAAGCAGCAACGCCCCCGGCCGGATCCCGAGGCATCCGGTGCCGGCGACGGACGCCACCGTTGGTTCCGCTGCCGCGCCGGGGCCCGCGACCGCCCGCTCCAGAGCCTTTGTCGATACGTCGAAGAAGCGCCCATCCTTCGTCACGAGCGTCGGGCGCTGATACCGACGAGACGAGAGGACCTCTTTCGAGGGCAGGCCCATGCGGGAGAGCTGCGAGTCGGTCGCCTCGAACTTCATCTTCGCCCACGTCCCCGGCTTGTGGGTGGCGAGCAACTGCTCGGTCCATTCGTCTCTGATATCGCACAGCGCGTCCGGATCGACGGTGAACTCCGCGATCTCGAGCTGCTCTTCAGCACGTACCAATCCACCCTGGAGCCCTACGGCAACCATCAACGCGGCAAGCAGCAGCCTTGCGGCCCGGCGCATGAGCATCCCTCCCAGGAAACAGCCCCTAAATAGCAAATGGGTAATCTCTGACATTTCGCCACTAGGGTTAAGAAGTCCTCCCCCCGGGATTTACTGCCTTCTGGCAGGGGGCACTCCTTCCATCAGCCATTCGACGAAGGCCTCGTTCTCGAGAGCGTGCCCATCGCCTCTCTGCTCACGCACGATGCGTATGGCGTCCTCGGGTGGGTTGCCCTGCTCGATCAGCGCGCAGGCGCAGATCATGCCGGAGCGGTTGTGGCCCGATCGACAATGGACAAGGACCTTCTTGTCCTCATCGAGAAGCGCGGCCACGAACATCGACACGCTTCGCACGGTCGTCGCATCCGGCATTGGGCCGTCCTCGATCGGCCAGTAGAGGTAGAGGGTCGAGCCCTCCGGCTGCCCTCCCTCGCCGATCGCGGAGTCGATGTCTCCTTCAAGGTCGACGACCGCGTGGATCCCCCTACTGATGAAGTCATGCGCGCTGTCGGGGTGCCCCGAGATGTAGAGACCGGGGACGATCTCGTATGGCCTTGCGTGGTCGGGCGGAGGCGGGGGCCTGTGTTTCCGTTCGGCCATACGAGTCAGATTCCCAACTCGAGCCGAGCCGAACCTTTCGGACACGTTCGGTTTGAAAAAACTGTGGAGTGCTCGGAGATGTCGGCCGGGATTAGGACTGCGAGTCGAGCTCGAGCGCGCAGGAGTTGATGCAGTAGCGCTTGCCCGTCGGGCGAGGTCCATCGTCGAACACGTGGCCAAGGTGGGACCCACAGTTCTTGCACGTCACCTCGATGCGGTGCATGCCGTGACTGGAGTCCTCGTGAAGCTCGACGTTCGCAGCGTTCTTGGGCTCGTAGAAGCTCGGCCATCCCGTCCCCGACTCGAACTTCGTGTCCGAGGAGAACAGCTCAGCGCCGCAAGCGGCGCACTTGTAGGTGCCGTCGTCCTTGGTGTGGACGTACTTGCCCGTGAAGGGCGCCTCGGTCCCCTTCTCGCGCAGCACCTGGTACTGCTCTGGCGTGAGCTCGTCGCGCCAGTCCTGATCGGTCTTAGTCATCTGGTCGTCCATGAACCTATGGTAGTGGCTGTGGCCGGTTAGTCGAGGCCCAGAGCGCGATCAGTCTGGGGTTGTGGCTCGCTTCTTCAGTGCCTCCAATAGCTCGCCCAGCTCGGACTTCATCAAGATGTCGGACGCTCCCGCCTCGACCATCTCCTTCCGCATGTAAGGATCGTCGAACGCGGTCAGCCCGATCACGTCGACGTCGGGGAACTCCTTCTTGATCCGGCGCGTCAGCTCGAGCCCATCCATTCCGGGCATCCGGAAATCGACGACGGCTACGACCGGAGAGCGAGCTCGGATCGCTTCGAGCGCGGCGAGACCGTCTCCCGCTTCGTCGATCTCGAAGATGCCCTCCCGCTCGAGCTTCAGGCGTATTGCGAGCCGCGCGTCGGGGTGATCGTCGACGACAAGGATCCTCACGGTTCTCTCACTTCGCTCGGAACTGGGGATGGCCATCTACCCGATATCGGCATCACAGACACCCGGCCTGAACGCCTCGCTTACGCGAGTGGCACTTAGAAGCCGGCTGTCGACGCCAGCTCCAACGTCCTGAGGGTCAGGCCAAGATCATTCGGCCATCCTCCGGGCTGCGCCTCCGAGCGCAGCCTCTCCATGAACATCTCAACCGAGGAATGCTCCGGCGGGATCGCCGCCGCGAGCCAGAAAGTCAGCGCGGTTGCTCGCTCCCACGGCCCCCACCACTCCTCCTCCCATTCGCGGACCCAGCGCAGCGCCCACTCGGACATCTCCGTGCGCGGGCCCTCCGCGAGCCAGTAAGCACCCGCGGCCGCGAACGTCGGGTACGCGCCACCGGTGAAGCGGCCTTCGAGGTCGGCTTCTCCCCGCAAGAGGTCTATCGCACGATGGCCCGGATCACGGCCGATCGCAAGTAGCCCGCACGCCGCGGATGCGGTTGCCCAGACGCGCGCCGCCGCGGGGTTGTCGAGCTCGCCGGGGACGTCGTGGGGCGAGTCCAACCATGCCTCCGCCGGCGTCCGAGCCTCCAGGAGCCAGTCGGCCGCCACGCTCGCGGGGCCGGAGTCACCGAGTCCCAGCACGACGAGATGAGTCAGCGCCTCCCCCGTCGCGCCCGGCGACACGCGCCCCGATGGTCCGATGAAACCGCCCTCTCCATCCTGCGCCGGGATCGAAGGGAGCCCGCCGGGGTCGTCGCCCGCGAGCCGAAGGGCTCGCCAGCACTGCCACTCGTCGCCCTCGGCCATCACGTTCTCGAGCGCGAGGTCTCCGTCGATCGCCATCATGGAACCCTACGCGGGTTGCCGGACTCCTCACACGAGGAAGACGACTGCTGCATGGGACGAAGCGGGCAACCGGACGATCTCCCGTGGGTAAGTCCTAAAGGGGCGGTCCACGACGTTGATCCGGGAGGATGCTGGCGGATGGCCATCAAGTTAACGTAGCGCCGTGGTGAGAATCGAGCTCGTTCGAGGAGACATCACCGACCAGCGCGCCGACGCGATCGTGAACGCGGCGAACTCGATGCTGATGGGTGGTGGCGGCGTCGACGGCGCGATCCACAGAGCGGGAGGCCCGGTCATCCTCGAACAGTGCAAGAAGGTCCGCGCTAACGAGTGGCCGGACGGTTTGCCCACCGGCGAGGCGGTCGCCACCCCCGCAGGCGATCTCCATGCCAAATGGGTGATCCACACCGTCGGTCCCGTGTACGCCAAGGGGGAAGACCGCTCGCATCTGCTCGCGTCCTGTCACACGAGGTCGCTGGAGGTGGCGAACGAGCTGGGAGCAAAGACTGTTGCCTTTCCCGCGATATCGACCGGTGTCTATGGGTACCCCGTCGATGAAGCAGCCGAGATAGCGATCCGATCCATCTCGCAGGCGAAGACCGACGTCCAGGAGGTGCGCTTCGTGCTCTTCGGCGACGCCGCCTACACGGCGTTCGAGCGAGCACTCGACGAGCAAGGGCCCGGCGAATGAGTGGCGACGGGCTGAAAATCGCCATCACCGGGCCGACAGGAGCGATCGGGAAGGCGCTCGTTTCGGCGCTCGAGGTCAACCCGCAGGTGACGCGCATGGTCGGGATGGCCCGGAGTCCTTTCGAACCGTCCGAGCGCGGCTGGACCAAGCTCGAGTACGTCCGAGGCGACATCACCGACAGGGATACTGTCGCGCGCTTCGTCCGGGACGCGGATGTCGTGGTGCATCTTGCGTTCCTCATCTTCGGCGACCCCGAGACCACCCACGACGTGAACCTGCAGGGATCGCGCAACGTCTTCGCCGAAACCATGCGGGCCGGAGCCAAGCGTCTCATCTACACGTCGTCGGTGGCGGCGTATGGGTTCCACGAGGACAATCCCGACGTCCTCGACGAGGGCATCCCAGCGCGCGGCACCGACGCGCACTACTACTCGGCGCAGAAAGCCGAGGTGGAGGCCATGCTCGAAGAGCTATCCGCCGGCTCGCAGACGGACGTGTACGTCTTCAGGCCGTGCATCGTTGCCGGCCCCGAAGCGACGGAATTGATCGAGAACATCCCCTACGTGCAGCTCCGTGACAAGGTCCCCGAGACCCTGCAGAGCCTCGTCGGCACCATCCCGTTGCTGAGGCCGGTGATCCCCGATCCCGGCGTCCCGTTCCAGCTCGTGCACGAGGACGACGTCGCCGCCGCGATCGAGGCCGCGGCGGTCGGCACGGAGGTACCAGGTGCTTACAATCTCGCCGCCGACGGCGAGATCACGCTAAGCGATCTCGCTCACGCTCTCGGCTGGTACGCGATCCCGGTGCCCGAGCTCATGGTCGACGTAACCGCGAAGGTGGTGTCTCGCCTGCCACTGCTGCCGACCAAAGCAACGTGGATCAACGCGCTGCGCGTTCCCGTGCTGATGGACTGCACCAAGGCAAGGCGCAACCTCGGGTGGGCTCCCAAGTACGACGCGCTCGAGACCCTCGCGGAGACGATTCGGGGAGCGAGGGACAAGGGCCTGATCTCGGCCCCCGGCCAATAACCCCAGTCTGCTCGCCCTGCGCGTACTCCGTTGGCCTATACGGAACGTGGTACTCACTCGGTGCGGAGGGCGTCGATCCGAGAGCGTTGATCAGAGGCCGTCGAAGGCGCGGTCGATGAGCTCCTGCTGCTCTTGCTCGTGGACCTTGGTGCTGCCCGTCGCCGGGCTGGCGCTCTCGAAGCGGGCAACGCGGTTCAGCTTCAGCCTTCCGGGTAGCGCGCCGAGCAACCGCGGCTGGAGGAATGTCCATGCACCCATGTTCTCGGGTTCCTCCTGAACCCAATAGACGTCCGACGCGTTCGGGTAGCGCTCGAGGATCTCGAGGATCTGGTCGCCCGGGTACGGATAGAACTGTTCGACCCGCACGATCGCAGCAGGGAGGTCCTTCTCGTTCCGCACACCGCCAAGCTGGTAGGCGACCTTGCCGCTGCACAACAGGATGCGCTTCACCGCTTCGTTGTCGCCGATGAACGGATCGTCAAGGGTCTCCATAAAATGACCATGCGTAAGCTCTTCGGCCTTGCTGCGCGCATCGGGCAGCCTCAACAGCCATTTCGGAGTCATCACGACCAGCGGCTTCCGGACGGAGCGAAGCATCTGTCTGCGCAGGACGTGGAAGTACTGTGCGGGGGTGCTCGGTTCCACGACCTGGATGTTGTCCTCCGCCGCTTGCGTGAGGAAGCGCTCGAGACGCGCGCTGGAATGCTCCGGGCCCTGCCCCTCGAACCCGTGAGGGAGTAGCAGCACGAGGCCACTGGTCTGGTCCCACTTGTCCTCGCCCGCAACGATGAACTGGTCGATTACGACCTGGCCCCCATTGGAGAAGTCGCCGAACTGCGCCTCCCAGCAAACCAGCGCGTCGCCGTTGGCGACCGAGTAGCCGTATTCGAACCCCATCGCCGCGAACTCGCTCAGGATCGAGTCGTAGATCGTGAAGCGTTCCTGGCCACCGCCGAGGGAGTTGAGCGGCACGTACTCCTCCTCGGTTCGGTAATCGACGAGCACGGCGTGGCGCTGGCTGAAGGTGCCTCGTCTCGAGTCCTGGCCCGCGAGCCTGACGCGGAAGCCCTCCATGACGAGGGAGCCAAACGCGAACGCCTCCCCTGCCCCCCAGTCGATCGCGTCCTGTTCGAGCATGTCGCGGCGCTTCTCGAGCAGGCGCTTGAGCTTGGGGTGAGGCTCGAATCCCGACGGGAAGGTCGTGAGGGCCTCCTGGATCTGCTCGAGATCCCTTAACTCGACACCGGTCTCGACCTCGGGTAGGACCCCCGCCGGCTCTGGAGGAGCGGGTACTTGTCGCTCCTCCTCGGGCGCGTCTTGTTGCGCCTGCTCGAACGTCTTCTGCAGCCCGGCCCGGAACTGCTCGAGCAGGCTCTCGGCTTCATCCACCGAGAGCTCGCCGCGGTTCAGGAGCTTCTCGGTATAGACCTTGCGGACCGAACGCCGTTCGTTGATCTTCGAGTACATAAGGGGCTGCGTGAAGGCCGGCTCGTCGGCTTCGTTGTGTCCGTAGCGGCGGTAGCAGATCATGTCGATCACGACGTCGCGCCCGAATGCCTGCCGGTATGCGAAAGCCCACCGAACCACGCGCACGCATGCTTCGGGATCGTCTGCGTTGACGTGGAAGATGGGCGCCTGCACCATCTTCGCGATGTCGGTCGCGTAGATCGAAGAGCGTCCCATATGGGGGGCAGTCGTGAATCCAAGCTGGTTGTTGACGACTATATGG
>JBOGXB010000038.1:0-20783 GCA_050694215.1 Actinomycetota bacterium
CTACGAGTACTACGACCCCATCTACACGCTTCCTCCGATGGGCCGCGAGTACTGGCGCAAGCGAGCGATCCGGCCGGCGACCGCGTAGCCTGCGGTCATGGAACGACTCGGGACCCATCGCTCCCTTGACCCGAAGGGGGCGCTTCCACAACAGGCTAGGCGTCTGGATGTGACATCTCCAGTCGGACAGGACGAGCTTGCAATCGATGTCGAGTACCTGAACGTCGACTCCGCCTCATGGCGGCAGATCCGCATTTCCACGGACGGCTCGGCCGGTGCGATGGGGGAGCGAGTGCTCGAGATCGTGCGCGAGCGCGGCAAGATGCACAACCCCGTGACCGGGTCGGGTGGGATGCTGATCGGGCGGGTGGCGGAGCTCGGCTCGCATCGAACCGAGCCCGAGGTCGGGAGCCGCATAGCGACGCTCGTGTCCCTGACGCTGACCCCGCTCGTCATAGACGACATAACCGACCTCGACCCGGAATCGGAGAGGGTCGGAGTGAGAGGCCGGGCGATCCTGTTTGGCTCGGGCATCTACACGCCCGTGCCCGAGGACCTCGACGACGAGGTGGTGCTGGGGGTGCTGGACGTCTGCGGAGCGCCCGCATGGGCGGCGAAGCTCGCGCGGCAGGGCATGAGCGTCGTCGTGATCGGAGCCGGCGGCAAGTCGGGGATGCTCACGTGCGCCCAGGCAGTGCGAAGCGTCGGGGAACGAGGACGGGTTCTCGGCCTCTGCTGGCCGGAAGACACCGTCGTGGCGGCGAAGGACGCGGGCGCGGAGGCGCTCGCCGTCGACTGCACCGACGCGGTCGCCGTTATGGACGCGGTCGCGGAGGCGTTCGCGGGCGAGATGGCGGACCTCGTATTCGTCTGCGCGAACGTGCCCGGGTGCGAGGGCGGCGCGATCCTCGCCTGTAAGGACGCCGGCCGTGTCGTCTTCTTCTCGATGGCGACATCGTTCAGTTCCGCCGCGCTCACCGCCGAGGGGTTGGGGAAGTCGTGTGAGATGACCGTCGGGAACGGTTTCGTGCCCGGACACGCGGAGCTTGCACTCGACCTGGTGCGCAGCCGGCCTCAGCTCCTGGCGAGGTTCGCGTTGTGACCGCCACGCTCTTTAGAGGGGGCCGGGTGCTGCGTCTGCCGGCGGCGATTCAAGCGGACTGGCTGCTGATCGAGGACGCCGAGGTCGTGGCGAACGGCAGGGACGACGACCAACCGGACGCCGACCGCATCGTCGAGCTGGACGGCGGAACGCTGATCCCTGCGTTCTGCGACGCGCACGTCCACCTCCCGGCGACGGGTCTGTACGCGTCGGGGATGGACTTCCGCGGAGAGCGTTCGGCAGACCGCATCCTCGCGGCGTTCGCCGAAAGGTCACGCGCAAAACAGGACGTCTTGTTCGGAGGGAACTTCGAGGATCCGCTCGATCGCCCGCTCTCCCGGACGGACCTCGACGAGGTCGTGGGCGGATCGCCGGCGCTGCTCGCGCGCGCCGACGTGCACTCGTGCATAGTTTCGACAGAGCTCCTGCGCCGGCTCGACGTCGGCGGGCTGGAGGGCGTGGACCGGGACGAGAGCGGCGAGCCGACGGGATACCTGCGCGAAAGAGCGGCCTCCGAGGCGTGGGCATGGTTCGACCGGAGCCTCACTGCACGCCAGCAGCGCGACGCGGTCCGTTCTGCCGTGAGGCTCGCCTACTCGAAGGGCATCAGCCACGTGCACGAGATGTTCGTAGTCGAGTGGAGAGGCTGGGACGCATGGGACGTCTTCAGCCGCGCTATCGAGGAGGTTGCTCTCGGAGTCGTTCCGTATCTCGGCACCGACGAAGTTGAGCGCGTCGCCAATCTGGGGCTGGGGCAGATCGGAGGCGACTTCTTCCTGGACGGCTCCTTCGGTTCGCACACCGCGTGGCTGTCGGAGGCTTACGCGGGCAGGCCGCCGGAGGGGACGCCGAAGCACGGCATCTCCTACCGGACCGATGACGATCTGTACGCGTTCTTCTCGGAGGCACAGCACGCTGGATTGCAGACCGGCGTGCACGCTATCGGGGACGCCGCGATCGACCAGGCCCTCACGGCGTGGCAACGGGTCGCGAAGGAGGTCGGATCGGAGCACGTGCGCAGGCTCGGGCACAGGATCGAGCACTTCGAGTGCGCTTCGGACGATCACATCCGTCGCGCCGCTGCTCTCGGGCTCAGGGCCAGCGTCCAACCGGCCTTCGATCGATTTTGGGGCGGCGAGGACGGGCTCTACGCGCGCCGGATGGGCTGGGAGCGCGCCCGGCTGATGAACCGTTTCGGAACGATGCTGGAAGGGGGACTGTGGCTGGGTGCGGGCTCGGACTCGACCGTGACCCCCATGGATCCGTTCCTCCAGCTCGCGTCCCTCGGGCAACACCACCTCGAGGACGAGCGGCTCGGCCGCACGCAGTCACTGCGACTCCACACGATGGGAGCTCGAAGGCTCGGGCCGGCCCCGGAGCTCGCCGGCTCACTCGAGCCGGGAGCCCCCGCCGACCTCGCAATTCTGGATCGCGATCCGATCGAAGTCGATCCGGACGAGCTGCTGAAGACGGAGGTGCTGGGGACGTGGGTCGGCGGCCGGCGCGCGTGGCCTGAGGATTCGGCGGAGGCCTTATGAGAGCGGACGCATCGTTCACGCGACCCATCGGCCGCCTGAAGATCGATCACGAGGCTGTGGCGGAGTGCCGCGATCTCGCGAAGGACATCGCGCGGCCCATAGAGGAGTTGGCGCGTGGGAACACCACTGTCTCGATCGAGCGCGCCTGCTTGCGTCTGGTCGGTGTGGACGGCGTCGAGGGCGAGGGAGCCGACGCCGTTCCGATACCAAACCGCGTCGTCGAGGAGGTGCGCAGCTCGGTCGGATTGGAGCGTGGAGTCCTCGTGCCCTTCCTGCATGCGGTCGAATCGGGTTGCGGCGATATCCGGACGGCGGCTAGGCAGATCGCCCGGAGCGAGGTGCGCCCGGAGTGGCCCGAGGGCGTCGACCTCGAGATCGCGCGCGAGCGAACGCGGTCGGAGGCTCAACTATCAGTCGACAGGATCGCCGCTGCGGCCCGGTCACGCGTCGAAATGATAGCGAAGCTCGGCGAAGCTTCGAAGCCGTGGTTCTACGAGATCGTCGCGACAGGGAACATCTACGAAGACATCCCGCAAGCTCAGGCCGCGGCACGCGAGGGTTGTGACGTCGTTGCGGTCATCCGTTCGACCGGACAGTCTCTGCTCGATTTCGTCCCCTACGGCGCGACCACCGACGGCTTCGCGGGAACCTTCGCGACTCAGGAGAACTTCCGCTTGATGCGAGCCGCGCTGGACGAGGTGGGGGAGGAGCTCGGCAGATACATCCGCCTGACGAACTACGCCAGCGGCCTCTGCATGCCGGAGATCGCCGCGATGGCGGCTGTGGAGCGGCTGGACATGATGCTCAACGACTGCATGTACGGGATCATCTTCCGCGACATCAACGCGCAACGAACCTTCATCGACCAGCACTTCTCCCGCATGGTGCACGCGCTGGCCGGCATCGTCATCAACACCGGTGAGGACAACTACCTCACTACCGCAGATGCGATCGAGTCCGCCCACACAGTGCTGGCATCGCAATTCCTCAACGAGAGGCTCGCCGCCGCGGCGGGGCTTCCACCGGAGCAGATGGGCCTCGGCCATGCTTTCGAGATCGACCCCTCCGTGCCGGATCAGATCCTTCTCGAGCTCGCTCACGCGCAGCTCATCCGGGAGTGTTTCCCCGACGCGCCGCTCAAGTACATGCCCCCCACCAAGCACATGACGGGCAACGTCTTCCAAGGCTTCCTCTACAACGGGATGTTCAACCTCGTGGCAGCGCTGACCGGTCAGGACATCATCCTTCTCGGAATGATGTCCGAAGGCATCCACACGCCGTTTCTCTCTGATCGCGATCTCGCCCTCGAGAACGCGCGCTACGTGTTTGGCGGGGCCGCGAGCCTCGCCGGCGAGCTCCGGTTCGAGCCCGGGGGAATGGTGGAACGGCGGGCTTCCCAGGTGCTCGAGGAATGCCTCCAGATGCTCCGCAAGGTCTCGGAGGTGGGGATGCTGGCGGCCATCGAGGCGGGGATGTTCGCCGATACCGTCCGCACCCGGACCGGGGGCAAGGGCCTCGACGGAGTCATCCCCAAGGCCGAGGGATACGTGAATCCGATCGCCGACATGCTGGGCGAGCGCGTGGGGGCCGATCGATGAGCGCCGTGCGCCCCTATGGGGATGCGACCGACGACGGGATGGTGCAGCTCTCGTTCACCCTGCCCGTGCCGGAGTCGGAGAGGGCGCGGCAGAGCGCCCTGGCGCTGGCTGCCAAGATGGGCTTCGAACGGCCGCAGGTCGTTCACATGAAGGCGATGGGGCCGAGGTTCACCTTCTTCGTCGTCTACGGATCGACCACTCACTCCGTCGATCCGGACGAGGTGGAGGTCGCCGAGCGCGACTTCCCGGATCTCTCCTTTCAAGAGGTCAACCGGATCATCACGGAGGAGCTCAAGCGGCGACTGGTCGTGGTCGGCGCGTGCACCGGCACGGACGCACACACAGTCGGATTGGACGCGATCCTGTCCATGAAGGGTTACGCGGGCGATCACGGTCTCGAGTACTTCCCCGAGATAGAAGTGGTGAACCTGGGCTCGCAGGTGACGCCGGAGGAGATCGTGGAGATGGTGCGCAGAGTCGCGGCGGACGCCGTGTTGATCTCTCAGGTCGTCACGCAACGCGACGCGCACATCTTGCACCTGGTGGAGGTGCGACGGGCACTCGAGGCCGCGGGGGAGCGCGACCGCCTGGTCCTCGTCGGGGGTGGCCCCCGTTTCTCGCCAGAGCAAGCCGCGGAGCTCGGCTACGACCGCATCTTCGGTCGCGGCACCAAGCCGTTGGAGGTTGCCGCGTACCTCGCCTGGGCGGCCACCGGGAGACGGGCGATGCCGGCTTGAGCGAGAACGTCACGGCCGTGCACAGGCTAAGGCTGTCGCAGGCCGACGCTCATTATGGAGGCGGCCTGGTGGCGGGTGCGAAGCTTCTGGAGCTCTTCGGGGACGTCGCTACAGAGCTCTCCATACGCGGCGACGGTGACGAGGGGTTGCTGGCGGGTTACTCCTCGGTTGAGTTCCTGGCTCCCGTCCACGCGGGAGATTTCCTCGAGGTGAGAGGCGAGATCACCCGCATCGGCAGCACCTCACGGGAGATGACCTTCGAGGCCTTCCGGTACGCTGCGCCTCGCGGCGACATCTCGGACTCGGCGGCCGACGTCCTCGGCGAGCCCGAGGTCGTGGCCAGGGCGGTAGGCACCTGTGTCGTGAGGAAAGAACGTCAACGCTAGCCCACGAGGGACCAAAGGGGTGATGTGGTGAAGAGAGTCGACGGGATCCGGGCGGTCACTTACGACTGCTGGGGGACCTTGCTGAAGGACCGTGACTGGGAGGGCGCCATGGAGATCCGATTGGGCGCCCTTCGTCGTTCCCTGGACCTTCCGGAGAGGGAAGCGCGCTCCCTTCTGAGCGAGGCGTGGGCCAAGCACGACGAAGCGTGGAAGCAGATCGAGACCTTCGGGCCGGGTCGGATGGCCGCCTATTGCCTCGAGGCCCGCGGCGTCAACGACGACGATGCCATCGGGGCTCTCACGAGGGAGTTCGAGGAGGCGAGCCTGCAGAGCGGGGTCGACGCGGTCGAAGGAACCAAGGAGACGCTCGTTGCACTGGAGGCGGCCGGCATCCGGCGCGGCCTGGTCTGCGACACGGGATTCACATCAGGACGGGTCGTGAGGGGCCTGCTCGAGGACGCGGAGCTCATCGAGCACCTCGAGGTCCTGTGCTTCTCGGATGAGGTCGGAGTGCCCAAGCCGGGCGGGGAGATCTTCGGGAAGGCCCTGGGTGAGCTCGGCGTCCGTCCTCCCGAGGCGGCCCACGTCGGCGACCTTCGCCGCTCCGACATGGCTGGGGCACACGACATGGGGATGTGCGCGGTCCGCTACCGCGGCGTCCACGACGACCGCAGCGACGCTCCCGAGGGGGACCTCGTCCTCGATCGCCATCAACAGCTTCTCGAGGCCCTGGGTGTGACTGCTTCTACGTAGTACTCCCGAGGGCCCGGAGACCGATACCGCTCACCCCCGCTTGCTCGACCGCCGATAACCAAGCAAGACGACGGACGACCAGGGGACAGACCTTTGAAGCCAATACGCCTCCCGCAGTTCTCGCTGCACGGGCGACTCACCGTAGCCATGGCGATAATGCTGTGGCTCATCGGCGGATCCGGGCTCATCGGTCTCTACTCGGTGAACCGGGTGGTTGAAGCACTCAATCGCGTCGAGGACGCGACTACCCACGAGTCGTCCTCCCTGAGCGACCTCGCGTCACGCCTCCCTGCCGAGGATTGGAGGACCGCGCGCTCCCTGCGTGAGATGGGAAGTGAGATGCGCATGGAGGTGAACGCCAACCTGGCCGAGGCCGAGCGAGCGAGGGACTCGGCGGTCAACATGATCGGCGCAGTGATGCTGGTCGGGCTCGTCGCCGTGGCCGGGATCAGCGTATTGCTCGCTCGATCGATCCGGCGGCCGATAAAAGAGCTCAAGAAGGGCGTCGACGAGTTCGCCCGGGGCAATCTCGATCACCGCGTGCCCGTCTATCGGACCGACGAGCTTGGTCTGGTAGTCGAGATGTTCAACCGCATGGCGGCTGCGGTCAAGGGTGGCCAGGAGGAGCTTGCCCATCAGGCCTTCCACGACCCTCTGACGGATCTCCCCAACAGGGACCTCTTCAAGGACCGTGTGGGCCACGCGCTCGCCCGTCAGGTCCGCGACCGCAAGCCTCTCGCGGTGATGTTCGTGGACCTCGACGACTTCAAGACCGTCAACGACAGCCTCGGCCATGCCGCGGGGGACCAGTTGCTCTCGTGGATGGCAGATCGGCTGAGTCGAAGCGTCCGGCCGTCCGACACCGTCGCTCGGCTGGGCGGCGACGAGTTCGCCGTGCTCGTCGAAGACATGCGTGGGCAGCGGGACGCGATCCGAGTGGCGGACCGGATCATCGATGCCCTCACCGAACCGCTCGCTATCGAGGGCAAGGAGATCTTCGTGCACGCGAGCCTGGGGATCGCGATCACGTACGGCGGCATCGAGATGGACGAGCTGTTGAGGAACGCAGACGTTGCGATGTACGCGGCTAAGAGGTCCGGTAAGGGCCGCTACGAGGTGTTCGACTCCAGCATGAACGAGGGCGTGCTCGAGAGGCTGGAGCTGAAGGCCGAGCTTCAGCGCGCGGTGGAACGGAACGAGTTCGTGCTGCACTATCAACCACTTGTCGACTTCGAGTCGAGTGAAATCGTCGGGGCCGAGGCTCTCGTGCGCTGGAACCACCCGAAGCGAGGGCTCATCGCGCCGAGCGAGTTCATCCCACTGGCCGAGGAAACGGGGCTGATCGAGGCCATGGGCCGATGGGTGATGGAGGAGGCGTGCCACCAGATACACGAATGGCAGTATCACTACGGCATCGACCTGAATATCAGCGTGAACCTCTCCGGGAAGCAGTTCCAGGAGCCCGTGTTCGTCTCGGAGGTCGCGCGCGTCCTCCGAGAGACCCCTCTGGCGCCCGACCACCTCACGCTCGAGATCACCGAGAGCGTGCTCATCCTCGATACGAAGGCGACGATCGAGAGGCTTAACGATCTCCGGGGCCTGGGAGTGCAGGTCGCCATCGACGACTTCGGGACCGGCTACTCATCGCTCAACTACCTGCGCCAGTTCCCCATAGGGACGGTCAAGATCGACAAGTCGTTCACGGATGGCATCGCCCAAGGGCCCGAGGAATCCGCGCTGGCGCGCGCCGTCCTCAAGCTCAGCCACACCCTGGGAATGGAGACCGTCGCCGAGGGCGTCGGTTCCGCGGACCAGGTCGCCATGCTCAAAGAGCTCGGATGCACCACGGGTCAGGGCTCGTTCTTCGGCAGCGCGATGCCGGCGAAGGAGTTCGAGCGTCTGTTGATGGAGCGAAGCTCGAACGAGATCTTCGGTTTCGAGCGGCCCGCCCAGGAGCTCCTCGGCCCCCTTAGCCTCGCTCCGGACTCGTTCGACGTCGTCTACGAAGAGGTCGGTTCGCCCGAGCGAGCGGGACGTGTGTCCTCACCGGCTCGAGTCGCGGACAACGGCATGCCGCTCCGCTACGAAGAGGTCGCCGAGCTGTCGGAGGACGTTCTTCCCTTCTAGTAGGACTTCGCCCAGACGGCTCTCTCGACTCCGGTCTGCCCGCACACGACGCAGGGAGCTCCCGGATCCTCCTGCTCGAGTGGAAGCACGCGGATCGTCGCCGCCGTTTCCTCGATGACCTTGCGTTCGCAGCTCTCGCTGCCACACCACGCGCCCCGCCAGAAACCGCCGCGCTCCTTGACTCCTTCTACGAACGAGTCATAGTCCTCGATGTCGAAGGTGTTGTCGTCCCTGAAACGAGCGGCATCCTCGTACAGGACCTTCTGTACCGAATCGAGGGATGACGCGATGCCGGCAACCGCCTCGGATACCGGCTTCTCCTCTTTGGTACCGCCGGCGCGCTCGACGAGGACCGCCCGGTCCGCCTCGACGTCGCGCGGCCCGATCTCAATCCGTATGGGAACCCCCTTGAGCTCCCACTCGCTGAACTTGAAACCGGGACGGTGCTGGTCGCGGTCGTCGACCTTCACGCGGACGCCGTTGCCGGCGATGGCGTCGCGGACCTTACCGGCGACCTCGAGCACCGATCCTTTCTCCTCATCGGTGCGATAGATGGGAACGACGACAACCTGAACGGGGGCGATGGAGGGAGGAAGGCGAAGGCCTTTGTCGTCCCCGTGCGTCATGATGACCGCGCCGACGACGCGAGTGGAGACACCCCAGGACGTCCCCCACGCGTGTTCCTCTTCGCCGTTCTTGTTGAGGAACGTCACCCCGTAGGCCTTCGAGAAGTTCTGGGCGAGGAAATGCGACGTCCCGCACTGGAGCGCCTTCCCGTCGCGCATCAAGGCTTCTATCGCCAGGGTCTCCTCCGCTCCGGGGAAACGCTCGGAAGCGGACTTGCGGCCGCCGAGCACCGGGATCGCCAGGACGTCCTCCGCGACCTCACGGTAGACCTCCAGCATCTGTCTCACCTCCGCCGCCGCCTCGTCCGCGGTGGCGTGGGCGGTATGCCCCTCCTGCCACAAGAACTCGCTCGTGCGCAGGAAGAGGCGCGTGCGCATCTCCCATCGCATGACATTGCACCACTGGTTGTAGAGGAAGGGCAGGTCACGGTAGCTCTGGAGCCAGTTGGCGTAGGTGGGCCAGATGACGGCCTCGGACGTGGGTCGTATCGCAAGCGGCTCGTCGAGCTTCTCACCACCACCGTGGGTCACCACGGCGACCTCAGGCGAGAAGCCCTCTACGTGCTCGGCCTCCTTCTCGAACATCTTCATGGGGATCAACAACGGGAAGTAGACATTCTCGTGCCCGGTCGCTTTGAAGCGGTCGTCCATCGCGCGCTGTACGTGCTCCCAGACCGCGTAGCCGTGGGGCTTGATGATCATGGAGCCCTTGGTCGGCCCGTGCTCGGCCATCCCCGAGCGTTTGACGACCTCGACGTACCAGGAAGAGAAGTCGTCGCTCATCTTGGGTAGACGGTTGTTGGACATCAATCACCCACGATCTGAACGTTGAGAGACCTCTCGGCGGGCCCCTCGAGCTCGACCACCAGCAGCCGCTGCCACATGCCTAGATGAACCCTTCCGTTCACGATGGGGAGCACCGCGGACGGAGAGCCTACCGACACCGGCGACGAGCCGTTCCCGGCCGCTCGCATCCGGTCCAGCGCCGCGCCGACATCCGCCAGCAGGCCCGTCTCCTTCTCGTTCACGACGATGGCACAAGCGGGGGCGGAGGCCGAAACGATTACGCGACCCGCCGATATCTGGGCATCCGCCACGGCTTGCTCGATCTTCTCGGTCACGTCCACGAGATCGTGGGTGTCGATAGTCCGTACATGGCAGATGCGGTTGATTGCCTTCATCGACGGGCTCTCCCGTGTCTCCATTGACGCGACCGTCTGCGCTTCGCGCGGCGGCATTGTTGATGTACTTGGATACCACTTGTGGACAGAGTGTGGACAAATGAGATTCTTTCGCGTTCCCCAGGAATGTCGACCTCGAGCCATTGACATGGTGGATGCATCTCTCTATCGTCCGTCGAGTCCCAAGCAGCCAGCGGCTAGCATCGCCGAGATGGAGCCGGCAAGCTCTTCGGAGTAGACCGGCGCCGAACGAAGTGGCAGTCTCGGTCCTACCGTCGGGACCGGCTCGGTTCGCCGAGTGGGTCTCGAGGGAACCGGGATCCTGCGCCGGGCGGAACCCGCCTTCGGTGGGACCCACCCTCGGGTGGGGATCCGAGAGAGATCTCGGAGGCCCGTAGTCGGGTCGCTTCGGAGCGGCGATGCACACCCGGCGGTTGCTTGGGGCATAGATCTCGAAAGACCCGAATGGCCCGAAGGACAACGCTCCAATAACCGGTGGGCCCGCGCTGCGGGCAGGGTACCGATCCCGGCGCCGGCTACCGAGCGGCCCCCTACGGTCGGTCGGGTCTTTCCTTTTCTCCTTCTTCGGAGTATGTATCAGCTGGCCGCGCCGCCCCGTAGGGTTGGATCACCGAGACGAGGAGAAGAGTCCGGGTGATGCGCGAAGAGCAAGAGACAAAAGATCTCGAGGACGAGGAAGAAGAAGAGGAAGTCAGCCTCGACGAATCCGACGAGGACAAGGACTCCGTCGTCGCGTCCGGCTTCGGGGACGACGACGAAGGGGGGGATGACTCAAGCCTCGAGCAGCTCCTGGCGCAGCGCTCTGCAGCGCGCAGGGGATCCGACGAGACAGAGGAAAACGACGATCTCATGTCGCTCGCGTCCGAGCGTGAGCCGCCCCTCCGCGGTGAGGCGCTGAATCCGCGGCTCATCCCCGTGAAGGATCGGCAGGAGTTCGTCTGCAAGGGCTGCTTCCTCGTGAAGGCTCGCTCCCAGCTCGCGGACGCCGAACGCATGCTCTGCCGGGATTGCGTCTGAGCGCCGGGGGCGCATGAACGACACGGGCGACTATCTCGTCGCCCTTGGTTCGGGCGTCGCCCTGAGCTTCGCGTTTCCGGAACCGGACCTGTGGTGGTTGGCGTGGATCGCGATAGCTCCACTCCTGCTCGTTGCGTCGGGTCGGTCCTTCAGACGAGGGTTCTTGCTCGGATTCGTCTACGGGGCGGCCTTCTTCGGCACACTGCTGGTGTGGATCAGCATCGTCGGATGGGTCGCGTGGGGAGTGCTGGTAGCCGTCGAGGCGCTGTTCATCGGGCTCTTCGGAGGCCTCTGGGCCGTCGTCTCGTCGGCGCATGCCCGACCCGCGGTTCGCGTACTGGCCGCACCGGTGCTATGGGTGGCTGCGGAATCCCTTCGTGCCGTCATCCCCGTCGGCGGCTTTACCTGGGGGCAGCTGGCGCAGAGCCAGCACGATCTGCCCTGGATGCTGAAGCCGGCGGCCCTCGGCGGTGGCTGGACGATCTCGTTCCTCGTCGTGGCCCTGAACGCAGCCTTGCTCGGGGCATTCCGCTCGGCACGCGCCGGGCGTTGGCGAGTGTGCGCGGGGTCGATGGCCGTGGTGGCGGCTTCGCTTGTCGTCCCCGCGCTCGTCCCCGCGCAGGACGCCACGGGCGACGGCTTACGAGTTGCGATCGTTCAGGGCAATGTCCCGCGGGACTTCCCGGGCAGCTTCACGGACAAGGAGCTGGCGATCCTCGGCAGCCACGCGCGCGAGACGCGCGCCTTGGTGGGGGAGGGCGTTGATCTCGTGGTCTGGCCGGAGAGCGCGGTGGGTCTTGACATCGAGCGAGAGCCCGCTGTAGCCGATGCCGTTGCGACGGCCGCCCGCAGCGTCGACGCGCCGATGATCGTGGGGGGAAACCTCGACGCCGACGACGCTCATTACAAGGTCATGGCTTTCGAGATCTCGGCTGAAGGAGATGTCGTCGACCGCTACCAGAAGACACATCTGGTCCCTTTCGGCGAGTACGTCCCCGCGCGGTCGCTGCTGGACTGGATCCCGATGCTGAACCAGGTGCCTGAGGATGCGCTCCCGGGCGGGGAGGGGAGGGTCTTCGACGTCGCGGGAGGTGCCGTCGCTCCCGTGATCTCCTACGAGGGAGATTTTGGCCCCCTCGTACGCGAGCGCATCAACTCGGGCGGTCGCCTCCTCGTCGTCGCTACCAACACCTCTACGTGGAGACGTTCGTGGGCATCCGCACAGCACGTGGCCTTCAGCAAGGTGCGGGCCGCCGAGAACGGGGTGTGGGTCGTGCACGCAGCGATCAGCGGCATCTCCGCGTTCATCCAACCAGACGGCAGAGTAGCGGATTCGCTTCCCTTGTGGACCACCGGCAGCATGGTCGCCGACGTGAACCTCGCCGAGGACGTCACGTGGTATGCGCGCACGGGGGAGTGGCTTCCTATTGGTTGCGGGATAGTGTCCGTCGCGCTGGTGGTGCTCTCGGGTCGGAGAAAGACCGGCGTTAGCTTACGCCGGTGACCGACAGCCACGCCGACCTCGTCATCGTCCCCACATACAACGAGAGAGAGTCGATCGCCACCGTCGTGCGCCGGTTGTTCGAGGCATGTCCCGACGGCGTCGAGCTCCTCGTGGTCGACGACAGGTCTCCGGACGCGACGGCCGGTGTGGTGAGAGACCTCGCGGGAGGAAACGATCGCATCCATCTGATCGAACGAACCCGCAAGCTGGGTCTCGGAACCGCTTACATCACCGGCTTCGGATGGGCCATTGCCCGCGGCTATCGCGCCGTTGTCGAGATGGACGGGGATCTCTCGCACGACCCGGCGGACGTCCCCAGATTGCTAGCCGCTCTCGCCGACGCCGACCTCGTCATCGGATCCCGATACGTGCCCGGCGGCGGGGTCGGAAACTGGGGCAGGTCGCGGCGCATCCTCTCGCAGGGAGGCAATCTCTACGCCCGGGTGTGGCTGCGCTTCGGAGTAAGAGACTCCACGAGCGGGTTCCGCGCCTACAGGGTGGCGGCGCTGGCGGAACAGGATCTAAGCAACGTTCGCTCGGAGGGATACGCGTTCCAGATCGAGATGGTCCGCCGCTTCCACCGGGCGGGCATACGAATCGTCGAGGTGCCGATCATCTTCGTCGAGCGTGAGACCGGGCGCTCGAAGATGAGTCGCGGCATCGTTTTCGAGGCGATCGGACGCGTTACGGGTTGGGGGTTGCGAGACCGGCTGCTCAGACGCGGGTAAAGAGATAGGTGCACACCTCGAAGCCGATAACCCGCCCGCCCGTGTCTCGCTCGAGGTAGAGCGCCTCGCCGACGTAAGGGCCATCGTCGAAGCGCAGTTTGCCGTCGTCGGTGCGTGTGATGCCATGATCGGGAGGTTTCGGGAGGCCCTCGCGGAGCTCGGGCGACATGTAGAGCTTGCCGTCGCGCCATGCGAGCGTGACGAGGGACGTGTCGCCCCAGTAGCGGCCGAGCAGGGGAGCGATGTCGGCGGGAACGGGTTCGGTGCTCGGCTCGGCTTCGGCCCCGGCCCCGACGAGCGCTCCGGCCTCGCGGATCAGCGTCTTCGCCAGCTCCCTGAGGGGGTCGCCGTCGCTCGTGTTCGTCAGGAGGGCGGCCCCGACGCCCGACTCCGGCGATGCGAGCAGCCAGCCCGCGAAGCTGAACAGCCCTCCCGCATGGCCCACGAGCACGACGTCCCCATCGCGGATCAGCATCGGCCCCAGGCCGTGCCCCTGTGTCCAGGAGTGGTCGGCCATCACGAGCGGGCGGCGCATAGCCTCGATCGTCTTCTCGGACACGGGAGCCTTCCCGCGACCCGCCAGCATCGAACCCAGCACGCAGAGGTCTCCGACGGTGCTGCACAACCCTCCGGCAGCCCCCCAGATGCGGTCCCACGCCCGCGGGTCGGGGGCTACCGAGGACTGGTCCACGCGTCGCAGGTAGCCGGTCGCCAGGCGCGCCGACGGAAGGCGCGTGTGATCGTAGGTCGTGGAACCCAGTCCGAGTGCGGCGATCACGCGTCTCTCTACGAACTCCTCATAGGAGCGGCCCCAGATGTTCGAGATGACCTCGCCGAGGACGTTGTATCCGAGGTTCGAGTACTTGAAGAGCTCCAGGGGGCCGAAATAGACACCGGCGGATTCGATCGCAGCGAGGAAGTCGTCGTCGAACAGGAACTGCCCGGTGCGCCAGCCGCGGTCTCCAGGGGTCTCGCGCTCCAAGCCCGAGCCGTGGCACAGCAGATGTCGGATCGTGATGGTCTTGTCGGGGAGCTCGGGAACGTGGACGGCCACCGGATCGTCCAGACGCAGGCGCCCCTCCTCGTGAAGAACCATGATCGCCAGCGCGGTGAACACCTTGGAGATGGACGCGATCCTGAAGACCGTGTCGGCCCGGACCCGCCGCCGGGAGTCGATGTCGGCGTACCCGAACCCCTGGGACCAGAGGATGTCGTTGCCGTGAGCGACCGCGACGGCCACTCCCGGCAGCTTGTACCGGCGCGCCGACTCGGACACGAGACGTGCCCAACCTTCGGCCACGCGGGCTACCCGGGGCTCAACCATCCTCTCGCCGTGTTGATCAGGCTCCATGACGTGCGCGTGAAGACTAGCGACCCGGTCATGACGAATCGAGCGAGGCCGGCGTGTGGAATGCCGTCCCGGACGTCCACACGAAGGGTGTGCGGCCCGGTCTCGAGGCGGCGGACGGCGGGTGCCCTAGAGCCCATAATGCCCATTATGTCAACTAGACCTCGGCAGCATTCCCCCTCCATCATCACGGACCCGGTCCCCGCGGCCGGACCGCGGCGCTAGCGAGGGACGATCACGGCCACCGCGTCGAAGAACGGGGCGGCGAGCTTCCTCGTACCGGACACCTTTGATCTCGACCGGGCGGCCCTGGGGGTGAGGTTGCGCGAGAGGTGGCGCCACGCGGTGTCCTGGTCGATCTCGATCGCCGCGGCGGCGTCGGACGAGCGCCCTTCGTGGAGGCTCCACGCACCGGCGGTGCGCGCGACCGTCCAGGGGGCCCCTGCACTCCCCTCGACCACGACGGCAACCTCCGTGCCCGCCGGTGCCTCCAGCGCCCCGTATGCCGGCGGCAGGGAGCGCATGAAGGTCGCCAGGACGGGGGCCACGAAGCGGGGGCCGTGGAGGCCCGGCCTGCCCACCGCATCGCGGATGTGCTGCTGGTGGATCCATCGCTCGGTGAACTCTCTCGCGATGCAGAGCCAGTTGGGGGCCGGATCGGGCCCCGCCCACGCGACCACCTCTCCCGAGCCGTCCGGTGGGAGCCCCGAGAAGTGCTCCGCGGTGAGCCGGCCGGAGAGCTCGAGGAGCTCATCGAGGAGGCGCGGGCTGATGCCGCGAGCGACGTCGACCCACAGCTCGTTCGCCTCGTCCAACGACGCCACGAGGTCGTCCCAGCCCTTTCCTCCGATCTCGGGACCGCCCTCGTGGCGATCGCGCCAGCGGGACAGCAAGCCCAGGTCGTCGCCCAGTACGTGCAGCGCGACGTCGTGAACGCTCCAACCCGGGCACGCCGTCGATGCGGCCCGGTCCGCCTCGTCGAGGCTGCGGAGCAACGTGAGCAGCTCGGTGCGTTCTTCGTCCAGCGGCTCGAGGACGTCAACCGGCCGCGCGGGTCGCAGCATCCGAAGATGCTAGTCGCTCCCCCACGGCGCGGCCGTGAAATGCCACTTGGTGGTGATGAGCGATTCAGTAGAACCAGATGCCCTGAGTGAACAGGATCGCTCCCATGGTTGCGATGGGGACGATTGCCAAGAGGACCGCCTCGTGCCTCCTGTCGGAGTCCTTCGACCACTGCGCCAGGAAGATCATCACCGGGAAGAACGACAGGAGCATGCGGGGGATGCTGTAGTACCAGGAGCTGCTGAGGAGCAGGGCCAGCATCGAGCCCATGAATGCTGCGTAGCCCCACTCGCGTTTGGCGAGCGCCCACGCGACCATTCCGAGTCCCGCGGCGGCCGCGATGATCTCGCCGCGCCAGGCGAGAAGCCAGTTGGTCGGATAG
Organism: Actinomycetota bacterium; assembly: GCA_050694215.1. Taxonomy (GTDB): domain Bacteria; phylum Actinomycetota; class CADDZG01; order CADDZG01; family WHSQ01; genus JBOGXB01. The sequence goes on from JBOGXB010000038.1 coordinate 16,111, forward strand.
TCCCGCCCCCACGTGTCGAAGGTGGTTCGGAACGACTCGATCGGGCCGACGAGGTCGCGGCCCCACCCCGCTCTCTGCGCCTCCACGAAGTGAAAGGGATCCCCCGTCGTCTGGGCGAGATAGACGGAATAGGCGACAAGCGGCGCCACCCCAATCGCAAGCGCGATGGAGACCCTCGCGACCCGAACGGCGGAAAAGTCGCGCTGGCGCAGGAACTCGACCGCGAGGCCGAGGAGCACGAAAGCGCCCGCGAAGCGCGCCCCCATCGCCACTGCTGCCGGGACTCCGACGAGATGCCATCGTTGCCTGCGCGCGTAATAGAAGGCTGCGATCGCCCCGGCCAGGAACACCGCTTCGGAATAGGGGGCGACGAGGAACACGGCCGTCGGAAAGAGCATGAGGTAGGCGAGGGCGCGACGTCCGGCCCCCTCCCCCACTTCCTCTTCGGCAAGGCGGAACAAATAGGCCCCCGCGACGAAGGACGCGAGCGCGGACACGACGAGCCCCGCCGCGATGGGATGAAGCCCCACGAGCAGCAGGGCCGAGACGAGCAGCGGCAACAGCGGGAAGAACGCCGTCGCGTGGCTGTCGCTGGCGACGCTGAAGTAGCCGTGCTCACCGATCGTGACGAGGTGGTGCGCGTCCCAGTTGTCCCACATCGACAGGAAGCTCTGCTGCGGAGCGCCCTGTGTCTCGGTCGACAGGAACCAACTCGCGGCCAAGGCGACGACTAAGAAGAGAGCACGCGTTGCAACGGTAACTCCGGCGGACTCGACCCACGCCCTCCTGACGAGCGAGCGCACCGCGGTCGACTTCTCCTTGGCGGGGGCGGGCCGGGCGGCCTCTGCGACGCCCATCTCTAATCCGTCTTCGGCTCCCACCGAACCTTCAGCGAGCGGGCGGCACGCGCTTCGTCGGGTCGTCGGACGGGGGTCGTCACCGGTGCTCCGTGTACGAGCTCGGGGTCGGACTCTGCCTCGCGCGCGATCTGATTGAGGGCCTCGGCCAGCCCGTCGATCGTCTCCTTGGACTCCGTCTCGGTGGGCTCGATCATGAGCGCTTCCTCGACCACCAGGGGGAAGTACACGGTGGGCGGGTGATAACCGAGGTCGATCAGACGCTTCGCGACGTCCATCGCACGGATCCCGTGCTTGCGCAGCGGCTTCGCGGTCGAGACGAACTCGTGCATGCAGGTCCCGGGATACGCCGGGGGGAACGCGTCCTCGATCAGGACCTTGAGGTAGTTCGCGTTGAGGACGGCCCGTTCGGCCACCCGCTTCAGGCCCTCGGGCCCGAGCGACCGCAGGTACGCGTATGCCCTTACGTTGATACCGAAGTTGCCGTGGAAGGAATGGATCCGCCCGATCGAGTCCGGGCGTTCGTCATCCCAGCGCCACTTCTCGGTGCCGCCGTCCCACACCAGCACAGGCGACGGCAGGAAGCGCTCCAGTCGCTTCGACACCGCGAGGGGGCCCGATCCCGGCCCTCCTCCCCCGTGGGGTGTGGCGAACGTCTTGTGCAGGTTCATGTGGACGATGTCGAAGCCCATGTCGCCCGGGCGGACGACACCCACTATCGAGTTGAAGTTGGCACCGTCGTAGTAAAGGAGCCCGCCGATCTCGTGCAGGGCTGCCGCTATCCGCTCTATGTCGCGCTCGAAGAGGCCGAGCGTGTTCGGGTTCGTCAACATTAGCCCGGCGACATCCTCGTCGAGCGCATCCTTCAGGGCATCGAGGTCGACCAAACCTCTCTGGTCCGAGCGAACCTCCTGAGCCTCGTATCCGGCGAGCGTGACGCTTGCGGGGTTGGTCCCGTGAGCCGAGTCCGGGATGATCACCCGCCGCCGCTCCTGTCCGTTGGATGCGTGGAATGCCCTCATGATCAAGAGCCCGGTCAGCTCTCCCTGGGCTCCGGCGGCGGGCTGGAACGTGAGCCTGGCCATGCCCGTCGCTTCACAGAGCGCCCTCTCGAGCGTCCCCAGCAGCTCCAGCGCTCCCTGCACGAGATCGTCGTCGGCCAGTGGGTGCAGGGTGGAGAAGCCGGGAAGGGCGGCCGCGTCCTCGGCGATCTTCGGGTTGTACTTCATGGTGCAAGAGCCGAGCGGGTACGCGCCGACGTCGATGGCCCAGTTGCGCTGGGACAAACGGGTGAAGTGACGAACGAGGTCGCGCTCCGACACCTCGGGCAGACGGGGCGGCTCAGGACGGCGTTGCGCCTCGGGTATTAGCTCGTCGAGCCCGGGAGCGTCGAGGGCGACCTCGGGCAGTGACCATGCCCGGCGCTCCGGCGTGGACAGCTCGAATAGCACCGGGAAGTCCCGGCCCCCATCGCGCGTACCTGCGGATCGCTCAAGCGAACCGTGCGTCATTTCTCTGCGAGCTCCTTCTCGATGGCCTCTGCGAGTCCGGCGATGTCGTCTTCGGTGCGCCGCTCCGTTATCGCGATCAGCAGACAGTCGGCCAGCTCCGGATACCACCTGCCCAATCCGGGCCCGACGAGGTAGCCGCGCTGCGCCAGGGCCCTCGACATGTCGCGGCCGTCCACGGGAGTCCTCAACACGAGCTCCTTGAAGCGAGGACCGTCGAACGCGAGCGAGCACCCCCGGATCGCGCTCAACCTGTGCGCGGCGTGTGCCGTTCGCCTCACGCACACCTCCCCGAGTCGTTGGAGGCCCTTCGGACCCAGCCAAGCCATGTGGACGGCCGCGGCGATCGCCATCAGGGTCTGGTTCGTGCACACGTTGGAGGTCGCTTTGGCCCTCCTGATGTGCTGCTCGCGGGCCTGGAGTGTTAGCACGAAGGCGCGCCTGCCGTCGGCGTCTACGGTCTCACCCGAGATGCGCCCGGGCACTTGCCTCACGAGCTCGAGCCTCGTCGCGAACAGGCCCACGTAGGGGCCTCCGTAGGACATCGCGTTCCCGAACGCATGGCCCTCTCCCACGACCACATCGGCTCCGAGATCCCCGGGTGCGCGCAGGATCCCCATCGCGGTCGGGTCGGTCACCGCCACGCACAGCGAGTCGCCCCGGTGCGCGAGGTCGGCGGCCGCGCCGACATCCTCGAGCCGGCCGAACACGTTCGGATGAGCGGTGACTACCGCGGCGGCGTCGGAGGCGTCGACGGTGCCCCACTCCACGACTCCGTCCTCGCCGAACGGAACGACCTCCAGGGTCAACCCTAAACCTGAAGTGTAGGTTTTGAGCACCTCGACGTAGTGGGGATGAACGGAGGCGCCCACGATCGCCCGCTCCTTGCGGGTGACCCTGACCGCGAGGTTCACGGCCTCCACGAGGGCATGCGCTCCGTCGTACAGGGACGCGTTCGCCACCTCCATCCCGTACAGCTCCGTCACCATGGTCTGGAACTCGAACAGCGCCTGCAGCACGCCCTGCGACAGCTCCGGCTGGTACGGGGTGTAGGAGGTCGAGAACTCCGCGCGCGACGCCAGCGCCCTGACGGCGGCCGGGACGTAGTGGTCGTACGCTCCCCCGCCGGCGAAGCAGATGAGGTCGGCCGCCCCGCGCGATCGACCCGCCAGCTCGGCCATGTGACGGATCAGCTCGGGCTCGCTGAGCGCCTCCGGCACATCGAGGGATCGGCCCAGTTGCACCGAGCCTGGGACCGGCTCGAACATGTCGTCGAGCTCGTCCGCTCCGATCGCATCCAGCATGGCGCGGTCGTCGTTTGGGGTGTGCGGCAGGAAATCCACTCCTGGGGCTCCTCGGTCAACTTGTCGACAGGTCTACTTGTCTACCTGGGTGCCCTTGCGGTTCACGAAGGGCGGCTTGACGATATCTCCCTCGAGGGCGCGCCCGCGCGCGTCGATGTGAACCGAGGTCCCCTCCTGCGGAGCCGTTGCGCGGGGGCCGAGGGCAAGGGCGATCCCTGTACCGAGCGTGGGTGAGTGATTCCCGCTGGTTAGCTCGCCGAGCTTGTGCTCGTCGCGCGTGACCGCGTACCCCTGCCTCGGGACCCCCCTGTCCTTGCACACGATCCCGAACAACCGGCGCCCGGGGCCGGCCTCCTTCACCTCCAGGCACGCGTCCCGTCCTCGAAACGGCGTATCCCACGCCAGCACCCAACCAAGGCCCACCTCGAGCGGGTTGACATCCAGCGTCAGCTCGTGCCCGTAGAGCGCGTAGCCCATCTCCAGCCTGAGCGTGTCCCGGGCTCCGAGCCCGACGGGAGTCGCGCCCGCTTCGATCACCTTGTCGAAGGCCTGCCGCGCGGTGGGAGCCGGGGCATAGAGCTCGAAGCCACGTTCTCCCGTGTACCCGGTGCGCGCTACGAGTCCTTCCTCCCCAAAGACGTCGATTGGGCACCACGCATGCAGCTTCAGCTCGATCGCGCCCGTTCCGGGGAACGCCTCCTCGAACAGGTCGAAGGACCGGGGCCCCTGGATCGCCAGGATCGCCCATCGGTCCCATTCATCGGCGGGATCACCACCCGCCGTTCGGATCGCGCCCGCGACGGCGGGCACGTTTGCCGCGTTCGGTACGACCATCCACTCGTCCCGACCAATCCGGTAGACGAAGACATCATCGATAGACCCACCGTCCTCGGTCAGGACGAGCGAGTAGGTGGCGCTCCCCCGCTCGAGCGCGTCCGTATCCGCGGTGAGGGCGATCTGCAACGCGTCTCCTGCCCCGGCTCCCGCAACCAGCAGCTTGCCGA
>JBOGXB010000039.1:0-19779 GCA_050694215.1 Actinomycetota bacterium
GGCTGGGGGTGCTTTCGGGACGAGTGCGGCGGCTCTCGAACGGGATCCGCGTCCCACACATCGGGTGGAACAGCCTCGGCGAGGAGTACTTCTATTTCGACCACTCCTACGCAGCCTTCCCTGACGACGAGGGGATCGTGGATGCCTGGTGCGACCACGGAGGGCGGTGGGCCGCGGCGGTTCGTCGGGACTCTATCCTTGGCGTCCAATTCCACCCGGAGAAGAGCGGCCGCAATGGGATCGCGCTTCTCACCCAATGGCTCAGGAGCCACGCTTGAACTTCACCGTTTTTCCGGCGGTCGACATCTCCTACGGTCGTTGCGTCCGCCTTCTGCAAGGACGCTTTGGTACCGAGACGGTCTATTCAGACGATCCGGTCGATGTCGCGGTGGGATTCTCCCGTGCGGGGGCGCGCTGGCTCCACATCGTCGATCTCGACGGTGCGAAGACCGGTCATGCGGCGAATCGCGAGCTCGTCGTGGAGGCAGTGAAGAGCGCGACTTGCCCGGTGCAGGCCGGCGGTGGAGTCCGCACGGTAGACGACGTCGAAGAGCTCCTTCACGCGGGAGCGAACCGGGTCGTGCTCGGCACCTTCGCGCTGGAGAACCCCGACGGGGCGGAGGAGGTGTGCCGTCGCTTCGGTCCCCGCATCGTCGTTTCGCTCGATGCTCGTGGAGATGAGGTCGCGTCGCAAGGATGGACCGTGGGGACCGGCATCGGCGTTCTGGAAGCCGTACGCATCTTCCAGGACGCAGGCGCGGCCTCCTTCGTCTATACGGACGTGGCGAAGGACGGGACGATGACCGGGCCGAACGTGCAGGGCCTGCTGCGCGTCGCGGGGGCTACCGATCTGCCGGTCGTGGCGTCGGGGGGCATCGGGACCCTCGACGAGTTGCGAGAGGTCGCTCGTCTCCACGACGATGGGATCGCCGGGGCGATCGTGGGTCGTGCCTTCTACGAGCACAAGTTCTCCATCGGCGAGGCCAACCTCGCGGCCGATGAGGCAGCGTCGGGGAGGGCGGAGCCACCCCTGGTCGAGAGCTGACAACGTGCTGACCAAACGGGTCATCCCGTGCCTCGACGTGGACAGGGGGCGCGTCGTGAAGGGCGTGAGGTTCGTCGAGCTGCGCGATGCCGGGGATCCCGTAGAGCTCGCTGCACGCTATGACGATGAAGGAGCCGACGAGATCGTCTTCCTCGACATCACCGCATCTCATGAGGGCCGAGACCCCATCCTTGATGTCGCGACGCGTACCGCAGAGTCCGTGTTCATCCCGCTGACCGTCGGCGGCGGCGTGCGAACCGTCGACGATGTTCGAAGACTGCTCAAGGCCGGAGCCGACAAGGTCGCGATGAATACGGCAGCCGTCGCGCGGCCTGAGCTCGTCCGGGAGGCTGCCGACGAGTTCGGCAGCCAGGCCATCGTCGTCGCGATCGACGCCCGCCGGCGCGACAAGTCGCTCTGGGAGGTCTTCGTCGAGGGGGGGAGGACGGCCACGCGGATAGACGCCGTGAAGTGGGCGCGTAGGGCCTGTGAGCTGGGCGCCGGAGAGATCCTTCTGACGTCGATGGATCGAGACGGCACGACCGACGGATACGACCTCGAGCTGACCCGCGCGGTGAGCCGAGCGGTGCCCGTGCCTGTGATCGCATCCGGAGGCGCGGGACAGCCCGGTCATCTGGCGCAGGCGGTGGCTCCGGACGAGGGAGGTGCCGAGGCCGCGCTCGCCGCATCCGTGTTCCACTTCGGCACCTTCTCGATCGAGGACGCGAAGCGCGCGATCGCGGAGCGCGGTCTCCCCGTTAGGGTGACCCGGTGACCACCTACCTCGTCTACGACGACTCCATCAGGAGCAGGGAGCTCCGACACGAGATCGGCGAAGCGATCGGAGACCCCGTCACCTTCATCGAGCACGAGGGGCGCCGCATCGCGGTCTGTTCCTCCAACGAGGTGCCCATCCTGGCGCGGCGAGAGGACGTGATCGACGACTGCTGGGGCAACGACCAGTTCGGGAGCGAGGAGCTCGCGTTAGACGAGTCGTTCCCGGAACACCTGATCGGAGCGGAGATCGTCTCCAGGACCCTGGAGAAGCTGGGCGTGACCGAGGTCAACGTCCCACGCTCCTTCCAGCTCGCCGTTGCCGATCATCTCCGCTCCCGGGGGATCAAGGTCACCGTCGATCACAACGGATGGGTGGCCCGAATGCGGCGTAAGACGCCCTGGGAGATCGAGGGGATCGAGCGAGCTCAGCGCGCCGCCGAAACCGCGATGTTGACGGCGGCCCGCTTGCTGCGGGAGGCGGAGCCGACGAGTGAAGGGCTCTTGCGCTTCGAGGGGGAGATCCTGACCGCGGAGCTGATCCGAGCCGCGATGACGACGGAGCTCCTGAACCAGGAAGCGTATTGCGATGACATCCTCGTCCAGTCGGGAACCGGGTACGGGGGTCACGATCCGGGATCCGGCCCTATCCAGCCCAATAGGACGGTGATCATCGACGTGTTCCCGAGTGACAGAAGGACCTCCGTCTACTCGGACATGACTCGTACCTTCGTTCCCGGGGAACCTTCCGAGGAAGTGAGGAGGATGCACGCGCACGTGCGCGAAGCTCTTGGTGTCGCTTTCAAGGCGCTGAAGCCGGGCTCGGCCGACGCCTTCCGGAAGGTGTGCGAGTTCTTCCACTCAAAGGGTTACGAGACCCAGTTACACAAGGCCGACAAGGGCAGCGTCAAGCAGGGGTTCACTCATGCCCTGGGCCACGGCATCGGGCTGGTGGTACACGACTACCCGGCCATGGGCCGCCGCTCCGGCGAGTTGGTCGTCGGGGACGTGGTTGCGGTCGAGCCCGGCCTCTATATCAATGGGGTCGGTGGGATACGACTGGAGGACACGGTCTTGATCACTCAGAACGGGGTCGAGCACTTCACCGACCCCTATCCGTACGACCTGTCCCCTTAGCGAGGGGCCGAGGTGGATCCCGCTGCACTCACCTACGACGAGCGTGGGTTGCTGCCCGCGGTGGTCCAGGATGCCGACTCCAAGCAGGTCTTGATGCTCGCGTGGGTGGACGAAGAGGCCCTCAGGCGGACGCTCGACTCCGGCACGACGTGGTTCTGGAGTCGCTCCCGGCAGGAGCACTGGAACAAGGGAGCTTCCTCGGGGAACACTCAGCGGGTGACCGACGTGCGCTACGACTGCGACTCGGACTCGGTGCTGATGCTCGTACAACCCGACGGTCCGGCGTGCCACACGGGGGAGACCTCCTGCTTCTACCGGTCGTTGAACGAGTGAGTCGGTTCAAGCCAGACCGGTCCACGTTCGAAGCTCTCGCGTCGCGGTATCCCATCGTTCCCGTGTGGCGTGAGGTGCTGGCCGATGCCCAGACTCCGGTGGCCGCGTTCATGCGTCTGGATCCGCAACCCAACGGCTTTCTCCTGGAGAGCGTCGAGGGCGGGGAGAGGTGGGCTCGCTACTCGTTCCTCGGAGGTGACACCTTCGCGGTGGTCAAGGCCTCTAACGGCCGCGTCCACGTCGAAGGCCGTGCCCCTATCGAACCGGAAGACGAGGAGGCTCCGTTCGCGTTCGTGAGACGGCTGCTGGAGCTGACGCGCGCTCCGCAGATAGAAGGACTCCCTCCGTTCCACGGCGGGGCAGTCGGCTTCGTCGGTTACGACTGCGTGCGCGAGCTCGAGCGTCTGCCCGACACACCGCGGGACGACATGGGCCTCCCCGACCTGGCACTCCTTCTGACTCGCACGGTCGTCGTGTTCGATCATCTCGCGCAGAAGGCCTTTGTGATCGTGAACGTCCCGAGCGGCGGCGATCTGGCCGCCGCGTACGAGGACGCCCAGGCGCGGATCCAGGAGGTCATCGAGCGCCTCTCCAGCCCACTGCCCGCGCCTGCGCTCGACCTGGTGCTGAACGAGGATCTGCCGGAGTTCTCGTCACCTGTGGCGGACGAAGAGTTCCGGAGGTGGGTGGAGACTGCTCGCGAGCACATCTACGCGGGCGACGTCTTCCAGGTGGTCCCGTCGCGTCGCTTCCACGCGCCGCTGCGCGGGTCGGCGTTCGGCGCCTACCGGGTGCTGCGGACGCTGAACCCGAGCCCCTACATGTATTTCCTGCGTTTCGGTGGAGACGACGAAGAGACTTTCGAGATAGCCGGATCGTCCCCGGAGCCCTTGGTTCGCGTCACGGGAGACGTGGTCGTGGCGCGTCCGATCGCGGGGACCCGCGAGAGGGGGGCGACGGAGGAAGAGGATCTGAAGCTCGAAGCCGATCTTCTCTCGGACGAGAAGGAGCGCGCTGAGCACGTGATGCTCGTCGATCTCGCCCGTAACGACCTCGGCCGCGTGTCCCGGTACGGGTCGGTGTCGGTGGATGAGCTGATGGTCGTCGAGCGCTACTCGCACGTGATGCATCTCGTCTCGAACGTGAGTGGCGCGCTCGCCGAAGGCATGACCGCATTCGACGCGCTGACGGCCTGCTTCCCGGCGGGGACCGTCTCGGGAGCGCCCAAGGTAAGGGCGATGGAGATCATCGACTCGCTCGAGCGCACGAAGAGGGGGCCGTACGCGGGCGTGGTCGGCTACTTCGACTTCTCCGGGAATCTCGACGCCTGCATCACGATCCGCACGATCGTGGCAACCGGAGGGAGAGCTTACGTGCAGGCCGGCGCGGGGATCGTGGCGGATTCCGTTCCCGAGATGGAGGCGGAGGAGACGAGGCGCAAGGCCGAGGCGTTGCTGCGCGCCGTTGCGGGTGCCGCGTCACTCCAAGAACCGGAGTGCTAGTGCTCCGGCAGGTAACGTTGGTGATGCTCAGGCGAGCGAAAAGCAAGCATCGCAAGGCCGCAGGGAGCCCGAATACCGGGGAGTATTCGGGCGACCGAGAACGCCGCGAGGCGCAGCCTTTTCGCCGCCTGAGTCGCGGTAGACGTTGCCTGACGGGGCACTAGCACTCGTAGGGCTCCAACTTGTCAGCGTGCTCCGCGGTGATGATGAGCTTCACGACGTCATCGGTCATCTCTTCGATCACCTCGGCGGGAACGAAACGTGGCTCCGATAGCAGCCCCGTGTCGATAGTCACTCCTGAGAAGATTTCACTCTGCTCGTCGGCGATAACCTCACGCACCTTTCCGACCTCTTCGCCCCCAGCCGCGACCACGGGAGTGCCCTTCTCGAGGGCCATCCACGAGATCGGTTGACGTTGATCCGCCATGACGGCCGATACTAAGCCGGTGTTATCCAGGCTCCTGCTTGCGTGCGCGGCCCTCGTTGTCGTGACGGTAATGGGTGCGTGCGAGTCGACTGATGGTCCCAAGACGCAAGCTGCGCCCGCGACAGGGCCTCCCGAGATCGTCCCGGATGCCGTCGAGCAGCACGCCCGTCAGTTCGACGACGACCTTCCCGTGCGGGAGGCCGGGTCCCAGCAGGAGCTCGCCGCGGCGACCTATCTCACCGGTCACCTCCAGCAGGCCGGGTACGCAGTGCGTCTGGAGTCCGTGCCCGTCGGCGATCTCGTTAGATCCACCGACGTGGTGGCCCTACCCCCCCGAGGAGACGATCCCGCGGCGGTGGTCGTCGTCCCGTACGACACCGCCCCGAATCTGACTCCCCAGGGCCAGGACCTGGGTCTGTTCCTGGAGCTCGCCCGTGCCCTGCGCGTGGAGGAGCCCGCTCATCCGGTCGAGTTCGTCGCGCTGGGGGCGGAGCTCACGGACAGGGACGGTGGAGGGCTCGGCACTCGCCGGCTCGTGAGGCTCCTGGTAGATGCCGAGCTGGCGCCGCCCGTCGTCTCGATCGCGGTTTCGTCGGAGGGCGGCTTCGGTGCCACCGGGACCGACGTCGCCTCTCGGCTGAACGAGATCGCGGCGGATCTGGAGCTCGAGCGATCGCGTCCGACGGCCGACCCCGCGTTCCCGTCGCTCCTCGACTCCGCCAGGGTGCTGGCGGCGGCGAACCTCGACTACGCGGTGGTAAGCGGCGGTGCGGATGAGTTGGGCCTCGTGTTGCTCTCCTGGCTGGGGGACCGGTCCCGTTAGTGTCGATGTATGTCGTTCCTGGACGACCTGCTCGTCTCCACCCGTGCGCGGGTGGAAGAGACCAAGGGAAAGCTGAGTGAGGATGCACTCGAGCAACGAGTCGCGAGCTCGTCTCCTCCGAGTGGCTTCGCCCGCGCCTTACAGGGGGACGGCCTGTCTGTCATCGCGGAGATCAAGCGATCCTCCCCCTTGAAGGGACCCCTCAACCTCGACCTGGACGCGGCTCCCCTGGCGCGTGCCTATGCCGAAGGCGGAGCCGCCGCCATCTCGGTGCTGACCGAGCCGGAGGGGTTCAAGGGTTCGATCGAGGACATGCAAGCGGCAAAGGAAGCAGGGCTGCCGGTGCTGCGCAAGGACTTCATCCTGGAGCCGTTCCAGGTGCTCGAGTCGCGCGCCTCGGGTGCCGATGCCATCCTCCTCATCGTCAGGGCTCTGGGCGACGACCTGGTCGGCCTGGCATCGTCGTGCACGGCGTTGGGGATGGACGCGCTCGTCGAGGTGCACGACGAGAACGAGCTGGACCGTGCCCTCGAAGTGGGTGCGACCCTGATCGGGGTGAACCACCGCGACCTCACCACTTTCGAGGTCGATCCCGACCGAACCCGCAAGCTGGCTCCTCTTGTGCCGGATGGAGTGACGCTCGTAGCCCTTTCCGGCGTGTCGCGTCGGGAGGAGATGGTCGAGCTTTCCGACGCGGGCGCCGACGCCGTGCTGATAGGGGAGACCCTCGTTACCGCGGCCGACCCCGTTGCAAAGCTGCGAGAGTTGCTGGGGGCTTGACCGTGGAGGCCCTGTCGGAGCCGGTGTCGGACCGGCACGGGAGATTCGGAGAGTTCGGCGGCCGCTACGTCCCCGAGGCTCTCATGGCCGCGCTCGACGAGCTCGAGCGCGAGTGGGAAACGGCGCGCGTCGACGAGGCGTTCATCGGTGAGCTCGATGACCTGCTGACCACGGTTGCGGGACGGCCCACTCCCCTGTACGAGGCGCTTCGCTTCTCCGAGCGGGTCGGGTCGAGGGTCCTCCTGAAACGCGAGGACCTCGCTCATACGGGTGCACACAAGATCAACAACACGCTCGGTCAAGTGCTTCTCGCGAAGCGAATGGACAAATCGAGGATCATCGCGGAGACCGGGGCCGGCCAGCACGGTGTCGCTACCGCGACGGCAGCGGCTTGGTTCGGCTTGCCGTGTGTCGTCTACATGGGGGCGACCGATGTGCGACGTCAGTACCTCAACGTCGTGCGGATGCGGATGCTTGGGGCCGAGGTGGTCCCGGTCGATGCGGGCTCGGCGACGCTCAAAGACGCAATCAACGAAGCTCTCCGCGACTGGGTCACAAACGTCGAGAGCACTCACTACGTCATCGGATCGGTCGTCGGCCCCCACCCCTACCCGGAGCTCGTCGCATCGTTGCAATCGGTGATCGGTAACGAGGCGCGCGCTCAGGTGCTTGAGTTGACCGGTCGCCTTCCAGCCGAGGTCGTCGCCTGCGTCGGAGGCGGTTCCAACGCAGTGGGCCTCTTCCGCGCGTTCTACCGGGATGAGGACGTGGCACTCGTGGGCGTGGAGGCAGCCGGTGAGGGGCTCGAACGGAGGCACGGTGCCTCGATCACGGCGGGGGAGCCCGGCATCCTTCACGGCGCTCGCAGCATGCTGCTACAGGATGACGAGGGTCTCGTCGTGCATGCGCATTCGGTGTCGGCCGGTCTCGACTATCCGGGCGTTGGACCGGAGCACTCATGGCTATCCCAGAGCGGCCGCGCCAGCTACGAGACGGCGACCGATGCCGAGGCGCTCGCCGCCTTCCAGGTGCTGTCGGAAACGGAGGGCATCATCCCCGCCCTCGAGCCGGCGCACGCGCTCGCGTACCTTCTTCGTGCGGGCGGAGGAAAGGACCTCATCGTGGTCGGGCTCTCGGGCCGGGGGGACAAGGACGTGGCCACCGTCGCAGAGGTGATGGAGGCCGCCGAAGCGTGACCGCGCTGCTGGATCATCTGCGCGGACCGTTGGCTGAGGGACGCAAGCTGCTCGTGCCGTACGTGATGGCGGGGATACCGGACGAGAGCTCGTTCCCGTCGGTGCTCGCGGCGGTAGCCGAGCACGGGGACGCAGTGGAGGTCGGCCTCCCGTTCTCGGACCCGCTGATGGACGGGCCCGTGATCGCGGCCGCCGGGGAGCGGGCGATACGCCAAGGAACGGGCCCGCTGCAAGGGCTGGACCTGGCCGCGGTGCATCGGGAGTCGAGCGTCCCCCGAATCGTCATGACGTACTACAACCCCATTCACCACCTCGGCGAAGGGGAGTTCTGTCGCCGCGCGGAACAGAATGGATTCAGCGGTCTGATCGTCCCCGACCTCCCGCTGGAGGAGTCGGAGACATTGCGCCGCGAGGCGAGTCGCCGTGGCCTGGCGTGGATCCCGCTCGTCGCCCCGACCACCCCTCCCGATCGGGTGGCGCGTGTTGCCGGGTCGGCGACCGGCTTCGTGTACGCCGTATCGACCCTAGGCGTGACCGGCGCCCGAGAGTCCCTGTCCGAGAAGGCGGCAGCGGTCGTCGCCGCGGTCAGGGGGGCGACGGATCTACCGGTGCTGGTCGGCCTCGGGGTATCGAGCGCCGAGCAGGCGCGCGCAGCCGTCCTGTCGGCCGACGGAGTGGTGATCGGATCGGCCGTGGTCAGGCTGGTGGAGGGGGCCGGTCCCGGGGCAGCAGGCGACTTCCTTGCCGGCGTGCGCAGGGCGATCGACGAGGGCGTCGCCGCCTAGCGGCTCCGAGCGGCAACCGGGTCGCCCGTCCCGGCGTCATATTCGCCACTAGGCACTCACCAGGAGGTTTGCTCGCACCGCTTGGGGGGTATTGCTCGCACTGTTAGGGGGTAGTCCAGGCAGGCTAGGCGCAAGATGGCCACTACGCACTATGCGCAGATGGTCAAAAATCCGGCCTCGCCGGCCGATGGATGAAAGAGTGTTTCTCGCAGGAACGATCGGGGGAGTCGATGAGGCAGATCAGGATTCAGAAGGGACGTAAGCCCCGCCCATAGCTCGCAGCCACGCCGATCCGGCTGATTGGTGCGCCCGGCTGCCGCCCCCCCAAGCAGCACCTCCCCCACACCTATCCCACCTCCTCAGACAACGTCACCCGTCTTCGCTCGGTCTTTGAGGCGGACGGCAAGGAGCGCAACCAGCAGGAGCGCAATCCCCGCAACCAACAGCGCCACCGGCCCGCCGACCCCGTCGGCCAGGTACTCCTCAATGATCTGAATCAAGAAGATGAAGAGGCCCACTGTCCCAAAGCCGAGCAGGACCTTTTCCGCGAACGAAACGCTGAGATAGAGAAGCGCAGCCGCGGAGATCAACCCGAGCGCCAGGCCCCATCCCGCCGGGCTCTCGAAGAACTCGAAAACCACCACCTCGGCGCCGGCCATTGTGCCCACGGCACCGAGCGCGAAGCCTGTGCGCCCGGGAGTGAGCACGCCAACGCGCGCCAGGGCGATCCACCCCGCCCCCGCGAGCCACAGAAGCAACCCGAACCAGTCGTCCCCGCCGGCGATGTCGGAGAACCCCCCGCAGAGAAATCCCACGCCGCCGGCCACAGCGATCTGCTGCAGAGAGGTCTGGCGGTAGAGGTAGAGAAGGCTAGCGTAGAGAGAGAGTGCGAGCCCGATGATCAGCGCGTAACCGTCCTCGAGATCCCAGAGGTCGGTCGCGGCAGTGTCGGCAAGCCAGCCCATTCCACCGGCCGATAGGAACCAAAGGACCGACACGAGCCTCTGGCCGACCGGGTTGCGGCTGCCTCGCATCCACCACCCACCGGCCCACAGAAGGCTCGTCGCAAGCGCGATGAGCCCTAACTTTTCTCCTATGGCGAGGTTCGACCACATTTGGGACGCGATGAACGCAACGGCGCTGAGCGCCAATATCGCTCCGACGTAGGCGATGACCTCGGCAAAGACCGGGATCGCCCCAGAGACGCGTCCGTCCTGTTGCTCGGCGGCTCGGATTGCTCGGGCCTGGTCAGCGGTGATGAGGCCGGCGTCAGTCCACCGTTCGAGCCTTCGGTCGAGGTCGTTCACGTTTCCTCCTTCGAACCCACGGCACTGCGTGCCGCGGGTGGGATTCGAACTTCGGAACCGACCCTCTCGCTAGAACCCTGGTTCGAACCCCACGGCACTGCGTGCCGCGGGTGGGATTCGAACCCACACGCCCTTTCGGGCAGCGCCTTTTGAGGACGCCAGGTCTACCGGTTCCCTCACCGCGGCTGGAGATTCTGGACGATGATCGCGGCCCATCTTCCCACCTATACTTTCCGCCCTATGCGAATCGAGGAAGGCCTCGCCCAGATCGGCGACCGCATGCACAAGGCGCGCGAGGAGCTCCGCATCGCCGAGGAGCAGCTCCTCTTCCAGATGGATGTCGTGGAAGAGGCGAAGACCCGCATGCTCGTCGCGGAGACTCCCATAGCCGACCGTGAATACCGCATCGCCCGCGAGGACTACGAGCGCATGGCTAGGGAGCGCGAGCGAGTCGCCGCCGAGATCTCCGACCTCCAGGCGGAGCAGGACCGGCTCCTCGATCGCATGCTCGGCTCGAGCGCATGAGCGCAAGGAGACGAGAGCGACCGAGATGACCGAGCCCACCACGGTCTTGATCGCGGAGGACGAGGCCATCATCCGCCTGGACCTCAAGGAGATGCTCGAAGAGGAGGGTTTCTCGGTCGTGGGGGAGGCCTCGGACGGGGACGCTGCCCTCCGTAACGCAGAGGAGAAGCGCCCCGACTTGATCATCATGGACATCAAGATGCCCGGGGTGGACGGCCTCACCGCCGCCGAGCAGGTGACCGAGAGAGGGTTGGGCGCCGTCCTCATACTCACCGCCTTCTCCCAGAAGGATCTGGTAGTCAGGGCGGCCGAGGCCGGGGCGATGGGCTACCTGGTGAAGCCGTTTCAGAAATCAGACCTGCTCCCGGCCATCGAGGTCGCCCTGGCCCGCTACGCGCAGCTCTCCGCCGCCAGGAAGGAGTCCTCCGACCTGAGCGAGCAGCTGGCCACCAGAAAGGTCGTGGACAGGGCCAAAGGGCGCCTGATCGACGAGAAGGGGATGACAGAGGCGGAGGCGTTCCGCCACATCCAGAAGCGAGCCATGGACGAGCGCCGGCCCATGCGAGAGGTCGCCCAGGCAGTCCTGGAGGCCGCGTCGATCTGAGCTCCGGATACCGAGGGCCCAGCTTCTGCTACCCGCGTAGTAAAGAGCTGGGGTCCTCCTAGCGGGTGGGCTTCTCTATGGCTTTGATTTACCCCGCCTGCTCTGTAAGATAGCCATCCTCACGACCGGGAGGCTCGTTGGGTGGATGTCTGTTGTCCTCTTGTTGTGAGGGTTGGGTAGTCGGCTGAAGCAAGGGGGAATTGATGAAGAGGTCCAAGTGGATGGTCTTTGTCGCGCTGCTGTCCGCTCTGACGCTGGTCGCGGCGGCGTGTGGCGGCGGGGACGACGACGGCGATGCGGGCGGTCAGGCGGCGGAGAAGATACCGGTCGCCGTCTACTACCAGGGCGCGCTGACCGGTCCGTTCAACTATCTCGTGATCCCGGGCTTTCAGGGCGCGCAGCTCAAGGTCGAAGAGCTCAACGCTGACGAGAGCTTCCCGGCGGAGATAACCCTCAAGGAGGGCGACACACAGGGCAACCCCGACCAGGCGCCTCCGGTGGTGGAGGAGGCCGCCGCTGATCCCGAGACTGTGGCGATCGACGGCCCCGGCTTCTCGGGCGAGTCGGCCGTGTCGGGTGACACCTATAACGACGCGGGTATCCCGTTCATCTGCCCATCCTGCACCGGAGTGGCGCTCGCGGAGGAGGACTGGGACTACTGGTACCGGGCCATCGGCAACGACGCGGGGCAGGGGAGCCTCGGCGGTCAGTACATCGCACAGGAGCTCGGCGCCGAGCAGCTCTTCGTGGCCGACGACAAGTCAGAGTACGGCCAGCCGCTGGCCGATGCGGTCGCCAAGGCAGCGGAGGAGGGTGGCGTCGAGGTCGTCGGCAGGCAGGGCGTGGAGTCGGGAGCCGACGACTACTCGGCAGTTCTCTCAGACGTCGAGGCGTCGGGAGCGGATACGTTCTACTTCGGCGGGTACGACGCGGACTTCGGCAAGATCGTAAAGCAGGGCGTCGAGGCGGGGCTCGACGTGACCTTCATGTCGGGGGACGGCTCCGTGTCATCCACCTTCCTCGAGCTCGCCGGTGACGCAGCCGAGGGAACACACCTGTCTATCCCGTCCGACCTCGGTGGAGACTTCGCCGAGACGTACAACAGCGAGTACGGCGGCGAGGCCTCTTCGGTTCCCGTCTACGCGGCCGAGGGCTACGACGTCATGGGGCTGATCGGCGAGGGCATCCGCTCCGCTATCGATGGCGGAGCCGAGGACGTTGAGGGAATCCGCGAGGGCATCAAGGAGTACCTCGACGGGCTCACGTCTGAGGAGCCCTACGAGGGTGCGGCCAAGACCTACGCATTCGATCCCGAGACCCACGAGCTCGCGGCGGAGGACGTCGCGCAGCTGTTCTTCATATACGAGGTCAAGGGGGGCGAGATGGCAGAGGTCGGGAACGCGGCCGACCTCGGTCTCAGCCTCGAGCTGTGAGAAGCAGAAACAACTAGCGGCCGAAAGGAAGGGCGGGTAAACTCCCGCCCTTCCTTCATGTCGGGGCAGCTCGCTTAGCGGGGGGGCAGGTGGAGTTCTTCTCGGACTTCGCGGATCAGTTCTGGCCACAGACGCGCAACGGGCTGACCCTCGGGTCGATCTACGCCATGATCGCCCTCGGCTACACGATGGTCTACGGAGTGCTGCAGCTCATCAACTTCGCGCACTCCGAGGTCTTCATGGTCTCGACCTTCGCCACCCTTTACGCCTATCGCGAGTGGTACAACGTCGACGAGCCCGCGGCGGGGCTAGCCCTGGTGGTTATCATCATCGGCGGCATCATCCCGGCGATGATCGCGTCTGGGCTGCTCGCCGTCATCGTCGAGCGTCTCGCCTACCGACCCCTGCGTAAGCGGGGGGCACCCAGGCTGTCCTTCCTGATCAGCGCGATCGGAGCGTCGTTGACCATCCAGTACCTCTTCGTGTTGATGGACGGTCAGCATTCCTTGGGCCCCATAAGGCTCCCGGGCATCGCCGGACCCAACCCGCAGTCGGTGCCCGAGGTGATGGAGGGCTCGATTGTCTTCAATCTCTTCGACGCGGGCTTCAGCGACAAGCGGATCCTTGTGATCGTTGCGGCCGGCCTCATGCTGTTCATTCTTGATCGCTTCGTCAGGCAGACGAAGTTCGGCCGGGGAATCCGCGCGGTTGCCCAGGACGCCGAGGCCGCGTCGATGATGGGCGTCAACATAGACCGCGTCGTCGTCGTCACGTTCCTGATCGGTGGGTTGATGGCCGGAGCGGCAGGCTTCCTCTACGTCTTGGTGTTGGGCGTCCCTGCATTCTGGTTCATCGGCTTCCTTCCCGGGATCAAGGCCTTCACGGCCGCGGTGCTCGGGGGAATCGGCAACATCCGCGGCGCCATGCTCGGTGGGTTGCTTCTCGGCATCGTGGAGGCGTACTCGGTGCCGATCTTCGGAGCGGAGTGGGTGAACGTCGTCGCGTTCGTTGTGCTTGTACTCGTGCTCATGTTCCGGCCGACGGGTCTTCTCGGAGAGGAGGTGGGCGCGTAGTGACCGACCGAGAGCCCAGGGACCAGACCCAAGAGCCGTCGGAGACCGGCGCACAGGCGAAAGGACGCCGAAGGCGGGCGTCCTCTCTCGGACAGATGCGACAGAAACGGGCGGAGCTGCGGGAGAAGCGCAAGGCGGCAACTGCGAGAGTGCGGTCTTCGATCGCCAAGGACCTTCAGCCGCTCACCATGAGGACGACCGCGGCGCGGGAGTTTGTCAACGACAACAGCAAGTGGACGTACCCCCTGATCGGGATCGTCCTCGTCGCGCTGGCAGCGTTCCTTCCTTACCTGAACGACTACATCGACCTTCCTCTGTGGGCGCAGCGGGCGACGAGCGGCGCGGCCCTCGCTCGCGTGATGCTCTTCATCCTCTTCGCCCTGGGGCTGAACGTCGTGGTGGGCTTCGCAGGGCTGCTCGACCTCGGGTACGTCGCGTTCTGGGCCATTGGTTCCTACACTGCGGCGATCCTCACCGGCGCCCACAGCTTCACTCAAGCTCGCATAGCCGAGGGTCGCACCGCGGAGGCCGAGCCCATCTGGGACCAGTGGATGTGGCTGATCCTGATAGCCGCCCTGGCCGTGGCGGTGATCGCCGGGATCGTGCTCGGCTCGCCGACGCTGCGGTTGCGCGGCGACTACCTGGCGATCGTGACGCTGGGCTTCGGAGAGATCATCCGGATCAGCGCCAACAACCTCGACAGCATCACGGGCGGTCCGCGTGGGGTCCGCAACATCCCTCATCCGATCCTCGACGTCGGGCCCATCAACGTCGAATGGGGGACGTTGATAGATACGAAGTACTACTTCCTGTTCCTCGCGCTCGTCGTTGTATGGATCGTCGCGATCCACCTGCTCGACAGCTCGCGCATCGGACGCGCCTGGGTCGCGATCCGCGAGGACGAGGTGGCAGCGGCCGCCATGGGCGTCCCCGTGGTCAGGATGAAGCTCGCAGCTTTCGTAATCGGAGCTAGTACGGCCGGGGTGGGGGGGGTCGTCTACGCGAGCCAGGTCGGGTTCATCAACCCGCCCACGTTCAACATCTTCCAGTCGATCCTCATCCTCACGATGGTCGTGATCGGAGGGATGGGATCGATCGCGGGGGCGGTTATCGGCGCGGCCGTCGTCGTCCTGCTCCCCGAGGTCTTCCGAGGCTTCGAGGACTACAGGTTCTTCGCGTTCGGCGTCGTGATCGTGCTGATGATGATCTTCCGGCCCCAGGGGTTGCTGCCCTCGAAACGTCGGAAGGCCGAGCTGCAGGGGGCGACCTCGGAAGAGCAGCTCTACGAAGCCGCTCACGCGGGAGGTTAGCCGGTGGCGGACCCCATCCTCGATGCACAGAAGGTCACCAAGAGATTCGGCGGCCTCACCGCCGTCAAGGACGTCGATCTCGACATCGCGAAGGGAGAGATACGAGGCCTCATCGGGCCGAACGGCGCCGGCAAGACGACCTTCTTCAACATGATCACAGGCATTTACCCGCCGTCCGGCGGGGAGATCCTGTTCCGGGGCGCGAACGTGCTACAGGGTACGACGCTCGGCATACGGAAGCGGCTTCGCAAGCCGTACGAGATCACCAAGGACGGGATCGGCAGGACGTTTCAGAACATCCGCTTGTTCCAGAACATGACCGCGATCGAGAACGTCATCGTCGGCCGCGACGCGCATCACAAGACCAACGTGCTCGACGCAATCTTCCGTACCCCGCGTCTCCATAGGGAGGAGAGGGACGGGCAGCAGGCCGCCGAGAACATCCTCGACTTCGTCGGCATACACAAGTACGCGAACGAGGTTGCCGGCAACCTCTCCTACGGGGACCAAAGAAGGGTCGAGATCGCTCGTGCGCTGGCGACGAACCCGCAGCTCATGCTCCTGGACGAGCCGGCGGCCGGGATGAACCCGACCGAGAAGGGCCGGCTGCTGGAGTTGATCAAGAAGATACGGGAGCGGGGCGTCACGATCCTGCTCATCGAGCACGACATGAAGGTCGTGATGAACGTGTGCGAGCGGATCGCGGTGCTCGATCACGGCGAGAAGATCGCCGACGGCGGACCGCAGCAGGTTCAGCAGGATCCCAAGGTGATCGAGGCCTACCTCGGAGCCGGAGCCGCCGGGGAGGCGGCGCCCGAGCGGGAAGAGGCGGCCACGGCAGAGCAGCCAGGCCTGCCGGAGGACCGCCGTGGCTGAAGCGTTGCTCGAGCTGAAGGATGTCGTGGTCCATTACGGCGGGATCGAGGCCGTAAAGGGCGTGTCGATGACCGTGGGCAACAAGCAACTCGTAACGCTGATCGGGGGCAACGGCGCAGGTAAGTCCACCACGCTGAAGTCGATCTCGGGTGTGAAGCTGATCGCGTCGGGGGAGATTCGATTCCAGGGCGAGCGCATCGACGGCGTTCCCTCCCATGAGATCGTCGAGATGGGCCTCGTCCAGGTCCCAGAGGGCCGCCGCATCTTTCCTCGCATGAGCGTGCACGAGAACCTCACGATGGGATCGTTCGCCCACGCGAAGCCCTCGTCCGGCGATTACGACCGCGTCTACGAGCTCTTCCCGGTCCTCAAGGAACGGCAGAGGCAGATGGGAGGGACCCTGTCCGGAGGCGAGCAGCAGATGCTCGCGGTGGGCCGCGCCCTGATGTCCCAGCCCAAGCTGCTGATGCTGGACGAGCCGTCTATGGGGCTGGCTCCGCTGTTCGTCGAGAGGATCTTCGACCTACTCCGGGTGATCCACGAGCAGGGCACGACGATCCTGCTGGTGGAGCAGAACGCCCAGCTCGCGCTGCAGCTCGCCGACCGCGGCTACGTGATCGAGACGGGCGAGATCATCCTCGAGGACGACGCCAAGAAGCTGCTGACCAACGACCAGGTCCGCAAGGCGTACCTGGGCGAGGAGTAGTGTGAGCGGTGCTTCGCAAACACGCCGACGGGTTGAGCCATTAGGGGGAGAGATGACTCGAAGTAACCGCTGGTTGAAGGTCGTCGCGCTTCTATGCGGCGCTCTTCTCGTCTTAGCCGCGTGCGGCGAGGAGGCGCCCGAGACGCAGCCCGCTGGTGGTGGCGACGAGACCGAGGGTCCGCAGTTCGAGACGATCGAAGAGGGCACTCTCCTCGTTGCCTCGTGTTTGGATTTCGCACCGTTCGAGTCGGTCGAGAATGGCGAGCCGGTCGGGTTCGACATCGAGATGAGTCAGGAGATCGGTGAGCGACTGGGCCTCGAGGTCAGGTTCAAGAAGGCGGACTTCGACACGATCTTCACGGCATTGGCCGGCGGCAGGTTCGACATGGTGGCCGCCGCATCGACGATCACGGAGGAGCGCCTTCAGACGGTCGACTTCTCCGACCCATACTTCAACTCCAGGCAGAGCTTTACGGTCAATACCGAGGAGACCCCCGACATCGCTTCCATCGACGATCTCGGAGAGGGCGACGTCGTGGGAGTGCAGAAGGGCACCACCGGAAAAGCCTTCGCCGAAGAGGAGCTCGGCCCCAAGGGGGTTGAGATCAAGACGTTCCAGACCGCACCCGACGCCTTTACGGATCTCGAGGCGGGCAACGTCGTGGGGGTGGTGAACGACGAGGGCGCGTCCATAGGGATCATCGAGAACCGCCCCGGCCTCGAGCTGGTGCAAGCGATCGATACCGACGAGGAGTACGGGTTCGCGTTCTCGAAGGAGAACCCGGAGCTGACCGAGGCGGCCAACGAGGTGCTGGCCGAGATCATCGCCGACGGGACCTACGAGGAGATCTTCACGAAGTTCTTCCCCGACAACCCCGTTCCGGAGGACTTCCAGGGGCAGTAAGGATGTCTTCGGGGGCACCGCACAGATACTGCGCGGGCGCCTTTTCGTCCGCGAGGAGTCATGGCAGCAACCTCCCCTGAAGCGCCCGAGAGACCCCCCGATACGCGCGGCGGAACCGCTCCCGTACCTCTGTCGATCTTCGTTGCAGGCATAGCCGCTCTGATCGCCTCTCTGGGCGGGACGTTCGCGATCCAGCTTGCCTACGCGCTGGGGGGCGGCGAGACCGTCACACGCGAATGTGTTGCGGAGGGCGTCCAACCCGACCTGGTCGGTGCTCTCGGCGTCTGCCACATCATCGAGGCCTTCAGGTCGCGCGGCGAGACGGTCGCGCTCCTGATCGGTCTGGTCGTGGGTCTCGCATCAGCGATAAGCGGTTTTGCCGCGAACGGACGGATGCCGTCCAAGCGGATGCGAGAGCAGGCGATCGCCGGTGCGGTGCTCGGCTCTCAGGCTGTGCTCGTCGCTCTAGTTCTCTTCTACTTCCGCTCTGGGAGCATTTTTCGTTTCGTCAACAACTTCATGAACATCGAGGTGCTGGAGGGAAGCCTGGATGGCTTCATTAGGGGCGCAAGGAACACAGTGCTGCTTGCATTCGTCGGGGAATTCGGCGGGATCGTCATCGGGCTCACGCTGGCCGTGCTGACCCTGTCTAGGCGCCGAACCGTACGAGCTCCCGCGGTCACCTACATCAACTTCTTCCGCGGCACACCCCTCCTCTGGCAGCTCTCTGTCTTCTACTTCGGGCTGGCGCTCGGGCTCCGATTGAATGTCTCCGCCTACGTCACGGCGATGATGGTGTTCGCTCTTAACACCGGCGCCTACGCGGCGGAGGTGTTCAGAGCGGGCATCCAGTCGATAGAGCGAAGTCAGATGGAGGCGGCTCGTTCATTGGGTATGACCTACGCGCAGTCGATGCGCTATGCGATCATCCCCCAGGCGGTACGCAGGGTCATACCGCCGCTCATGAACGAGTTCGTCATCCTCATCAAGGACACGTCGCTGATAACGGTTCTGGGTCTGCTGGCTACGGAGCTGGATCTGTTCTCGTTCGGACGGGAGGGGTTCTCCTCAACTTTCAACGCCACTTACTTCGTCGCGGTTGCGGCCGGATACCTGGTGATTACGCTGCCCCTGATCCGCATCGTCAATGCGGTGGAAGCGAGGCTTCACAGCGGCTTGCTCGGACTTCACAAATGACCAGCTCGCTCGTCCGGCTCGAGGGCATTCACAAGTGGTTCGGCACCCTCCACGTGCTGAGGGGGATCGATCTGGACGTAGAGCCCAAGGCAGTCGTAGCGGTGATCGGCCCGTCGGGCTCGGGGAAGTCGACTCTGCTGCGCACGATAAACATGCTGGAGGAGCCGACCACTGGAAAGGTGATCTTCGACGGTCAGGACATCACCGACATCCGGACGGACTTGAACAAGGTGCGGACGCACATCGGTATCGTCTTCCAGGCCTTCAACCTCTTCCCACACAAGACGGCCCGGGACAATATAAGACTGGCTCTGGAGAAGGTGCTGGGTCTGAACGACTCTGCCGCGAACGAGAGAACGATGAAAGAGCTGGAGCACGTCGGACTGGCACACAGGGCGGACGCCTACCCCGGTCAGCTCTCGGGGGGTCAGCAACAACGCATCGCGATCGCTCGGGCGCTCGCGATGAAGCCCAAGCTCATGTTGTTCGATGAAGTGACGTCCGCACTAGATCCCGAGCTCGTCAAGGAGGTGCTGGACACGATTGTCGCTTTGGCCGAGGAGGGGATGACGATGATCGTCGTGACACACGAGATGGGCTTCGCGCGCGAGGTGGCTACCCGTCTCCTGTTCATGGACGAAGGCCGCATCATCGAGGACGGGGTCCCAAAGGAGATCTTCGCCAACCCTCACGATGAGCGGTTCAAAGCCTTCCTCGATCACGTCCTGTGATTGGCCGCTCTTACCTCGCGGCCGTCTTGGCCGCGGTCCTGGCGATGCTTTCCTGCAGCTCGAACGATGATTCCTCGATCCGCCCGGGCAAGATCACCTCGACGACCGGTCCCTACGTTTCGGTTGCGGTCGACAACCACTTCCACGATGTGCATCCCGAGGATCACATCGAGGTCGCGGCGGATCGTCCCTTCACGATCGAGAACCAGGGCCGCAACCTTCACAACGTGACGTTCGCCGGACTCGAGATCTCGAAGGACATCCGGCCCGGCAAGTCGGTGACGTTCGAGCCTGTGGGGGATGTGCTCGGC
>JBOGXB010000040.1:0-19764 GCA_050694215.1 Actinomycetota bacterium
CTTCCGGGCAAAGCCTGAAACGTTGATGGCCGAGCACCCAGAGCCCACAGTTCAGGAGATGAAACTGACGATCGCTCTCGCGCGCTTGGTGATGGGACCCGATGTCGGCATCCAGGCTCCCCCCAATCTCAGTCCTTACGAATACGGTGAGTACCTCGGGGCCGGCCTGTCGGACTGGGGTGGTGTGTCCCCCGTCACTCCCGACCACGTCAACCCCGAGCGACCGTGGCCCAAGTTGGAGGAATTGCAGGAGGTTACGGAAGGGCGCGGCTTCCTGCTACTCCAGCGCCTCGCGGTGTATCCGGCCTACTGCTCGACGCCGGCCGCCTTGAGGGATTGGATCGATCCACACCTGCATGCGGGTGTGCTGGATGCGACCGACGGCGAGGGATACCGGCGGCCGGAGGACGAGCGCTGGTACTCGGGAGTGGACGCGCATCCTCCAGAGCGCGCTGCGATCGCGCTTGAGGCTGCGTCCGCGGGCGCATGGAGGGTCCCCGGACGTGTGGTGCGTTCTCCCGTCATGAATGCCCTCGACAAGGCCGTGGGTGGAGATCAGTTGAACGAAGAAGAAGTTGCGCTGTTGTTCACAGCTCGCGGTGCAGAGACCGAACGGCTCTATTCGATCGCCGACGATCTCCGCAGGGCCGTCGTAGGCGATGAGGTCACCTACGTAGTCAACCGCAACATCAACTACACGAACATGTGCTACTTCCGCTGTGGCTTCTGCGCGTTCTCCAAGGGACCGAAATCTCTGAACCTGCGGGGTGAGCCTTATTTGTTGTCACCGGAGGAAGTTGCACGGCGCGCTCAGGAAGCTTGGGACCGCGGCGCGACTGAGGTCTGCATGCAGGGAGGCATCCATCACTCGTTCACCGGAGATAACTACCGCCAGTACCTCATGGCGGTCAAGGAACAGGTGCCAGAGATGCACGTCCACGCATTCACGGCGCTCGAGGTGTTCCAAGGAGCGGAGACCTCAACCATGACCGTTCACAATTTCTTGGCGCAGCTCAAGGATGCCGGCCTGGCCACGCTGCCCGGCACAGCTGCGGAGATCCTCGACGACGAGATCCGCGCAATCATCTGTCCGGACAAGATCAATACCGAGCAGTGGTGCGAGGTCCATCGCATCGCGCACTCTCTGGGGCTTCGGTCCAACGCCACGATCATGTTCGGGACGGTCGAGGGGCCGCGTAATTGGGCTCGCCACCTGATCGTTGTCCGCGACCTGCACTTGGAGGTCGAGGATGCGAACGGGGGCCTCTTCGAATTCGTGCCGCTTCCCTTCGTTCATATGGCCGCTCCGATCTACCTCAAGGGAAAGGCCAGGAGGGGACCGACCTTCGAGGAGGCTCTCAAGATGCACGCGGTTGCTCGGATCGCCTTGCACGGAGCGATCCCGAACATCCAGGTGTCGTGGGTGAAGATGGGACTCGAAGGATCCAAGCTCGCGCTGCAGGCTGGGGCCAATGACCTCGGCGGAACCCTGATGGACGAGAACATCTCTCGGGCGGCCGGGGCGAGCCACGGGCAGGAGCTCGATCCTGCCGGAATGGAGGCCTTGATACGTTCGATCGGTCGCGTCCCCAGGCGCCGAACGACGATGTACGGGCGCGTATCCGCTTAGCGCCGGGACCAGGGTTTCTATCTTGACAATGGCCACTAGAACAGAACCCGAACGAGCGCGCGCTGCAGTTGGCGGGATCCATAGCGGGCTTCCGACCGTGCTGGCCATCGTTGTCACGCACGACGGCCGCACATGGCTACGGGACTGTCTCGTCGGTCTCAACATGCAGACCTACCTTCTTCTCGACGTCCTGGTCGTGGACGACGCGTCGCGAGACTCACGCGTCCAGCCGACCCTCAAGCGCATCGCGAAGCGCCACCTTCGGCGTCGCCGCTGGGGATATCTGCGAACTCCGCGTCCGCTGGGGTTCGGAGGAGCCATCAACTGGGCCATGTCGCGCGTGAGGACGGACGCCGACTTCCTACTGTTCATCCACGACGACGCCGCTCTCGAGCGAACGTCTGTCGAGCTGATGGTCGCTCGCATGTTGGCTCACGATGACACCGCGATAGTCGGCCCGAAGATCGTGGACTGGGAGGATCCCTCTCGGCTCGAGGAAATCGGAATGGCGATAGACCGCTATGGCTATCCGTACAAGGGACTGGAAGAGCACGAGATCGACCTCGGGCAACACGATAAATCGGTCGAGGTCTTCTACGTGACGTCGACGTGCATGCTCATCCGTCATGAAGTCTTCCGGGATCTACGCGGATGGGACGCGAAGATGCGTGCTTTCTCGGAGGACCTCGACCTCTGCTGGAGAGCTCGTCTCGCGGGACACGCGGTACGCGTTGAACCCCACGCCAAGGCTCGGCACGCGATCGCCCTGGCCACGGGCAAGCGGCGTTCTCAGTTCGTGCCCCCGCGCTACTTCATCAGGCGTAACCGCTTCAGGACGATCGCCAAGAACGTGTCGAGGGCTCGCCTTCTGTCGCTGTTGCCCGCCTTCGTATTGCTGGCGATCGCCGAGATGATCGTCTTCATCACCCTGCGTCAGCCGCGCGAGATCCTGAACCTCGCCCGCGCCCTGGGCTGGAACGTCCTGAGCGTCCCCCAGACGTTGACTGCGCGAGCCCGGGCTCAACGATTACGGCAAGTCCCCGACCGCAACCTCAGGCGTCTGATGGTGGGTCAAGGCAGGCGGGTCCGTTTCTACGCGACCCATCAGGCCGGCAGGCTCGAGGAAGCATGGGGACGGCGCGCTGAGCTTCTCGCTCGCCGAGGGCGGGCGGCGCGCTCATTCGGGCTCGAGCTGCAGGGCTTCCCAGGGGTCATGGTGATGTTCGCGGTCATCGTTCTCGTGGTGGGTTTCAGGCACATCATCTGGGGGCCCTCCGTCGTCGCAGGGGAGATCCTTCCTTACCCGGAGCGCGCAACCGCCCTGTTGCGCGCTTTCGTGTCGCCCTGGCACGGCTCGGGGCTGGGCCAGGGTGGTGCCGCTCCGCCCGCCTTCGCGTTGCTCGGCACCGTTCCCCTAATCACGCTCGGAGCCACGGGTGTGGCTCAGAAAGTGCTGATCCTCGGGATGGGGTTGGCCGGTTTCCTCGGTGCCTACCGGCTCCTCGGTGGTCTGGTCGACCGCCCCTCGCGCCTCGTGGGCGGTCTGATCTATGTGCTCGGAGCGGTGGGATTCGCGGGGGTGAGGAACGGAGCGCTCGGAGCTCTCGTCCTCGGCGCAGCGGCCCCGTTCGTCCTCACGTCGCTGCTTCGTCTCATCGGGTGGGTAAGACCTCCGCGTTTCAACCGCAGTAGGGCCGTAGCCGGTATGGCTCTCGGAACGGCTATATCTGCCGCGTTCGTGCCGGGGTCCGTTGTGCTCTATCTCGTGGCGACCGTGCTGCTGACCGCGGTAAGAGCGTTCTTGGACCGGGGAGACAAAGCGCTCCGAGGACTGATGTCGTCCATCATCGGGATCGCCACCGGATGGGCTCTGCTGCTGCCGTGGAGCTGGCACTGGCTCGATGACGGCGGACCGCTCGATCGATTGCGTGACGGGGACTCGTGGAGCACTTTCGCGGCTCCGTTCGCCGATCACGGCATGGCGAGCGTCTTGCTCGGTCAGACGCCTTCCGCCCCAACCCTGTTCGGCCTGGCTCTTCCGTTGCTGGGCCTGGTCGCCGTCTTGGTCTCGTCCGGTCAACGACGCCGTGTCGCCCTCTCCTTGTGGTCGCTGATCCTCGCTACCGGCTGGCTCATCACCGCGATCTCGGCCGGGGCGCTGCGTCCCATCGTGGCATCTCCTACCGAGGCGGGTGTGCTCGCGTCGCTCGCCTTCTCGGCCCTCGCCGGCTTGGCGGTTGGAGCCTTCCGCCTCGACCTCCCGAGACGCGGACTCGGCTTCGTTCATGCGCTGACCTTCGGTTGTCTGGCCCTCGCCGGTTTTCTCGTCGTCGTCGGTCTCGGCCCCGCGGTCTTGCGAGGAGGGTGGGATCCTGGCCGCGGGGGCGTCCGGGTCGATGCAGAAGCGGTCGAACAGATCAGGGACCTGCTCGCCACCGAGGGGACACAGGGTGATCAGTTCCGGGCGTTGTGGGTGGGCGAGGCCTGGACGTCGCCCGTTCCGAGCTCGATGCGTCCATTGGAGCCGCACATGGTGACCGGGCCTCGGGGCCAGGTACTCAGCGATCTGTTCGAGAACAGCGCGGGCGATGCCGAGCAACAGCTCCGTCGAGTGATCGCATCTGTGGAGGAGGGAGCCACCGATCGTGGGGGAAGTCTGCTGGGTGCTTTCAACGTTCGGTTCGTCGTCCTCCAGCGGTCCGCCGGCGCCACCAGGTGGCTGAGTCAGCGGGACCTCGCACTCATCCGCTCCGAGCCCGAATACATGCTGCTCGAGAATGGTGAGCGACTCGACAGGGCCGCGGTCTACGAGGAGGTCCCTGGTCTCCTGGAGGCGATAGAGAGGGGCGATCCTGTCCTGGCTCGGGGGGGGTTCCAGGCCGAGCGGAGCGAAGCCGTCCAGGAATCCGCGTCCGAGTACGTGGCCGAGGACGTCGGGGGTCCTGGTTTTGCAGTCCTCGCGGAGAGGCAGGAGCCCGGCTGGGAAGCAACGGTAGACGGTGGCGAGCTCGAGTCCGTCGACGGCGGATGGGCCAACGTCTTCGAGATCCCGAGCGGCGAGTCTGGCCGCCTGACGATCGCGCATCCGAGGACCGTTTCAGACATCGCGTGGTTGGTCGCCATTGCACTCGCGTGGGGGGTCGTGGTGAGCGCCGCCTTCGCCCGAGCCCAGTCTCCCGCCCGAAGGATCCTCGGATGAGGGCCGTCATCGAACATTTCCGCGAGGGCACGGTGGGCGTCCTCCTGTTGTCCGCGCTGGCGGGAGGGCTTGCGCTCGACCTCGGCTCCGAGGGGGTGGAGCGGGAACAGGAGGCTCCCGTCCGGGGGGCGCGCTTCGAGGAGCGGGCGCTGTTCTGTCCACCCCCGGCAGCAGGCAGGGTGGTCACCGGCAAGCTGACGCTGGCCTCGGAGTCGGGCGAGGATCTCCTGGTCGAGGTCTCTCCGCAGCAGCCCGAGCCCTCGACACTCGAAGGGGGCCATAGCCGCGTCGTCGACGTAGTGGACCCCGCAGACGTGGTCGGCCTCGGGGGACCGGTCTACGCCGGTGCAACGATCGTGTCCTCCAAGCCGGTCGCGGGCGCCGGTGCCGCCCGCTGCTCGAGGACGGCCGCTTCCCGCTGGTACTTCGGAGAGGGGAGCAGCCTTCTCGGCTTCGACGAGCGCCTCCTCATTTACAACCCCTTCCCGGACGAGGCCGTAGTGCGCGTGGTTTTCTTCACCCCCGTGGGGGAGAGCGCGAAGGCGAACCTCGCGGATGTCGGGGTCCCGGCGGGCGAGTGGCGCGTTGTCCGCGTCAACGACTTCATCCTCCGTCAAAGAACCCTTGCCGCCAGCGTCGAGGCTGTCAGGGGTCGCGTGGTCGCGTGGCGGGCCGCCACCGTGAAGGCCGAGCGAGCCTCCAGCCTTCAGTTGAGCCTCGGCTCTCCGACCGCCGGCGACATCTGGTACTTGCCCGCCGGAGCAGTGGGGGAGGGCGTATCCGAACGCATCGCCGTGTTGAATCCGAGTGAAGAGGAGGCGGTCGTCACCGTGCAGCTGGTGACCGACGACGAGGCCATCCAGCCGCCCAAGCTCGTCGACCTCGCGATCCCTGCGCGCTCGTCGCGCAGCATCTCGCTTGCCCGGTCGGTCACCGGTCGACAGAATGACGCGGGCGGCGTCGGAGCGATCGTTCGCTCCACGAGCGGGGCGGACATCGTCGTGGAGGGAACCGTCTCCTACGACACGCGCTTGTTAGAGGGAGTTGCATCCGAGATGGGGGCGCAGAAGCCGGAAGCGGATTGGCTGCTCGGCCCTGCGGCCTTCGCGTCGGAGACGGACGGGGTCGTATTGCTCAATCCCGGGGGAGAAGCAGCATCCGTATCGATCGAGCTGTGGTTCAGTGACCGCGAACCGCTAAGGGCCGCTTCCCTCCAGGACCTCGAGGTGGGAGCCGGCACACGAACAAGGGTCCAGCTCC
This sequence comes from Actinomycetota bacterium, assembly GCA_050694215.1. Lineage (GTDB taxonomy): Bacteria > Actinomycetota > CADDZG01 > CADDZG01 > WHSQ01 > JBOGXB01. The sequence goes on from JBOGXB010000040.1 coordinate 6,090, forward strand.
AGAAGTGGACGCAGGGTCAGCCGGTGGTGGCCGTCGTCGCCTCGGATGTGCCGATTGTGGCGGGCCGAACCGCATCGACGTCCTCGGACGTGGCGACGGTGATGGGCCTACCAGCCTCTACGCGCTCCGAGCAGTGACTTGCGTCTCGCTCGATTCGTAGTGACGGACCGCGTCCACGAACGCCTCGAATAGCGTCGCCTGAGTGCGGTCCACCGGGGACATTGCCTCCGGATGCCACTGGACCCCGAGAACCCAGGAATGCTCTATTGACTCGACGGCCTCGAGGACCCCGTCCTCTGCCCAACCGATCTCCTCCAGCGGCCCGGCCGGTCCTTCGAGTCCCTGATGATGGTGAGTGTTCACCAAGATCTGCAGCGAGCCCGCTATCTCTGTGAGCAGGCTGCCCTCCTTGATTGAGAGGTTGTGGGCGGGTTCGGCGATCGGGCGATCTCGGTAGTGGTCGAACCTCCCCGGCGTATCGAGGAGATGCTGGTCGAGGGCTCCCCCGAAGTGCACGTTGAGCAGCTGCATCCCCCGACAGATCGCCAGCATGGGCATGTCTCGCTCGAGGGCGGCCCCGATCATCGTGAGCTCGAAGCGGTCCCGCCGCTGGCTCACGTTGTGGGTGCGTGGATGGCGCCTCCGCCCGTACAGCTGAGGGTCCACGTCTCCACCGCCGCACAGCACCAGTCCGGCGGCGCCGTCGAGACTGGACGCGTCGTAGGGGTCGATCTCGGCGTGGAGCTGGATGTCCTCGGGGATCTCCTCCGAGGTTAGCTCCTCGAATGTCGACAGGACACGGACGATGCCTCCTGCCTTCGTGACCGCGTGAACGTAGGGGAGGGGCAGCCGCCCCCGGCCCTTCCGCCATTGGCCGAGGACGGCGATCCAAGCGTCGTCCGGCGTGGTATCTAGGTCTTTCAGCTCAGTCTCTCCTCTCGGAGTCGCAGTGCCCCAGGATATTCATTTCGAGACCGCCGCCATACATGCGGGCCAAGAGCCCGACCCGGCCACCGGTGCCGCGGTGGTCCCCATCTATCAAACATCGACCTACGTGCAGGATGCTGTAGCCAAGCACAAAGGATTCGACTATTCGCGGGCGGACAATCCGACAAGACGGGCACTCGAGACATGCCTGGCCGCTCTCGAAGGAGCCGACCACGGTGTCGCTTTCGGCTCCGGGATGGCCGCGATCGCGACCCTCGCACTGACGCTCTCCGCGGGGGACCGCGTCCTCATACCCGCCGACGTCTACGGCGGAACCTGGCGGCTGTTCGCCAAAGTGCTCACCGACTTCGACCTTCTTTTCGAGACCGTCGACATGACGGATCTGGATGCCGCCGCGGCGGCCCTCGAAGGTGGCGCCGCCATGGTGCTGGCCGAGACGCCGACCAACCCCCTGCTGCGGGTGCTGGACCTCGAGGCGCTGGCGGAGCTTGCTCATGATGCCGGGGCCGTGCTCGTGGTCGACAACACGTTCGCAACTCCCTACATCCAGCGACCACTGGAGCTCGGCGCGGATGTGGTCGTGTATTCGGCCACCAAGTACCTGGGGGGTCATTCGGATCTCGTCATGGGAGCCATCACCACCTCCGAGGGAGCCCTCGCCGACCGCCTCCGGTTTCTGCAGAAGTCGGTCGGCGCGATACCCGGCCCCTTCGACTGCTGGCTGTTGCTGCGAGGCCTCAAGACATTGGCGGTGAGAATGCGAGCACACTGCGACCGGGCCGATCGCGTCGCGTCGTTCCTGTCCGAGCATCCCGCTGTTGAGCACGTCTACTTTCCCGGCCTGCCGGATGCGCAGGGGCACGATGTCGCAACCAAGCAGATGGCCGCGTCGGGCGAGCCGCTCTACGGCGGGATGGTGTCGTTCGAGGCGGCTTCCGAGGACGCTGCCGTGGCGATCTGCGAGGGGACGAAGATCTTCTTTCTCGGCGAGTCCTTGGGCGGAGTCGAGTCTCTGATCGAGCACCCGGGCAGGATGACTCACGCGAGCCTCGAGGGGTCGGGCATGGAGGTGTCGCCCGCGTTGATCCGTCTATCGGTCGGTATCGAACACACCCAAGACCTCATCGACGATCTCGACCGGGCCCTGTCGTGACCCGCGCCGTTTCCTTGATGCACCACCGCGCTGTCGCGCTCCGATCCGACACCGCAGGGGACGCGGGGCACGGGGAGGGATCCATCCAAGAGTGGTGACCGGCATGGAGGAGTGCGCGCTCTGCAGGGGGGCCGAGGCCGATCACGAGCTCGGTCGCGTCCAGGTGTGGGAGGACGATCTCTGGCGCCTGACGATGAGCTTGGATTCTTACACTCCCGCGTTCTGCTACCTGGAGCCGAAACGCCACATCGCTTACATCACCGACCTCGACGGCGACGAGGCGCGCACATTCGGTGCCGTGATGGCGCGAGTGACGTCGGTGCTGAAGGAGATCACGCAGGCGGAGGTCGTCTACGTCTACATCTTCGGAGGAGGCATCCCACACCTCCACGTCCACCTCGCGCCCCACCGGGAGGGCGATGCGCTCGCAGACACCATGATCAGGGGCGAGGTTGAAGAGGAGAAGCTCCCCAGTGGGGCCACCTCCTTGATCAGCAAGGAGTTCGCGCCCGTCCCGCGCGACGAGCTCGAGGCCCTCGCGAGCCGGGCCCGACAACTTCTGAGTGCCTGAGACGTGAATAGTTCACGTTGACCGCACTCAAAACCGATTCTGATGGGTCAGGCCCGGGTCTGGTGAGCCAGGAACTCCAACAGGTCGGCGCGCGAAAGCACCCCTACAGGCTTCGATCCGTCGGCGACGACGATCGCCTCGGCCCCCCGCGAGAGATCGGCGAACATCTCCTCGAGCCCCCCGGCCGCCTGCACTACCGGCAGCGGACCGTCCATGAACTCGACGACGTCCTTCTCGATGGCATTGCGATCGCGGAACACCTTGTCGAGCAGCGACCTTTCGCTAATCGATCCGACGATTTCGCCGACTTCCCTCGGCTCTCCGTTCTTAGCAACCGGTACTTGGGAGATGCCGAACTGCTGAAGGATGTCGATTGCCTTCCCTACCTTCTCGTGTGACGGGACCGCGACCATGTCGGGGATGTGCGCCTCGATGGTTCTCTTCTGCGCCAACACTTCACCGATGCGCGCAGAGGTCCCGAGGCGTTCGATGAAGCCGTGCTCGAGCATCCAGGACTCGTTGTAGATCTTGCTCAGATAATTCCTGCCCGAGTCCGACAGAATGACGACGACGACGTCGTCGGGCCCGAGGCTCTTAGCAACCTCGAGGGCGGCGACCAGCACGGTCCCACTGGACCCTCCGGCGAGCAACCCTTCTTCGCGCGTCAGACGGCGCGCCATCAGAAAGCTGTCCTTGTCACCGACCGTTACCCACCGGTCGATGATGTCGCGATCGAGCGTGTCCGGCCACGACTCCTTGCCGATCCCCTCTACCAGATAGGGATGGATCTCGCTCGATGTGAAGATCGAGCCCTCCGGATCCACGCCGACGATCTCGATGGCCGGACTCTTCTCCTTCAAGAAGCGGCCGGCTCCTGTCACCGTGCCGCCCGTGCCGACGCTGACGACAAGGTGAGTGATTCGCCCCTGTGTCTGCTCCCAGATCTCGGGCCCGGTCGTTGCGTGATGGGCGTTCGGGTTCTCGACGTTGTGGTACTGATTGGGCTGGAAGGCACCCGGGATCTCCTCGGTGAGCCGGTCGGCAACTCGGTAGTAGGACTCGGGGGATTCCGGAGGGACCACCGTCGGGGTGATCACGACCTCCGCCCCGTAGGCTCGCAGCAACAAGATCTTCTCCTGACTCATCTTGTCGGGCATCGTGAAGATGCAGCGGTAACCCTTAAGCGCAGCGGCGATGGCAAGGCCGACTCCCGTGTTGCCCGAGGTGGGCTCCACGATGGTGCCACCCGGCTTGAGCTTGCCCTCCTTCTCGGCCGCCTCGATCATCCGCACCCCGATCCGGTCCTTAACGCTTCCGCCGGGGTTTAGCATCTCGAGCTTTGCTAGCAGCTCGCAGTCGAGATCGGCTCCGATGCGCTTGAGGCGGAGGAGAGGGGTGCGGCCGATGGCATCGAGAAGGGAGTCGTAGGTGTCCATGCGCCGCATGCTACGAGACCTGTGCAACCATTCAGCAGTCGCTAACGTCTGCTTGGATAGGTCCCGATAACCCCTTACGATTGAGGCTCTCTGAAAAAGATGGACAACCCGGACGCTTCCCCCGTGGCAGCAACCTCCGAGATCGTCTCCGGACGACCCCGGCTTCTTTCTCGCGTCCCCAGGCCGGGAAGGAAGACCGCGATCGCGGCGACGGTCCTTCTCACCCTCGTCCTCGTGGGAGCGGGTGGGGTCGCATGGGCGACGTACGACTACTCGCAGGAGTACGAGGGCAGGCTCCTGCCGGGAACCACGATCGCCCACGTCGACGTGGGAGGGATGACCTACGAGGAGGCCGAGAACGCCGTGCGCGCGGTCGTGGGGCCTCAGCTCAGCCGTCAGATAACCATCCGGTGGCGAGGTGAATCCTGGACGGCTTCCCCGAGAGAGCTCGGGGCGAGCAGCAACCTCGCCGGGGTAATTTCCTCTGCCGTAGAGGCCACCGAAGACGCTTCCTTCTTCCATCGGATGCGGATGCGTTTGTTCGACGACCGGTTGGGGTTCGAGCGCGGAGTCGCCATCACCTATCCACGGCGGGGCGCTCGTCGGTTCATCGATCGGATCGCATCGGCCGTCAACGTCGAACCGCGCGATGCGACCATCGACTACTCCACCGGGTGGGTGGACATGATCCCTGCTCGCACCGGCTACCGGCTGCAGAAGAAGGCAAGCTTCCAGGGTCTCATGAAGTCGCTTCGCTCCGATGATGGCCACGTGCCCCTGTCGGTCAAGACGCTGAAGCCCGAGAGCACCGCAGAGGACTTCGATCAGATCCTGCTCGTTCGCATCGGCGAGAACATGCTCTATCTCTACGAGAACGGCAAGATCACGAACCAGTGGCCGATCGCCACCGGCCAGCCCGAGTACATGACCCCGACGGGCATGTACTCGGTTACGGAGAAGCGGTACATGCCGACGTGGGTCAACCCGGCCCCCGACACGTGGGGGGCGAGCATGCCCGTTTCGATCCCACCCGGCCCATCCAACCCTTTGGGACTGAGGGCCCTCAACTGGTCGGCTCCCGCGATCCGGTTCCACGGAACGAGCGCGACCTACTCGCTCGGTTTCAACGCCTCGCACGGCTGCGTGCGCCTGTCGAACGAGGACGTCATCCAGCTCTACGACATGATCGACGTGGGAACGCCGATCGTTTCGGTAGTGGCGGGCGAGCTGAAGCCCCTCTATGTGTCGGCTCCAGATCCGATCCCCGTCCCGGAAGAAGGGGGCTCGGGGGACTCGACGGCCGACTCCGGCGACGCGCCCGAGACCCAGAGCGACAAGGGCGACAAGAAGGGCGGGGGCGGCAACTAGTGCACCCAGGGCGCTGACCTGGCCGAGCGGCGCCGGCCTCCGCGCTTCGGTGAGGAGGATCGCGAGCTGTCCTACGGCAGCTATCTGAAGATTCCGGAGCTGCTGTCGCTCCAGCAGCTTCTCTCCGATCCACCCGCCCACGACGAGCTCCTGTTCATCACGATCCACCAGGTGTACGAGCTGTGGTTCAAGGAGCTTCTGTTCGAGCTCGACTCAGTGCGCGGGCTTCTCTTCGAAGGAGACGCAGCCCGCGCGCGCCATTTCCTCGAGCGAGCACACACGATCGAACGTGTGCTCATCGAGCAGATCCCCGTCCTCGAATCGATGTCTCCGCAGGACTTCCTCGAGTTCCGAACCCAACTTGCGCCGGCCAGCGGCTTCCAGTCGGTTCAGTTCCGGGAGGTGGAGTTCGTGTCCGGCCTGAAGGCCCCCGCCTATCTCGACCGGCTTACGTTTACCGACGAAGAACGGGAGCGACTCGAACAACGCTTGAGGGAGCCGACGGTGTGGGATGCGTTCTGCGCGCTGCTGACCGAGAGGGGCCTGCCGATGCCGTCGGACTCCCTCGAGGAGAGGAGGACGAGCCTCCTGGTCATGGCGCGTGACAGGGAGCGCTTCTCGCAGGAGTTCGACCTCTCCGAGGCGATGCTCACCCACGACGAGCTGTTCGCATCGTGGCGTCAGCGGCACGTCCTCATGGTCGAGCGCCAGATCGGGACCAAGAGCGGGACCGGAGGCTCCACCGGGGCCCCATATCTGCGCACGACCCTCGACAAGCGCTTCTATCCCGAGCTCTGGGATCTCCGCAGCTACCTCTGAGTCGGGAACCGGGCGCGAGAGGCACGCTTTGCGTGGTTGGCGGGGCCGAGAAGGTACGAGTGCGCCGGAGAACGCGAAGGCTTGGCCGAGAGCGCGAAGAAAACGCGCCAAGCGGCTTGAGAGGACCCTCCGCCGCGTAATAAGATAGTTAGGTACCTCGCAGAGGTGAGTAGGCTTCGGCCGAAAGCCACTGCGGGGTACATCTCTTTTCCCACCCTTTCAGGCCTGCCCCGGAACGAGATCGAGGTCGCTCCGAGCCGCGCTCGCCCGCCGGATCGGGAAGCTGAGTTACAAAACTATCTTAGGTACGTTTGTTACCTAACCCAAACCAGGGTCAGAGCTTCGCCAGGAAACGAGTCAGCGCGGCGTTGAAGGGCTCCATCTCCTCAACCATCGCCCCGTGTCCGCTCTCCATCATCACGAGCTCGGCGCCGGGGATGGCTCGGGCGATCTCCTCCGAGGCGAAGCCCGGAACGATCATGTCCATTCTGCTTCCGACCACCAAGGTCGGCACCGACACCCTGCCCAGCTCGTACAGGGTGTCGTGCTTCAGGATCGCATCCAGCTGGCCGTAGAGGACCTCTCGCCTCGCCAACCCCGGCCCGCTGTCTGCGAAGAATGCCGCGACCATGCTGTCGATTGCCTCCTGCCCCACCTCGAAGAAACGGGGGGTGAACATGAAGATCAGGGATGAATCCACCAGGCCCTCCGCGCCCTGAAGCTCGATGACCTTCCTCGCGAGCTCCGTCTGACGCCTCATGAACTCGATCGGTCGGGCCCAGGTCGCAGCAAGGATGAGGGCCGAAACGCGCTCGGGATGATCAAGAACCAGCCGCTGGGCGATCGCTCCCCCCATCGACACCCCGAAAACGACCGTCTTCTCTATGCCGAGGTGGTCCAGCAGGCGGGTGGCATCGTCGGCCATCTCGTCGATGGACGTCACCGTCCCGGCCGACGATTGGCCCATGCCCCGGTTGTCGAAGGTGATGAAACGATGGGTCTGGGTGACGGCGGCGATCTGGGCGGCCCAGAAGCGCTGATCGACTCCGAAGCCCATGATCCCCAGAACGGGGCTCCGGCGGTCCTCGCCGTGCTGTCTGAAATGAACCTTGAGATCCCCTAAGTCTGCGACCGGCATCGGCCGATAGTAACTGTCAGTAATGGACCATTTGCCGAGCAAGGAACGGGGGTACGGTTAAGCCATGCGCAAAGCCATCGTGGTGCTTGTGGCGGGATTGCTGCTCTTGGTGGCCTTCGCAGCGCCGGCATTCGCCCTGCGCGATCCCTTCGACCCCGTAGTCGACCTCACGCCGGAGACCGCCGGCGGCAGCGGCGGAGGCGGAGCAGAAGAGGAAGCGACGAGGGCCGACGTCGGCGGGAGCGGCGGCACGGAGGGTGGGACCATCACGAACTCCGAGACGCTTGCCAACACAGGATCCGACGTGGAGCCGTGGGTGGTAGTGGCATACGGCCTCATCGCCGTGGGTGCGGCAGCCGTCGTCCTTTCCAAGACGTTCTCGCCGCTTCGCACAAAGCGGTAACCGTTTCCCTTCGGGGATAATCCGCTCGTTCCGGTAGTTCCTCGCGTACCCTTCCGCGGCGTGAATCGCTGCTCGAAGCCCAGGTGCGCTCGGCCCGGAGGCGTCGTGCTTGCCTTCGACTACGCGTCCAGGCGCGCGATCCTCCAGGATCCCGGTACGGGTGAGCTGTCCCCCCACCTCTACTCGATCTGCCGCCCCTGCGCCGAACGTCTGACCCCGCCGCTGGGTTGGACCCTCGAGGACCGGCGCTCGGAGCCGGTGCTGTTCCTCGACGAGCCGGGTCCAGAGCCGGCCGCGGCTACGAGCCTAGGATCCTCAGCACCTCCGGCCCCCAAGGATCACTCGAGGCAGCTCTTGTTCGGATCGAGCTCCTGATCGGCCTCGCTCAGGCTCCCGCCGGTCCGGGCGGTGTCTCAGGCGGCTCGCCGGAGGGGGATCCGGAGGGGGATGACGTTGTCGGGCAGGTCGTCTTCCTGCCTCAACGGATCGGGCTCGAACTCGCTGCGGATCTCGAAGCGCGCCCAGAAGCACCATCCGAGCCCCAGGCCTCCGAGAAAGAACACTGCTGCCACGAAGAAGACCACCCACTCGAGGTTCATTGACCCCTCCCCATCTGCCGCCTCGAGCCTCAGTCTCCTCAGTCGAGACCCATATTCTGGCACTTCGAGAGGCGTACTTGAACCCGGTTGGCCTACGTTTTTCCGGCACATCTGGGCCTATTATTGGGCGCTTAGGTACGGCAGCCGTACATAACCGAGGAGGGACACAGTGCCCGCCGACCGAAACCTCTTTGCGCAGCTGAGGGCCCTCGACCGTCATGATCTGAGACGCGTGCTGATCTTTGTGCGCGGCCTGCTCCATGCGCATGGTGACGATCTCGGGGGGCAGGGCGAGCTCGCGGAGGCGGGAGGCCCCGTCACGTACCGTTTGGAGACCGTCCGGTGCGGGAAGTCTGGGTGCAAGAGCTGCCCTCACGGGCCCTACTGGTACGCCTATTTCAGGGACGGGGGCAGGCTGAGATCCCGCTACATCGGGCGGGAGCTGCCGGAGGGCGTGGCTGACGCTCTCCGGTGAGATGTCCCATTTTGAGGGATTAGTCTAGAAGGAGGACCGTCTCTCTCAACTATCGGCCGTTCGGGGCGAGGTCGATGGAAGGAGGCGGATGGGTGCTGATGGGCCGGAGCGGCCGGACCGTCGGCATCCGGTTGCCGAGGAAGCGGACAGGAGGAATCGATGCGATGCCCCGAATGCGGTAGCGAGGACGCAACGAACATAGTCATCCGGCTCCGAGAAGAAGACAGCGTCCAGTTCTATGCCTGTCGCGACTGCGAGGCGAAATGGTGGGAGCGTGACGGCGACACCATCGACCTCGACGAGGTGCTCCACCTCACCGCCCAAGCCGAGAGGAAGTAACCCCTCCGCACGCCAGCGCCCGCTGGGCTCCGTGTCGCCGCGCGCTCCTGTGATCGGCGAGCCCAGGTAATAAGTGGCCCCCACGCCCGGATTGGCGCGGGGCCCGGGAGCCTGAATGCCGGCCCGGCAACAGGTGCCAGTTGAGGGGGTCGTGCCGGTTACGCGGCCCTGAGGTTGAGCCTGGACCCAACCGCAGGGCGCAGCCGGATCTCGGCTCCCGAGCGCCCGCAAGCTCGATCTCGCTGGGTGGCGCAACCCCGTCGGGCCCATTATGGCTCGCTTTGTTGACTAGCGCCAACGACATCTCTTCGGAAGAGGTGGCGTCCGACCTCCGCCAGTCTGCCGGCCGGTTGATCGAGGGTGAGGACCCCTATACGACGGCGGTAGCGGATGCGGAACGCTTCCTCGAAGCCGGCTTTGGAAACCGCCCGCAGCGAGGGTTCGTTATGGGTTTCGACGCCGACCCAAACCCGGTTCACGCCGCGTCCGGCCAGCAGGCTTGCGATGTGGAGCAGTGCGAACGGATAAGCGCCCTTGCCGCGCGCCTCGGTTCTCGTGAACGATTCGTACACGTATGCATCGCCGGCCGGAGGCACCACGTAGGTACGCAGCTCTCTCGTCCATGCACCACCCGTCGTCACCCAGGTCGCATGAACGATGAGGTCGTCGGAGGAAACCAGGAAGCAACTCGTGTGCTCCGAGAGGCGCTTCCTGAAGGTCGCCGCAGAATCCGTACCCACGTCCCGGGCATACCTGCCGGCGTCGTCGGCACTTGCTTCCTCAAAAGCGAGCGAGTGGTGGTCCGGAGCCTCCCCCCCGGTCTTGCGGACGAGAAATATGAGCTCGTCGCCGGAGGCGACCCACTCGCGTACGCGCTGCCCCGCTAATCCGAGCACTTCTCCCGCCCCGCGCGCCTTGATCCGGTTGGCGACCTTTGCAGTTGCGACAAGGGGCCCTGGTCTGCGGTCGGGCATGGAGGTCGCGTGGCTTCGCGTTAGCGGGGCGGGGCCTAGCTGGCCCGGGTGTGGAGGAGCTGCCGGCGCTCGATCTCGTTGAGGCCGCCCCAGATCCCGTAGGACTCCCGCGCAGCCAGAGCATGGTCGAGACATTCCTTTCGTACGTCGCACAAGGCGCAGATCGCCTTGGCTTCGTCTTCCCGGGTGCGTCTCTCGACAGCCGTCTCGTTGTCGTCGAGACCGAAGAAGAGGACGGTCGGATGGGGGAGACACGCGGCCCGTTCGCGCCACTCGAAACCGGCAGAGGCACTCGGGTGATCCATCCTTCGATGCTTCCAGGCGAGGCGGTCATCGTCAATGCCCCTCTAGGATGCCGCAGTGAGCAGGGACCTATCGACCATCTTCAAGGCCTACGACGTGCGCGGTGTCTACCCCGACGAACTGGACGAGGACGCTGCTCGCCGGATCGGATTCGGGTTCGTACGCTTCAGCGAGAGGACGAGGATCGTGGTCGGCCGTGACATGAGGGTGTCGTCACCCGCTCTCGCGAGGTCCTTTACGGCCGGGGCCAATGCGGCCGGAGCCGAAGTGGTCGACGTCGGTGAGGTGTCTACGGATGCGCTCTACTTCGCTTCGGGACGGCTGGATCTGCCCGGAGCGATGTTCACGGCCTCGCACAACCCACCCCGGTACAACGGTCTCAAGCTATGCCGGGAGAAGGCGGCCCCGATCGGATCGGAATCCGGCCTGCAGGACATCCGCGCGATCTCGGAGGCGGAACGGGTTCCCGACCATGCCGAGACCACCGTCGAGGAGATGGACATCCTTCCCGACTATGCGGTTCACTGCCGCCGGCTCATCGACGAGGATGTCCTCAGACCCCTGAAGGTGGCCATTGATGCGGGCAACGGGATGGCCGGCAAGACCGTGCCGCTCGTCTTCGACCGGCTGCCCTTCGAGGTCGTGCCCCTATATTTCGAACTCGATGGGACGTTTCCCAATCACCTTGCCAACCCGATCGAGGAGGCGAATCTGGTCGATCTCCAGAAGGCGGTGACGTCCAACGCTTGTGATCTCGGCATCGCCTTCGACGGCGACGCCGACAGGGTGTTCCTCGTCGACGAGAAGGCCGATCTCGTTTCCGGATCACTCACGACGGCCCTGGTGGCCGAGCAACTGCTCGAGAAGTTCCCAGGAGAGGCCGTCATCTACAACCTCATCTGCTCGTGGACGGTGCCCGAAGTGATCAAAGAAAATGGAGGACGCCCCATCAGGACACGCGTGGGCCACTCTTTCATCAAGCAGGTTATGGCCGAGACCGGGGCAATCTTCGGTGGGGAGCATTCCGGCCACTACTACTTCCGCGACAACTTCCGTGCCGACTCGGGGATGATCGCGGCGCTGCTCGCACTCGAGGCCGCGTCGCGCTCGGGCCGGGCGCTCTCCGATCTCCTCCAGCCCTTCAGGAGGTACCACGCTTCGGGCGAGATCAACTCCGAGGTGTCCGATCAGGCCGGTACGCTCGAGAAGCTGGCCGACGCCTACGCGGACGGTAAGCAGGACCGCATCGATGGGCTTACGGTTGAGTACACGGATTGGTGGTTCAACTGCCGCCCTTCGAATACCGAGCCCCTACTTCGCTTGAATCTGGAGGCCCGGACTGAGGAGCTCATGACGACCAAGAGGGACGAAGTGCTCAGGCACATTAGGGGAGGGATCTGATGCCGGTCGACCAGAGGTTGCTCGACATACTCGCCTGTCCGAACTGTAGAGGTGAGGTCGAGTACCTCGAGGCCCAAGACTTCATCGTGTGTCGCGGGGAGTGTGGCTACAGGTACCCCGTTCGCGATGACATCCCGGTGATGCTGATCGACGAGGCCGAAAAGCCATGACGACTTTCAACGACCTCGATGATGCGAGCATCATCGAGAGGCTCGACTCGGAGAACGTTCTCGATGCCGTCGAGCGGTTCCCCGCGCAGTGCAGAGAGGCATGGACTATCGGCAAGGCCGCTTCTGGGCTCCCGGACGCCGCAGGCCTCGACTCGACCGTGGTCCTCGGCATGGGTGGGTCGGGGGTCTCAGGCGACGTCGTGCAAGCGGTGGTGGAGCCGCGGCTTCCGCTCGCTCTGCGGGTGATCAAGTCCTATGGGCCACTGCCCGAGTGGATCGGACGAAACACCCTCGTGTTCGCCGTCTCCTATTCGGGGAGCACGGAGGAGACCGTCGCAGCGTTGCGAGAGGCCCACGAGCGTGGCTGCCGAGCGGTGACCATCTCGTCGGGCGGGCCCCTCCAGGAGATGGCTCGAGAGTTCGCGATCGCGCACGTCGCCATTCCCCCGGGTCTGCAGCCGCGCGCCTCGCTCGGGTACCTAACGCTTCCGATCCTTGCAGTGCTCGAGACGATGGGGATCGTCTCCGACCTCGGCACCGATGTCGAGGAGGCCGTGAAGGTCCTCGAGAGCCTGGCGGAACGCTGCGACCGAGGGCGGCCGCGGTCGGACAACCCGGCGAAGGACCTTGCTGCGCGCATCGCCGGAAGGATCCCCGTCGTCTATGGCGGCTTCGGGGTGGGTTCGACGGCCGCGTACCGCTTCAAGTGTGACCTGAACGAGTACGGGAAGACGCCGGCGTTCTGGAACGTCCTGCCCGAGCTCGACCACAACGAGATCGTCGGTTGGGATCGATTGTCGGACCTCACGTCCAAGAATTTCGTTCTGATCCTGCTACGCGACGCTGCGGAGCATCCACGCGTTTCTTTCCGTTTCGAGATCACACGCCGGCTGATCGAAAGCAGTTTTAACGAGGTAGTCGAAGTGGAAGCCGAGGGGTCTGCTGCACTCTCGCAGCTCCTGTCCCTCACCTTCGTGACGCAACTCGCAGCTATATACGTGGGCCTCGCCTACGGCGTCGATCCCGGCCCCGTCGAGGTCATCCAGAAGCTCAAGTCGGAGCTGTCGCGGCGATAAAGGAGCGATTAATGTCGGTTGAGAACGACGTAAGAGATCTCGCGCTCGCGGAAGAAGGCCAAAGACGCGTCGAATGGGCCGACCGGCAGATGCCGGTCCTCGCCCGCATCCGCGAGCGATTCGTGAAGGAACGTCCGCTTGAAGGGATCACGATCGCGGCCTGCCTGCACGTGACTACGGAAACGGCAAACCTGATGCGCACCTTGGCCGCCGCCGGTGGTGACGTCGCGCTGTGCGCGTCCAATCCGCTCTCGACGCAAGATGCGACGGCAGCAGCACTCGTGGCCTCGTACGAGGTGCCCGTCTTCGCGATCCATGGGGTCGACGAAGCCAATTACTACGGTCACTTGAAGGCGGTGCTCGATCGCAAGCCGATGATCACGATGGATGACGGCGGCGATCTGGTCACGATGCTTCATCAACAGCGGCGTGACCAGCTCCCGGAGGTGATCGGAGGCACGGAGGAAACAACGACCGGAGTGATCAGGCTCCGATCGATGGA
>JBOGXB010000041.1:0-19112 GCA_050694215.1 Actinomycetota bacterium
CGCCCGGCCGACCGCGGCCGAACGGCGTGCGCTAAACCCTCCGACGACCGGGGGGTTTTTTGTTTCCCACTTTCCCAGGAAAGAGGTGGTGCCAACTAATACCCAAATGCAGGAGAAAGCCCAGGTCAGCCGGTTGAGAAGGAGGCAGACATGAAGCTCGAGATCGAGAACGGCCGCCTCGTAGGCACGGCCGAGTGGCGCGGCCCCGGTGACGTGCGCGTCGAGATGGAGGACCCCGAGGACCAAGCTTGGTTCGAGAAGTATTTCTCGACTGAGGACGCGTTCCTCAGCGGGCCGGTCGAGTGCGCCGAGATGTCATCCGAGCGTCGCGACGAGTCCGAGCAGGCGTTTCAGAGGGCCGCATTCCAGCTCGTCGCGTACGAGTTCCACGTGCGGGATCACACCGGCAGGCCCGGGCGTGCGGCCGCGGGGGAAACGTGATGACGAGGATCCGAACCCGCGTGCGGAGGCCGAGATGACCTTCACCGGAGCGCGATCTCTGATTCGCTCGCTCGAGAACGCCGGTGTGGAGGTGATCTTCGGGATCCCGGGTGGCGCCATCCTTCCCGCCTACGACCCCCTGCTGGAGTCGCCCGTCCGGCACGTCCTCATGAGGCACGAGCAGGGCGCCGGTCATGCTGCGGAGGGCTACGCGCAGGTGACCGGGAAGGCCGGCGTGTGCATGGCGACTTCGGGGCCCGGGGCCACGAACCTGGTGACTCCGATAACGGATGCCTTCATGGACAGCATCCCGCTCGTCGCTATCACAGGCCAGGTGCCACGCGCAGTCATCGGAAACGACGCGTTCCAGGAGGCCGACATCACCGGTATCACGATGCCGGTCACCAAGCACAGCTACAAGGTGATGGACCCCGAAGAGATCCCGACGGTGATCGCAGAGGCGTTCCATATCGCGACCACGGGGCGACCCGGCCCCGTGCTCGTCGACATCCCCAAGGACGTCCTGCAGGCACCGACCGGTTTCGCATGGCCCGATTCCGTCGAGCTTCCGGGCTACCGTCCCACGACGCGACCGAATCGCCGTCAGGTCAAGGCGGCCGCAGAGCTCATCCGGCGCGCGGACCGTCCTGTCTTTTACGTCGGCGGTGGTGTTCTCAAGAGCCGTGCCGCGCACGAGCTGCTGGCGCTTGTCGAGGGGGTCGGCGCACCGGTCGTCACGACACTGATGGCGCGCGGCGCGTTCCCCGACGATCACCCTCTCTGCCTCGGCATGCCGGGGATGCATGGCTCCTATGCGGCCGTTACCGCAATGCAACGATCCGATCTGTTGATCGCGCTGGGCACGCGCTTCGACGATCGCGTCACTGGAAGGCTGGACTCCTTCGCTCCCGGGGCGAGGATCATCCATGTGGACGCCGACCCCGCGGAGATAGGCAAGAACCGGGTAGCGGATGTCCCGATCGTGGGGGATGCGAAGCAGGTGATGGCCGAGCTGGACAAGGCGGTCGCGCGCGAGCTCGCCGCCCACGGGCGTCCCGACACTTCCGGATGGCTCACCGAGGTCGAAGCCATGCGAACGCGCTACCCCCTTCATTACGACCAGCCCGCAGACGGTCCCGTCAAGCCTCAGCTCGTGATCGACCGGTTCGACGAAGCCCTCTCCGGCGACGGGATCGTCGTGACGGGTGTGGGTCAGCATCAGATGTGGGCGTCGCAGCGGATGCGGTGCCGAGTGCCGCACTCCTTCGTCACCTCCGGGGGGCTCGGGACGATGGGCTTTGCCGTTCCGGCCGCCCTGGGAGCCAAGGTTGGGCGTCCCGATCGCCGGGTGGTGGCGATCGACGGGGACGGGTGCTTCCAGATGACGGCTCAGGAGCTCGCCACGGCCGCGGTCGAGCGGATCCCCTTCGTCGTGGCGATCCTCAACAACTCCTCGCTGGGGATGGTGCGGCAGTGGCAGGAGCTCTTCTACGACTCCCGCCAGTCGGAGGTCTATCTGCCCCCCGACGTTCCCGACTACGTCAAGCTCGCAGAGGCCTACGGGGCGGTTGGACTGCGCGCCGACTCGATGGACGAGATCGACACGGTCATCGACAAGGCGCTCGGAGTCGACGACCGTCCGAGCGTCATCGACTTCAGGGTCGATCCCACGGAGATGTGCTTCCCGATGATCCCGGCGGGGGCGTCGAACGACGACATCATCGTTGGGCCGGTCCCGGCCCCCTCGCCCGAGAATCGCGCTGTCGCGACGCCCGAGGAGGGCAGCGACTTCGCGATGGGAGGCCTCGCCGGTGAGGAGGCGGTGGGCGCGTGAGCAGTCACACGATCTCGGTCCTGGTGGAGAACAAGCCCGGCGTCCTGGCGCGTATCTCGGGCTTGTTCGCTCGCCGCGGTTTCAACATCGATTCGCTCGCAGTGGGAGAGACCGAGGACCCGACGGTCTCCCGAATGACGATCGCCGTCAGGGTCGACGACAAGCCGCTCGAGCAGATGACGAAACAGCTACACAAGTTGATCAACGTCCTCCGCATCGCGGAGCTGCCTCCCGACGCTTCTGTGGAGCGCGAGCTTGCACTCATCAAGGTTGGCGTGGATGCGGACAGGCGAGCCGAGGTCATCGAGGTCGTCGAGATCTTCCGAGCGAGGGTGGTGGACGTCGATCCCGCCGCACTGATGGTGGAGGTGACCGGCCCGCCCGAGAAGGTGCACGCGCTCGAGGACCTGCTCCGCGAATACGGGATCGTCGAGCTGGCCCGCACCGGACGCATCGCCCTTGCCCGCGGAGCTCGAGGGCTGAAGGCCCCCTCGCTAAGTCCGGTCTCGCTCGTTTCGAAAGGCGCTTAAGGAGGAGAACATGACAGCAAAGATCTATTACGAGGACAATGCTTCATTCGATGTCCTGAGCGGACACAGGATCGTTGTCGTGGGCTATGGGTCGCAGGGCCGTGCCCACGCTCTCAACCTCAGGGACTCGGGTCTCGAGGTTTGCGTCGCGTTGCGCAAGGACTCGCCGACGTGGGATCGCGCCTCCTCGGAGGGGATCGAGGTCAGGCCGCTGCACGAGGCCCTCCCGGAAGCCGATCTGGTGGCGATGCTCGTCCCCGATCAGCATCAAGCGGCCGTGTACCGCGAGGTGGTGGAGCCCAACCTGGATCCGGATGCGGCGCTGTTGTTCGCGCACGGGTTCAACGTCCATTTCGGGCAGGTGCGCGCCCCCGCGGACAACGACGTGATCATGGTCGCGCCGAAGGCGCCGGGGCTCTTGGTTCGCAGGACCTTCGAGCAGGGCAGCGGAACGCCGGCGCTGGTTGCGGTCCATCAAGACGCAACGGGAGCGGCTCTCGATAGGGCCCTCGCATACGCGAAGGGAATCGGTTGCACGCGGGCAGGTGTCATCGAGACCACGTTTGCGGAGGAGACCGAGACGGATCTGTTCGGTGAGCAGGCGGTGCTGTGTGGCGGCACCTCACGACTGATCCAGGCCGGCTTCGAGACACTCGTGGGGGCCGGGTACCAACCCGAGATCGCGTACTTCGAGTGTCTTCACGAGCTCAAGCTGATCGTGGACCTCCTCTACGAGGGAGGCTTCACGAAAATGCGCCAGGCCGTCTCCGACACGGCGGAATATGGCGACCTCACGCGCGGCCGGAAGGTGATCGACGACGGCGTGGAGGCGTCGATGCAACAGATCCTCGAGGACGTCCGCTCCGGCAGATTCGCGCGCGAATGGGTGCTCGAGAACGAGGCCGGCACCCCCGTGCTCTCGGCCGAGCGACGCCGTCAGGCAAGTCTTCAGATCGAAGACGTAGGCGCGCGGCTAAGGGAGATGATGTCGTGGGTGGAGTAGCGGCTCGCATCCGTATCTTCGACACGACGCTGCGGGACGGTGAGCAATCGCCGGGCATCGCGCTCAACCTGAAGGAGAAGGTCGAGATCGCCGAGCAGCTCTCCCGGCTGGGCGTCGACGTGATCGAGGCAGGTTTCCCCATTGCATCCGAGGGAGAGTCCGAAGCCGTCCGGGCGATCGCTCGGGCCGTGAGGGATCCGATTATCGCGGCGCTGGCGCGCGTGGATGCGGGAGACATCGACCGTGCGGCTGAGGCCGTGTCGCCGGCAGCACGTCCCCGCATCCACACCTTCATCGCAACCAGCGAGATCCACATGCGTCACAAGCTCCAGATGTCGCCGGCGGAGGTCGTAGTCGCGGCCCGCAGTGGCGTCGAGCGGGCGCGCCGTCATGTGGCCGATGTGGAATTCTCGTGCGAGGACGCGACCCGTTCGGACCCGTCGTTCCTGGTCGATGTCTACCGCGCCGCTGCGGACGCCGGAGCAACGACGCTGAATCTTCCAGACACGGTCGGTTACGCGTTACCCGAGGAGTTCGCAGCACTCTTGCGGCACCTGACCGAAGAGGTGAACCGGGAGGTGACGTGGAGCGTCCACACGCACGACGACTTAGGTCTTGCCGTCGCGAATGCTCTTGCGGGGATCCAGGCCGGGGCAGGGCAGGTCGAGGTCGCGGTCAACGGGATCGGGGAGCGGGCCGGCAACTGCTCGCTCGAGGAGATCGTAATGGCCCTTCGCACAAGGACGTCAACCAATGGGGTGGACACCTCTGTCGAGACGACCGAGATAGCGCGAACGTCCCGGCTGGTGTCGATGCTCACGGGTTACACAGTGCCGCCCAACAAGGCGGTCGTCGGGGCGAACGCGTTCGCTCACGAGGCGGGCATCCACCAACACGGCGTGATGACCGAGCGGACGACCTACGAGATCATGGACCCGGCCGACGTCGGGCTGGAGGGATCGCGCATCGTGCTCGGCAAGCACTCCGGCCGCCATGCCTTCACGAGAGCGCTGGAGGAACTCGGCCTCTCGCTGGGTCCGGACGACGTCCAGCGCGCGTTCGTCCGCTTCAAGGACCTGGCCGACCGCAAGATCAGGATCACCGATGCCGACCTCGAGGCCATCGTGGTCGACGAGATCGCCTCCGGGGACGATGAATACGAGCTGATGGGGATCCAGGTGGCAGGAGGGACACATCTCTCGCCGACCGCGACCGTAAGGCTTCGTCGCGGAGACGACGTCGTCGACGAATCGGCGATCGGCGACGGAATGATCGACGCGGCGTGCGGTGCGATCCAGAGGGCTACGGGCGTCGCCGCACGCCTCGAATCGTTCAATGTCTCCAGCGTCACCGAGGGGATCGATGCTCTCGGGGACGTGACGGTCGTCCTGGCCGTGGGCGATGGATCCCCACAACGGCCCGTGCGTAAGGCGGCCGGTCACGGGGTGTCGACCGACGTCGTGGAGGCGTCGGCACGCGCCTACCTCGGCGCGGTCAACAAGCTGGTCCGACTCACCACCCGGCACCCGGTCGCGACATGACGGCTCAGACGATCACACAGAAGATCCTCGCCGCGCATGCGGGACGCGACGAGGTCGCGCCGGGCGAGATCATCATGTGCCGCGTGGACCTCACCATGGCGAACGACATAACGGCGCCTCCCGCGATCGATGCCTTCGCGTCCATGGGGACGCCTGCGGTGTGGGATCGACGGCGTGTCGCTCTGGTCGCGTCGCACTTCGTCCCCGCAAAGGACATCTCGACCGCGAACCTCATGACGCGGATGCGGGCTTTCGCTCTCGAGCAAGAGATCGAGCACTTCTTCGAGATCGGGCGAGGAGGGATCGAGCACATCCTCCTGCCCGAGGAGGCCCTGGTCCTTCCCGGAGACGTCGTGATCGGTGCGGATTCGCATTCCTGCACCTACGGCGCGTTGGGCTGCTTCGCCACCGGCGTCGGATCCACCGACGTCGCCGGCGTCTGGGCTCTGGGGGAGATATGGCTGCGCGTACCGGAGTCGATGAAGATCGTCTACGAGGGACGCCCCGGTCCATGGGTCGTGGGCAAGGACCTGATCCTGTCGGTGATCGCTCGCATCGGCGACGACGGCGCGGCCTACATGGCCATGGAGCACACGGGTCCGGGGCTCGAGCATCTGTCGATGGAATCTCGCTTGACCCTCACGAACATGGCCATCGAGGCAGGGGCAAAGTCGGCCCTTATCCCCCCCGACGAGGAGACGCTCGCCTACGTTCGGCAGAGGCAGCAGGCGACCGGCCGAGCTCGGAGCTTCGAGGTCTTCCGATCGGACGACGACGCCGAGTACGCGACGACGCTCACGGTCGATATGGCCTCGGTCGAGCCGATGGTGGCGAGACCGTCGCTGCCGTCTCGATCGGTTCCGGTCACGGAGATCGCGCCGATCAGGGTGGACCAGGTGTTCGTCGGCTCTTGTACAAACGCACGCATCGAAGACCTGAGGATCGCAGCGCATGTCCTCGGCGACCACCGATTTGCTCCCGGCGTGAGGGTGCTCGTGATTCCCGCGACCCAGCGCGTATGGAAGCAGGCCAACGAGGAGGGCCTGCTCGGCCGGTTTGCGGATGCCGGAGCATCCGTGTCCACGCCGACGTGCGGAGCCTGTCTCGGCGGCCATATGGGTGTGCTCGGTCCCGGTGAGGTGTGCGTGTCCACGTCCAACCGCAACTACACCGGACGGATGGGCGACCCGACCGCGTCCGTCTATCTGTCCAACCCCGCAGTCGCGATGGCGGCTGCGGTTGCGGGAGAGATTGTTCACCCCCACGAAGTGTGCGCCGAGCCTCCGTCGGCTCACGAGGGGCGATCGATGGAGGCCGTTGGTGGGTAGGGCATGGCGCTATGGCGACGACGTCGACACCGACGCGATCATTCCCGCCCGTTACCTCACTGCCACCGACGAGAGGGAGCTGGGCCTCCACGCTTTCGAAGGGCTCGACCCGGGATTCGCAGACGGCGTCAGTCACGGTGACGTCGTTGTCGCAGGAGACAACTTCGGATGTGGTTCGAGCCGTGAGCACGCCCCGATGGCGCTCAAGGGTGCAGGGGTTTCCACGGTCGTCGCGTCCTCGTTTGCGCGCATCTTCTTCCGCAACGCGATCAACACCGGGTTGCCCGTCCTCGTCTGTCCGGAAGCAGTGGCCGCTACCGAGACGGGAGACGACCTCGAGATCGATGTCTCCTCCGGCTCGGTCTCCAACGCAACAAAGGGGCTCCGGTTCGTTGGCAGTCCTCATCCCGCGTTCGTCCTCGAGATCATCCAGCGGGGAGGGCTCGTTCCATGGGTTCGTGAGCGCCTCGGGGTTCGGCCATGAGATCGCGCGTGGCGGTGATTGCTGGGGACGGGATAGGACCGGAGGTCGTCGGACGGGCGTTGGAGGAGTGCGCTGTGGACCTCGACCTCGTTTGGATCGACGCCGGCGCCGAGCGTTATCTGGACACCGGCGTGCTGCTGAGAGACGACGATGTCCGGCGGGTCGCCGACTGCGACGCGCTTTTGTTTGGGGCCGTCGGTGATGAGCGCGTGCCCGACGGCGTGCTAGAGCGCGGGATCCTCCTTCGCCTTCGCAAGGAGTTGGACCTGTACGTGAACCTCCGGCCTTTTCCCGAGATCGGTGTCGCGATCGTGCGAGAAAACACGGAGGGTCTCTACGCCGGCGCGAGCGAGCGCCGCGGAGACCTGGCTACCGAGATGAGCATCAACACGCGCGCCGGGATCGAACGTTGCGCTCGCTACGCGTTCGAGCTCGCCGAGCGCCGCAGCAAACGATTGACGTGGGTCCACAAGACCAACGTCCTCGTCGCGGCAGGATCGCTGTGGCGAGAGGTGGTAACTACGATTGGAGCGGACCATCCCGCTGTCGAGCTGCGCTACGAGCACGCGGACGCCGCGGCGTATCACATCGCCACGGATCCCACGACGTTCGACGTGCTCCTGACCGACAATCTGTTTGGGGACCTGCTCTCCGATGTGGCCGCAGCGTGTAGCGGAGGTCTCGGCCGCGCCGCGAGCGCCAACCTCCATCCCGACAAAGCCACGCGCCGCCATCGCTGCGTGGGTCTGTTCGAGCCGGTACACGGGTCGGCTCCCGACATCGCCGGAACCGGACGGGCGGACTCGACCGCAGCGAGACGCGCGCTCGAGATGGCCCTGAACGAGCTCGGGCAGAAGGTGGAGGTGGAAGCGTGAGCTCCAATCCATACTTCAGGGTCTGCGGCTACAAGGTCGTCAGCGAGCGGATGCACGAGGGTGGCTCGAGGGTCCAGGCAATCGTGGAGGTTCGCATCGGAGCCGAGTGCGTGCGCCGTTCGGCCACGGGA
Organism: Actinomycetota bacterium; assembly: GCA_050694215.1. Classification (GTDB taxonomy): domain Bacteria; phylum Actinomycetota; class CADDZG01; order CADDZG01; family WHSQ01; genus JBOGXB01. The sequence continues at coordinate 8,168 of JBOGXB010000041.1, forward strand.
GTAGGTCCGGTGCACGCGCTCGATCTGGCGCTGAGGTCGTGCTTGAGTGCTGAGTTCCCAGAGCTCGAGGCCGTGCGCCTGGCCGACTACAGAGTCTCGGTCGTGGATGCCGACCGGGGGACCGCAGCCCAGGTGCGCGTGCTCATCCAGGCGGGCGACGGAACGGCCCTCTGGGACGCGGGCTGCGTCTCGACGAACATCGTCGACGCGTCGTTCGAAGCGCTGTGCTCTACCGCCGTCATGGGGATCATGCGCGGACGGGAGGGCGCTCGGAGATCGGCTTAGGGGATGTCCTCCGACCGGTAACGTGGAAAACATGTCCGAGTCGATCGTGGGTTACCAGGGAGAGGTGGGAGCCTATTCGGAGGAAGGGGTCCTCACCCTCTTCCCTCACTCACAGCATCTCCCACTGGCAACCGTACGCAAGGTCTTCGAGACGATCGAGGTTGGCCGTGCGGATTACGGTCTCGTTCCACTGGACAACTCGCAAGCTGGGAGCATCAACGAGACCTACGATCTCTTGCTAAAGCACGGTCTGCACCTCGTCGGTGAGACCGTGGTGCGCGTAGACCACTGTCTGATCGCGTTGCCGGGGACCCCTCTGGACGAGCTGCGCGAGGTTGTCTCTCATCCTCAGGCCGTGGCCCAGAGCGAGGAATTCCTCAATGCCCTCGGTGTATCGATACGCGCCGAGTACGACACTGCCGGCGCGGCGCGCAGGATCGTCGACGAGAAGCTCGAGGGCACCGCTGCGATCGCGTCGCGCCGGGCAGCGGAGTTGTACGGGTTGGAGGTCCTTGCGGAGCGCATCCAGAACTACCCCGACAACCACACTCGGTTTGGTGCGCTGTCGCGCGACCCCCATCCCTTGAACGAGCCGGACAAGTCGTCGCTGGTCTTCGGGGTGGGCCACGTCGCAGGGTCGCTCTATCGCTGCTTGGGAGCGTTCGCCGAACGCCACCTCAACCTGTCGAAGCTCGAATCGCGCCCACGGGCGGGGCGCCCCTGGGAGTACGTCTTCTACGCCGACGTCGAAGTGCCGGCCGATGCCCCCGAGATGGTCGCCGCGCTCGCGGAGGTAAGCGAGCATTCGACGTTCACGCGCCTGCTGGGCACCTACGCATCTGCCCTGTCGAGATAGCTCGCAGGCAGGGCGTTTAGTCTCGTCCTATCCATCTGATCCCAGGAGGCGAGATAGATGTCCGTTGGGTTGATCCCCGAGGTGACCAAGTTCCTGGAGGGGTCTCCGAAGATGATGATCGGCGGACGGGGAGCCGAGGCCGACTCAGGAGACACCTTCGACGTCATCGATCCCGCCACGGGGAAGGCGCTGACGCAGGTGCCCCGAGGCGGCCCGACGGAGGTGGACGCCGCCGTCGCCGCCGCCCGCGAGGCATTCGACGACCAGAGGTGGTCGGGGCTCAGGCCGGGCAAGAGGAGCGAGATCCTCTTCAAGGTCGGAGAGCTCATCAAACGCAACATCTCAGAGCTCGCCCAGCTCGAGGCGCTGGACTCGGGCAAGCCGGTGTCGCTCGCGTCGGGAGAGATGTGGTCCGCCGGCGAGGTGTTCCGCTACTACTCCGGATGGCCGACGAAGATCTACGGCGAGACCAATCCCTCGGACGAGAGCATGTTCATCTACTCGCTGCGCGAGCCCGTCGGGGTCTGTGGGGGGATCATCCCGTGGAACTTCCCTCTGGTCATGGCGGCCTGGAAGGTCGCGCCGGCGCTCGCTTTCGGCAACACAGTGGTGCTCAAGCCGGCCGAACAGACACCACTTACGGCGCTCCGGCTGGCGGAGCTCTGTGTGGAGGCGGGCGTGCCGGAAGGAGCGGTCAACGTCGTCACGGGATTCGGGGAGGAGGCGGGGCAGGCCCTCGCTCAGCACTACGACGTCGACAAGATCGCATTTACCGGATCGACGGAGGTGGGACGCAAGATCCTGCACTCATCCGAGGGGAACCTGAAGCGGGTGACGCTCGAGCTCGGGGGTAAGTCGCCCAACATCGTATTCGCCGACGCGAACATGAAACGCGCCTCGAGGGGCTCGATGATGGGTGTCTTCCTGAACTCGGGACAGGTGTGCACGGCGGGGACCCGGATCCTGGTCGAGAAATCGATCCACGACGAGTTCGTGACTTCGCTCGTCGAGGCGACGAACTCGATGAAGCTCGGGAACCCGCTCGAAGAAGACACCGGTATGGGACCGGTTGTCTCTCAGGAGCAGCTCGACAAAGTGACCGGGTACATAGAGATAGGGAGGTCTGAGGGGGCCGAGGTCGTCGCCGGTGGCGAGCGCGCAGCGGATCTCGGAGACGGCTTCTTCGTCCAGCCCACGGTGTTCGCGGGGGTGCGGAACGACATGCGCATCGCTCAGGAAGAGATCTTCGGACCCGTCGCGGCCGTCATCGAGGTTGGCGACGTCGATGAAGCGATTGCGATCGCGAACGACACGATCTACGGCCTGGCCGCAGCGGTGTGGACGAACGACCTCACCAAGGCACACCGGGTCGCCCGGGGGATCAAGGCGGGAACGGTATGGGTGAACACCACCGGTCTCTTCGATCCGGCCGTGTCGTTCGGCGGCTACAAGCAGTCGGGGTTCGGGCGCGAGCTGGGCCGGCACTCACTGGAGGCCTACACGGAGAACAAGTCCGTCTGGGTGAACCTCAAGTAGGAGGGGCAGGCTCGGAGGGCCGGATGACTATCGTGTCGTGCTGAGGGTCGACGGCGATGACGGGGTTGGGGATCGACTTCGGCACCTCCGGATCGACGAACAAGCGGACGCCCGACGCCTCCATCACCTCCTCATCTTCGAGAGGCCCCTCCGCGAGCTCGACCTGGACGTCGTAGCCTCCACCGAGGGCGCGCGATCCGCGCAGCCTCGCCCCTCCAGAGGAGGGATCGATCCCGGCGAGGGCCAGTGACCTTCGGAGTAGTTCAACGGCTTCGTCGGTGACCTCCATCGATCGAAACTCCCTTCGTCCTGTTGTCGGTCGCCACTTTGCTTACACCACGGGTCGGTACCGGCATACCGTGTCCGCGTGAAACCGAAAACGAGATATTCCCAAACCGGGTATATCTGGATAAAGTATGACTTCCTACTCTTAAAGAACCTTCACCGCCCGGCCGATATCCACTCTTGAATCACGGGGCGACTACATTGGAGGCCTTGTGCCGGCGGATGCAGAGCTCGGGGATGCGGGCGAGACTCACCTGGGCTCGTATCGGCGCCTCGCGGACATGTACCGGCTCGTTCTTTCCGAGCTCAGTCTCGATTCCGTGCTGGACCGCATCGCCGGAACGCTCTCCGAGATCGTTCCGTACGACACACTGACGATCTACCAGTCCGATGAGGCGCAACAGCATCTCATCCCCGTCCTCGCACGGGACCAGTGGGCGGAGGAGATCATGAACGACTCCGTGCTCTTCGGGGAGGGCCTCACCGGCTGGGCGGCGGAGCACCGAGAGCCACTCCTTGCCAACGACGCTCATGACGATCCTCGCGTCGCCGTCGTGCCCGGGACCCCGATGGAGCCTGAATCGCTCATCATCGTGCCGCTCATTGCCCGCGATCGAGTCAAGGGATGTCTCAACGTCTATCGCCTGGGCGAAGGTCGGGAGACCCATTTCAGCGAGGCCGAGTTCGAGCTCGCCCAGCGATTCGGCGACGCGGCAGCCCTGGCTATAGACAACATCCAGATACGGGCCATTCTCGAGCGGCAGGCCCAGACCGACCCGCTCACCGGCCTCTACAACCACCGTGCGTTCCAGGAGAGGCTCAGGGCGGAGCTTACGCGAGCCAACCGCGCGCGCGACTCCGTCGCCCTGTTGATGTTCGACATAGACGACTTCAAGAGGGTTAACGACGTCCACGGCCATTCGGCCGGGGACCAGGTGCTGGTCGCCATCGCGGACTGCGTGCGCGAAACGGTGCGCGGTTCTGACCTTCCTTGCCGCATAGGGGGTGAGGAGTTTGCAGTGATCCTTCCCTCATGCGATGCAGGTGACGCGCTGGGGCTCGCGGGCAGGCTGTCCGGCCGGCTCGCGGAGCTCGAGCTCGAGCACATCCACCGAGTGACGGTGTCGGTCGGCGTCGCGCAGGGGCCCGAGCACGCGATGAACCCGCGTGAGCTCGTCGCCTGCGCGGACGCGGCGATGCTCACGGCAAAATCCAGGGGTAAGGACCGAGTGGTGCTGTTCGAGGACTCCGACGAGCCGGAGCACGGTTCGCAGGCCGCCTCGGCGTCGGACAGAGACGTGCGCTCGATCGCTCATCTCAAAATGCTGCAAAGCCTTGCCGGGAAGCTCAACCGCATGAACGACGTACGGCAAATCGCTGCGACCATCGCCAACGAGTTGCGCACGCTGATCGACTACCACAGCTGTCGCGTGTACGTCGCTGAAGGCACGACGTTGCTTCCCATCGCCTTTAGGGGAGAGATGGAGGCCTACGAGGACGACACGGCGGATTCCTTGACGACTGAGTTCGGCGAGGGCATCACCGGACGCACTGCAGAGACGGGACGCTCACTGCTGATCGCCAACGCGCTCGAATGCGATTTCGGCGTGACCATCCCCGGCACCGACGACATCGAGGAATCCATGGTCGCCGTCCCGCTCTCCTATGGCTCGAAGGTGATCGGAGTCGTGACGATCTCGAAGCTCGGCATCGGTCAGTTCGACGAGGACGATGTGCGCTTGCTCGAGGTGCTGGCCGGACATGCGTCGGTGGCCTTGGAGAACGCCCGTCTTTACGAAGCACAAAAGCGTGAGGCGGACAACCTGAAGGCGTTGTTGGACTTCGCCGACATGGTCTCGAAGACGCAGTCGTTCCACGCCATAGGAGACCAGACGGTTCGCACGGCGGCGAGACTCCTGAGCAGCAAACAGGCGTCACTGTGGCTACAGCAGGAGCGAAGCAACGATTACCACTGCGCGGCCCACTTCGGCTACGTCGGCGACCCCACGGTGGAGGTCGTAGTGAGGGAGCGCGTGCGGCCGGAGGACGGCGACCGGCTCATCGCAGGCAGGACGTCGCCCCTGCAGCTCACGCCCGAGGAGCAGGACGAATACTTCCCGACGCCCGCGACCGTGGCATCCCGGACGCTGGCGATCGCGCCGCTGGATACCGGCCACGGGGTGCGAGGATGGATAACGGTCCGCAATCCCGAGGGCTCGGCCGGCCGGTTCGGTGAGGAACAGTTGCGGCTGGTGGCGGGCCTTTCCTACCAAGCCTCCGTCGCGATGCAGAAGTCTCGTCTCTACAAGGATGAGAAGGAGAGCGCCGAGATTGCGAATGCATTGCTCGAGTTCGGGCGCGAGCTCGCCCTTGCGCAAGGCTTGGATGATGTGTTGAACAAGACTGTCGAGCTGTCTGCCCGCATTCTGGGTTCGCCCAAGACGCTCGTGTGGCTGCAGGAACCCGAGACCGGTGACCTCCTACCCGAGGCTCAGTGGGGCTACTCGGGGCATCAACGCGAGGGAATGGCGAGGATCCGTATCCCGGACGACATAGCCCGCAAGCTCCTCAGAGGCTCGGACCCCTTCGTGCTTCGCCCCGAAGACTTGCCGTACGTGGAGGGAGCGGAAGCGATCTCAGACGACCCGCTGTATGCGGTCGCACCGGTGGAGTTCGAGGGACGGCTCGGGGCGATCACGGCGGTGGCCCCGGCCCTCGGCGACTACGTGTTCTCCGAGCGAAAGATCAGGCTGCTGGCGGGTATCGCGACACAGTCGAAGCTGGCGATCATGAACGCAAGCAGCTTCGAGAGTCTCGAGCGCACGTTCTTCGAGACCGTGGAGGCGCTCGCGAACGCCCTGGAGGCCAAGGACGAGTACATCTCGACACACGCTCGATCGATCACCGACATGTGCATAGAGGTCGGCAGCGCAATGGGCATCTCGGGGAAGGACCTCAAGAGGCTGGAGCTCGGCGGCCTCTTCCACGACATCGGGAAGATCGGGATCCCCTCGAGGATCCTCACGAAGCCCGGCCCACTTGACGACGAGGAGTGGGCGATCATCAGGACGCACCCCGAGCTCGGCGAGCGGATCCTCGCTCCAATCGATCGCCTGGCCGACGTGAGGCCTATCATTCGCCACTGTCACGAGCATTTCGACGGAAGCGGCTATCCGGACGGACTGGTAGGCGCGGATATCCCGATCGAGTCGCGCATCATCTTGGTCGTGGATGCCTTCGACGCGATGACAACGGACCGTCCGTATCGCGTTCGCCTTCCGGCTGAGGAAGCGGTGCGTCGTTTGAAGGAAAGCGCGGGGAGGCAGTTCGACCCGCGGCTGGTCGAGCTCTTCATCGAGACGGTGGTCGGGAACCGGACGCTGCTGCGGGCCGTCTAACGCGCTGGCTCCGGTTGGTCAAACCTCCTTGAACTGCTCAAACGGATTCCGGCAGCTCTGGCAGTAGTAGAGAGCCCGGCAGGGCGTAGGACCGAACGGATTCTCGTTGCGCGTGTTGCGGCTGCCGCAGAACGGGCACACGGCAGAATCCGGGAGCCCGATCTGCGTGATCAGCACAGGTCCATTGCCGCTGGGTGGAGCGAGGCCGAATTCCTTGAGCTGGCGCCGGCCCTTCTCGGTGATTCGATCGGTGGTCCACGGTGGGCTGAACGAGGTCTCGGCCACCGCTTCCTCGACCAGCGGAACCGATGCGGCTGCGTTCCGCACCTCGTCGAGAATGACCGAGATGGCGGGACAGCCCGTGAACGTGGGAAGCACGACGACCCGCACCTTGTGGCCGTCGGCGGAAACCTGCTTGATCATTCCCATCTCGACGACCGAGACTGCCGGGATCTCGGGATCCATGACGCTCCGCAGCGCCTCCCATACGTCGCTCTCGATAGTTGCCATAGATGTCACCAGCTGGCTCCCGGCTCGGTCCTGAACATCGCCGTCATGTCCTCCCACAGGGCGTCGAAATCGTGGCTCCGACGTCCCCTTCGGCCACCGCCCTCTCGCTCGTCGCGATCGAGGTGTACACCGGAATCCTCCGAGGCGATCAGATCGCCGGAGGACGAGGCGACGAACTCCGCACCGTCGGTCGCGTGGGAATGGATGTGGGTCGGCAGCCCGAGGTCGTCGAGGGCCGCGGTGGCGCGGTCGATGAACCGCTGCCTTAGCTCGCTCGACGGCGTGGGGAGCCATCCTTCCTTGACGGCCTCCTCTTCCAGCTCGATGGGCTCGAACACGTCGACAGCCTCGGGCCAGGCCTGAGCGATTGCGTCGACCAGCTTCGTTCGACCCTCGACCGGGCCGCGGGTCACGCGCTTCATCCACAGATCTGCGTGCATCAAGTGGTAGCGCTCCTCGCGCCTCATCTTGTTGACGAGAGCCCCCAGATCCGCATGGGCGGTATCGGCCAGTGCTTCGAGCCTTACCTCGTCGGCATTGTCGTAGAGCCAGTGGCGCGCGAGGGTGTAAGCCCAATCGCGGTTGGCACGCTCGCAGATGATCGCGTTGTGGTACTCGGATTTCTCACGACCGAGCGCGAGCCGGTCCGCATCGTCCTCCGTCACGGAGGCTGCCAGCGCGTAATAGGCCGCCGCATGGCCGATCTCGTCCTGGGCTATCGAGGAGAAGGCGACGTCCTCCTCGAGGTGAGGCGCGAAGCCCGTCCATTCGGAGTGACGGTGGCCGAGAATCAGCTCGTCGTCCGCGAGGGCGGTCACCAACGAGACGAGTGAGTCGCTCATGATCCGGCGGCCTCCCTCGCACGCTGCCTTGCCTTCTCGCGCTTCTGAACCACCTCTCTGTAGGCCGAGGCGAACCGATAGGACTTGTCGGCCGCGATCTCCAGCAACGATTCGTCCTTGAAAGAGTGGACGTCCGCTCGCCGCACCACCCACAGATGCTGGCCCTCGCGTCGCCGCACGAAGCACTCCTTGGCCATGAGGAGCGCGAGGTCTGGATCGGAGGCCGTCACGGTGCCGCAGTGTTCAAACGGCTCCTTGTGACCGACGCGACGGAAGACCTCGTACACGTCCATGGGCTACGCCGCCTGGATGGCAGGTTCGGAAAGCGCCTCGCGCACCCAGCGATGCGAATCGTAGATCTGCTTGCGGAGCCCCAGCCTCCGGGCCGTCTCCGGACCCTCGTTGCGCTTGATCGCGTCCAGCGGCGCCCAGTCGATGTCCTCGTCCCTGACCAGCCAGTGGCCAGAATCCTCGTCGCGGTAAGGGACCGGAGTGGGGAACGTGTAACCAAGCTCGACGATCTTCGGCACGTAGCGATCCAGGAACTCTTGGCGGAGGTCCTCGTTCGTCCGGGTCTTGACCTTCCAATGCAGCAAGAGGTCTTTCTGCACGTTCGTCTTTGGACCGAAGAAGTGGATTATCGGCAACCACCACCGGGTGAGGGCCTCCTGAAACATCTCCCGCTGACGGTCGGTGCCCGACGACAGCTCGAGGGTTATGTCCTCGCCGTGACGGAGATGCAGCTGCTCCTCAGCGCATATGCGTTTGAGCACGCGCGTGTAGGGAGCGTACGAGGATTCGAGCAGCGCAGCTTGGGTCACGAGGGCGGCGCCGTCGATCAGCCATCCGATGATCGCCACATCTCCCCAGTGCTTCGTGGGGTAGTGGAACACGTTGTGGAACTTGGATCGCCCGTTGATGAGGTCCGAGTACATCGCCTCGCGGCTCTTTCCCAGGTCCTCGGCGATGCGGTACAGGAGCTGCGAGTGCCCGACCTCGTCCTGAACCTTGGCGGTTAGAGACATCTTCCGCCTGAGCGAGGGAGCGCGTGGGATCTGCTCTCTCTCCGGGATCGCCCCCATGATCTCGGAGTTGGCGTGCATCTCGATGAACTTCAGCACACCCTGGCGGTAGTCGTCGGGCATCCAGTCGTTGGCTTCGACCTTTCCACCGTCCTCGACATGCTCCTTGAATCGAGAGAGCTCCTCCTCGTAGGTCACTTCAGGCCTCCAATCCCTTGATGATCAGCTCCGCGAATCTCTCTCCGATATCGCGTGGAGTCATGTCTCCGCCGGGTCTGTACCAAGCGTAGGTCCAGTTGCCGGCAGAGAGGGTCAGTAGCGTTGCGAAGCGCACGTCCGCGTCCGGCCGGAAGTCGCCGCGGGCTATCCCGTCCTCGATGATCCGAACGAGCATGGCTTCGTAAGCGTCGCGCTTAGCCTTGATCTCGGCCCTCGGCTGCGGAGACAGATAGCGCCATTCGTTCAGGAAGACGGTGGCCGCCTCGAGGTGCTGGGCCGCGGTCTCGACGTGCCCGACGAGCAGGGCCCGAAGCCTCTCGGCCGCCGAGGCCTCGAGGGCCACCGCTTCCTCGCCGCGCGTGAGGAAGCGCTCCGCCCCCTCCTCCACGACGTCGAAGAGGAGGTCCTGCTTGGATCCGATGTGCGCGTAGAGGGACCCCCGCTGCAGACCGAGCGCGTCGGCGAGATGCTGCATCGAGGTGCCGTGATAGCCGCGCTCGGAGAAGAGCCGCGCCGCGGCCCGGATCAGCTCCGCGCGACGAGGGCTCCGCATCCTCTCGGCCACCGTGGCCATGGGCGATCCTCCCGATCCGAATCGCTGCCGAACGACCGTTCGTTTGTGAAGCCTAACCGATATCCTCCTGCCGTGCCAGACGACCGCACGGCTCCCGCGACGGCGCGTATAGGTCCCCTTTTGCGCGAGCTGAGGCAGGCCTATCCCGACGCAGGCATCGCCCTGGAGTTCTCGACCCCTCTCGAGTGTGTGGTGGCGACGATCCTCTCTGCCCAGTCCACGGACACCGGGGTCAACCTCGTCACCAAGGAGCTGTTCCGCAAGTACCGCTCCCCGGAGGACTACCTGAAGGTGCCCGAGGAGGAGCTTCAGAAGGACATCCAGTCGACCGGCTTCTTCCGGCAGAAGACGAGGGCCCTGCGAGGCTTGAGCCAGAAGCTGATCGATGATTACGGTGGCGAGGTCCCCCGGACCATCGCCGAGCTGATCACGCTCCCGGGGGTCGCGCGCAAGACCGCGAACATCGTTCAAGCCAACTCCTTCCCGGAGGAGGCCGGCAAGGACCCGGACGCAGGCATAGCCGTCGACACGCACGTAGGCCGCGTCGCCGTCCGCCTCGGGCTGACGGATCACGGATCCAAGGAAGCCGACAGGATCGAGCGCGACCTTCTGGAGCTGGTGCCCAAGGAGGACCGGGCGGTCGTCACCGACCTCTTCATCGCGCACGGCCGTCGGACCTGCGACGCGAAGAGGCCTCGTTGTGAGGACTGTTCGGTCGAGCCGCTCTGTCCCTCGAGCCAGGAGGCCGGACTGCCCGACCTCTACCGCTCTCATCGCCCCCGAAAGGCCGGCTCACGCAAGGTCAAATCCTCGAAGGAATCGAGTTCCTGACTCAATTTTTTCGAGGATGGGACGGCAGGTCGCGGCGATGTCGCATTGCCACCGCTCACGACCCAATTGCCATACAGGCCCCGCGCGTCACGAACCATTGTGGGGACCGAAAATGCCGTGCATGCCGTGCATGCCGTGCTTGCCGTGCAACATGAAGTTGACCCGCTTTAGTGGACACCTGCCAACTGGTTCATCGACTGGTGGTCGCGGTGCCTCCTTTCGTAGTCGGCCGGGCTTAGGTAGTCAAGCGAGGAATGTCGCCGCCGCCGGTTGTAGAAGGCCTCGATGAACCGAAAGACCTCGAGCTCGGCGTCTTCCTTGCCGGCAAAGCGGCGACGATCGATGAGCTCGCACTCGAGAGTGGCGAAGAAGCTCTCGACGAGGGCGTTGTCATAGGCGTCGCCGCGGCGGCCCATCGACAGGGCGATGCCAGCCTGGGCGCTCTGCTGTCGCAGCGCCGTCGAGGTGTATTGGGAGCCCTGATCCGAGTGATGGATGAGACCCGGCCGGGGCGTCCTGTGGGTGATCGCCATTCCAAGCGCCGAGGTCACGAGCTCGGTGAGCTGGTGGCGGCGCATGGACCAGCC
>JBOGXB010000042.1:0-19015 GCA_050694215.1 Actinomycetota bacterium
AGGCGTCGCCGTCTCGAGGACGCGCGCGATGTCGGAGACCTCCGAGGTCGAGTAGATCCAGATGGTGTTGTAGATCTCGAGTGGGTTCTCCCCGTAGCCGATGATGATGAGACTCCCCACGAGCCCTGCGAAGGCGAATGCCCCGACCAGTGCGAGCGACTGTCCAAGAAGGAATTCGATCCATGGGGGCCGCGCTCTCGGGGGGCGCACGGCTTCGGCGCTCGCCGCCATCTACCCACTACCTCCGCTCGCCGCCGCCACCTTGCGCTTCCCCGTCATGCCGATACCGAGCTCTTCCGGGGGCGCATCGGGCCCGTACTCACCGGTTACGCGACCCTCGTAGATCGTGAGGATGCGGTCGGACAGGGCGTAGATCTCGTCGAGCTCCGCCGATATGAGCAGGACCGCTCGGCCGCGACCCTTTTGCTGGAGGATCTGCTTCCATACGAACTCGATCGCGCCGACGTCGAGGCCACGAGTCGGCTGGTGAGCCAGGAGCAGCTTTGGGTCGTCCTGCAGCTCGCGCGCCAGTATCAGCTTCTGTTGATTGCCCCCGGAGAGAGTTGAAGCGTTCCCTTTGATGCCGCGTGTGCGTACATCGAATCGCTCCACGAGACGAGAGGCGAGCTCCTTGATCTTTCGGATGGCCAGGATGCCCCAGCGACTGGAGTACTCCCGTTTGGTCTGTCGCCCGAGAACCGAGTTCTCCCACAGGCTCATGCTTAGCACGAGGCCGCGATCGTGCCGGTCCTCCGGAACGTACGCCACGCCCCGGCGCCTGATCTCCGCGACGGAGAGACCGGCGAGGTCCCTCCCGTCGACCAGTACGCGACCGGAATCCGGCTTGCGCAATCCGATCACTGCTTCGGCGAGCTCCAGCTGGCCGTTGCCCTCGACCCCTGCGACCCCAAGGATCTCGCCCGACCTGACCTCGAGCGAGACGTCGTGGAGGTGGCCCGCGACGTTGAGCTCGTCGATCTTCAACACGGGGTCCGCGAACTGGATCTGAGGCTTCTCGAGACGGAACAGTACGGGCCGGCCGACCATCATCTCGGCGAGCTCCTCCTTGCTCGTGTCTGCCGGGGCAGCCTCTCCGACCACACGGCCGCGCCGAAGTACCGTGATGCGATCGGCGATGTCGATGACCTCGTCGAGCTTGTGGCTGATGAAGACGACGGACTTACCGGCATGCTTCAGCATGCGCAGGTTTGCGAACAGCTCTTGCGCTTCGGGCGGGGTCAGCACCGCGGTCGGCTCGTCGAGGATAAGAAGGTCGACTCCCCGATACAGGGGCTTGAGGATCTCGACGCGCTGCTCCTCACCCACTGATAGCTCCTCGACGAGGGCATCGGGGTCAACCGCGAAGCCATAGCTCTTGGCGAGCTGCTCGATCCTGCGCCGCGCACCCTGGTAGTCGACGAGGACACCGTCCTCCGCACCCAGGATGATGTTCTCTGAAACCGTGAACCGATCGACGAGGACGAAATGCTGGTGGACCATGCCGATCCCGAGGGCGATCGCGTCCCGCGGCGAGTGGATGTGCGCCTCGTCTCCTCGTACCACGATCCGTCCCTCGTCCTGTGGGTACATTCCGTAGAGAACCCGCATGAGGGTTGACTTCCCGGCCCCGTTCTCACCGATGAGCGCGTGGATCTCGCCCACGCGCAGAGTCAGATCGACCGAGTCGTTCGCGACTACGCCTGGGAATCGCTTGGTGATCCCCTCGAGAGAGACGAGCGGGGCGCCGGAGCGCCCCGTCTCTTGGTCCTTCGATTCTGCCTTGGCCATCAACCCTCGGGAGCGTCCGGAACCGTTATCTCTCCGTTGATGATCTGCTCCTTGTACTTGTCGATCTCCGCCTGGATGTCCTGGGAGAGGAGCTCGTCGGTGTCGTTGAACTCGTTCACCGCGTAGTCCACGCCCTCTTCGGCCAGGCCCAGCACGATGCCCCCGGACTGGAAGTCGTCTTCGGTGACCTGCTGGATGACGTTGAAGACGGCGGTGTCGACTCGCTTCAGCATCGAGGTCAGGATGACCGCCTGCTGCTCCGGGCTGGCGGTCAGCGACTGGTCCTGGTCGACGCCGATGGCGAGCGCGTCCTGCTCGACGGCGGCCTTGAAGAGGCCCGCTCCCGATGCGCCGGCTGCGTGATACACGATGTCGGCACCTGCGTCGAACATCTTGTTCGACAGGGCCTCGCCCTTGGTCGGCTCGTTGAACGCGGTCACGTCGTCGCCGATGTACTCGACGAGGATCTCGATGTTCGGGTCCACGGCCTGGGCTCCGGCCTCGTATCCGGCTTGGAACCGCTCGATTAGTCCCGTGCCCTCTTGTCCACCGAGGAATCCGATCGTTCCCGCCTCCGACTTCATGGCCGCCGCCACGCCCATGAGGAACGAGCCCTCGTGCTCTTTGAAGGCCATGTTCGTGACGTTGTCCGCCTCTGCGGCGAAGCCGTCCGTCACGGCGAAGAAGACGTCCGGGAACTGTGGCGCCAGCTCGTCGATGTCCGGCGAGAAGGCGAAACCGTTAGCTACGACGAGGTCGAAGCCCTCCTCGGCCAGGAGCTCGACGTTCTCACCGCGGTTCGAGCCGGACGCGTTCGCCTCGTTGATCTGGGTGTTGTCCTCCGAAACGAGCCCTTCGCCCGTGGCCTGCTGCAAGCCGGCGTTCGCGGCGTCGTTGAAGGACTGATCCCCGAGACCTCCGATGTCGAGCGAGAGACCGACCTGGACGTCGCTCGCCGCCGCTCCGCCGTCGCCGCCGCCGGTGGTGGTGTCATCGTCTCTGCCTCCACATCCGGCCGCAACGAGCATCACCGCGGCGATAAGCGAGAACAACGTCAAGTACCTGCTGCGCAATTGACTCCTCCTTGAGTGCGGGTCATTTACTACGACCGTCGGAAGCATATAGACCAAGCGTAATCGGCTGAAGGGGGGTCGCCGAAACGTCCAGCCTGCCCCCCTGGGTGCCCGGTTTAGTGTGACTCGATGCCCAAGATCTACACGAAGAAGGGCGATGACGGCACGACCGGGCTCCTGTTCGGGGGCCGGGTGCACAAAGACGATCCCCGAACCGAGGTCTACGGCACCCTCGACGAGGCGGTCTCCGCCCTGGGCATCGCTCGAGCTGCCGGTCTCAAGCCCCGCGTCGAGGAGATAGTCGTCCGGGTCCAGCGAGAGATGTTCGTCGCCGGCGCTCAGCTCGCTACCTCCGATGCCAATCAGCACAAGCTGCAGGAAGGTGTCTCCAGAGTGACTCCCTCGATGACCGCCCGGGCAGAAGCCGACATCGACGCCCTCCTCGAGGAGCATCCGCTGCCCCAGGAGTTCATCCTGCCCGGCGAGACGGCGGGCTCCGCGGCGCTCGACCTCGCCCGCTCGACCTTACGAAGGGCGGAGAGGCAGGCCGTTGCCATGGACCGAGCCGGTCTTATCCCCGATCCGGAGCTGCTTCGCTACTTGAACCGTGTCTCGGACTTGCTGTTCGCCCTCGCCCGCTACGAGGAGGCCGAGACTGGCAGGCGGGCGATGCCCTCGCGCGATAAATGAAGCCCTTCGTCTTCTGCCCTGCCTGCGCGACGAAGCTCGAAAACCCAGATCCGTCCGAAGATGGAGCAAGATGCCCAAACTGTGGCCGAACCTGGTATCGCAACTCGGCCCCCACCGCCGGCGCGGCCATCGTCAGGGACGGCCGCGTGCTCCTTGCCGTTCGGGGAGTCGAGCCGCATAAGGGGAAGTTCGACTTGCCCGGCGGGTTCCTTCAGGCGGGAGAGGAGCCGGTCGCCGGAGTGAAGCGAGAGGTGAGGGAGGAGACGGGACTCGAGATCGACGTCTCGATGGAGGACTGTTTGCAGATCGTCCCCCACGAGTACGGAGGCGAAGGTGACTACGTTCTCGCGATCGGCTTCAAGGCTCGACATGTCTCCGGAGAGCCTTCCGCGGCCTCTGATGTAGCGGATGTGCGTTGGGTGGGCAAGAAGGAGCTCGACGATCTGGACTTCGCATGGGAGCACGACAGACAACTAGCAAGGAGGGCGCTCGGTGAGTGAAGAGTTCACGGACGAAGACGTTGCGCGGCTACTCGCATGGGGTCGCATGCTCCTTGGTGGTTTCGCGCTCCTGGCGCCGCGCCGGTTCGAGCGGATGTGGGTGGGCGACGCGGCAGAGGGGACCTTGAGCCACATGGCGACGCGCGGCCTCGGAGGCCGCGACGTGGCGATCGGGCTCGGCATCCTCAAGGCGATGGAGCAAGGAGGTGGGGTCCGGGGCTGGCTCGAGGCGGGGGCGGTCGCCGACGCCTCGGATGCGCTGGGAACGCTCAGCGCCTGGGGTGCGCTTCCGAAATGGAGGGCCCTGTTCCTTCTGGTCCTGGAGGTCGGTGCCGCTTGCGTCGGTATGCAGGCGGCCGAGACGATCGATGGCTGACCCCTTGCAGTAGGCCCGACATCGAGTGAGTACCACGTTGGCCCATACGGACCGCAGTACTTACCCAACGCCGGAATCGGTCAGGTTCGGCGAAGCTCGGCCCGGAGATGGTGATTGAGCGGCGTGTCGCCGTAGGCCATTGCCATCTGGTAGGTGAGCACATCGCCATCGACCTCGTACGTGCGGGTCACCTCCCGGATGACCTTGGCAGTGCTGGTTGAGGCCAGCGACCTGCTGCGGAGCTCGAAGCGTCGTCCGTGGACGTGTCCCTCCTCGATCTCCGCGACACCGAACCCGTGCGCCAGGACCACCTCGATCGCCCCGTCTTCTCGAGGTCGCCAGAACCCCGACTCGGAGTGCATGGGGGCCTTGGATTCGGAATTCCAGTTCCGCTGCTCGTAGAACAGAAAGGGGCGGCCGTCGTGCCAGAAACGGATCTCCTCTTCATACGTGAACGGATCGATCGTTGGGTACTCGCCCTTTCCCTCTCCCCACCAGGTCCCAACGAGGAACGAGATGACCTCTAGCGCGCCATGTATTAGGGGTTGGCTCACGCGACAACGCTAGCGCGTCGGCACCTCGACGCCCATGGCTCGAACGACCAAGCCGCTCGAGGCACGTTGGTTCCAGAGACATCATGGAGTAAGGAACCGGGGGTGGGCGATGGTCACAAGACGGCTTCGATGTCCTTTTTCAGCAGGTCGTAGGAGATTTCCCCGTCCGTGCGTGAGGCGATGTTGCCTTCGGCGTCGATCACTATGGTCGTTGGGCGGAAAGGGAACTCGAAGAGGTCCCACACCTCGGGCGCGTGCGCCATCGGATAAGGGACGTCGAATGTCTCCACATAGTCCTTCCCGGCCGCCACCGTATCGTTATTCGACACGCCGATGAAGGCGATCTTCCCCTCGTACTCCTCAGCCAACTGGTTGAGGTGCGGTTGCTCCGCCTGGCACTGCGGTCACCAAGACTCCCAGAAATTCAGCACCACAGGTGTGCCGCGTTGTTCTGACAGCGTGAACGACTGACCGTCGAACGTCTCGACCGTGAAGTCGGGCGCCGGATTCGAAGAGCGCTCCTGGCGCTCACCTCCTGCCCCGGTGCTCGTTCCCTCCGAGCGCGTGGGCTCCACCCGGGCGCCGCAGGCCGAGAGCGCGATCCCGGTTGCCGTCAGCACGAGCGCCTTGATCGCGAGCGATCTCATCACGTCAATGATGCCAACCCTCGTCCTTTAGTGGGCATACGCTTTGCGTGCATGGTCAAGTGGCCCTTCACCGAGGAGCACGAGCTCCTGCGCAAGTCGATCCGCTCGTTCGTCGAGACCGAGCTGGCTCCCCACGCCTCCGAGTGGGAAGCCAATAAGGACTTCCCCGATCACGTCTTCTCCCGCATGGGGGAGCTCGGATATCTCGGGCTCGCGTACCCCGAGGAATACGGGGGCGGCGGCGGGGATTATCTGTGCAACATCGTCTTGGCCGAGGAGATGGTCCGTTGCAACTCGGGCGGCGTCGCGATGGCGGTCGCAGTCCAGACCGACATGGCTGTGCCGCCCTTGTTCAAGTTCGGTACCGAGGAACAGAAGCGCCGTTACCTCGTCCCGGCGATCAACGGCGAGAAGATCTTCTGTCTCGGCATCACGGAGCCGAACGCCGGTTCCGACGTCGCGAACATCGAGACCACCGCCAAAAAGGTGGACGGCGGCTGGATCGTCAACGGCCGCAAGATCTTCATCACCAACGGCCGCCGGGCCAACGCCATGACTCTCGTCGCCAAGACCGATCGCGATGCCGGCCACCAGGGCATCTCTTTATTCGTGGTCGATACCGATACATCCGGCTACGAGGTCTCCCGCACGCTCGACAAGCTCGGGATGCACTCGTCCGACACCGCGGAGATCTCGTTCACCGACATGTTCTTGTCCGACGACGCCCTGCTCGGCAAGGAGGGTGAGGGTTTCTACAATATCTCCTGGGAGCTTCAGGGCGAGCGGCTCATAGGAGCCGCCGGCACGATCGCCGGTGCCCGGCGCACGTTCGAGGTCGCGCTCGCCTATGCGAAGCAGCGCGAGACGTTTGGCAAGCCCATCGGCAAGCATCAGGCCATCCGCCACAAGCTCGCCGAGATGGCGACCGAGATCGAGGCCGCGCAACAGCTCGTCTACATGGCAGCCTGGAAGGTGAACAACGGCGAGTACCCGGTTCGGGAGATCTCGATGGCCAAGCTTCTGACGGGTGAGGTCGCGTGGAGTGTCTCCGACCGAGCGTTGCAGATCTTTGGTGGTTATGGGTACGCGATGGAGTTCCCAATCCAGCGCGCGTGGCGCGATGCGCGCCTCATCCGTATCGGCGGTGGGACCGACGAGGTCATGCGAGAGGTGATCGGACGCATGGAGGGCCTGTGAAGACCGAGCCCAAGCCTCTGCTCTTTCACCCCGAGCACGACGACCTCCGCAGAGAAGTGCGCGCCTTCGTGGAGCGGGAGTTGCTCCCGCATGCCGAGGAGTGGGAGCGCGCCGAGTCCTTCCCCAAGGAAGTCTTCGGGAGGGTGGGAGAGCTCGGCTTCTTGGGGATGAAGTTCGGCCCCGAGGTGGGCGGTTCAGGACCCGACTACCTCGCCGACGCCGTCGTGACGGAGGAACTTGCTCGCTGCGGATCGGGGGGCGTGTCTGCGTGTCTCGGCGCGCACAAGGACCTCGCGATGCTCTACGTCGCCAACTTCGGTACGGCCGATCAGCACCACAGATGGCTTCGCCCCGCGGTTGAGGGCTCCATCGTGGGAGCGCTGGCGGTCACCGAGCCGGACACCGGCTCAGACGTGGCCGCCATCAAGACCTCGGCCCGCCGCGGCGACGACGATTGGGTGGTCAACGGCTCGAAGCTGTTCATCACGAACGGGGCGTGGGCCGACTTCGTCGTGGTCGCTGCCAAGACCGATCCGGAAGCCGGCCACGAAGGCATCACCCTGTTCGTCATCGAGGCCGATGCTCCCGGCTACTCGGCTCGCAAGATCCCCATGCTCGGCTGGCGCTCGGGGCAGACAGGCGAGCTTTCGTTCGCCGACGTTCGCATCCCCGACTCGCATCGACTCGGCGAGATCGGCAGCGGCTTCAGCGCCATCATGAAGAACTTCGCATGGGAGCGACTGGTGATGGCGCTCGGAGCGGTCTCCGGCGCTCAGCGCATCTATGAGGTCGCCAAGGCGTACTCGCTCGAACGCTCCGCCTTCAACCGTCCTGTCGGCAAGTTCCAGGTCTGGCGTCACCGGTTCGCCGACATGGCGACCAAGATCGAGGCAGCCCGCGCCCTTAGCTATGGCGCTCTTCGACTGTTCACCTCCGGCGAGAGCCCGATCCAGGAGGTCGCGATGGCGAAGCTTTATGCGTGTGACGTCGCATTTCACCTCGCGGACGAGTGCGTGCAGATCCACGGCGGCTACGGCTACGTGACCGAGTTCCCGGCCGAGCGAGCGCTTCGGGATGCGCGCCTCGGCCCCATCGGCGGGGGCACCTCCGAGATCATGAAGGAGATCATCGGCAAGACGCTCGGCCTTTGAGCGCGACCGTGTGTTCTGAGTGCGCCTCAAGCGAATAGTCGCGGCCATTCGCACTCAAAACGCCGGCTCGGTGGCTCCCTGCAATGTCGAATGGATGTGACCGGCAACGAGTTCCGGCTGCTGCCGCATCTGCCGTGCGGTCACGTAGATGACGCGCCATCCAAGAGCGACGAGAGAATTGAGCCGTCTCTGGTCCTTCTCCCACTGCGGTCGGTCGTGATGGAAGGCGTAGCTTTGCGCTTCCACAGCCACCTTTGCCCCTGGGTAGGCGAAGTCTGGGCGAGCAACGAACCGCCCTTCTTCATCAAAGACGCTGAACTGCGGAACAGGACTAGGAAGCCCGGATCTCTTGATCAGTCGGCCTAGGAGATCTTCGAGAGTGCTTGCGGTGGGGGCTTCGTCGGGGTCTCGTTCGGCGAGAAGCCTTCTGATGACCGAGATCCCGTTGCGGCCACTACGCCCCATTCGGTCGAGGTGGTCGTTCAGCAAGCCGACATGGGTCAGCTTCAATCGCACCGCGCAGTCAAGGGCGACTTCCAATCTGAATGGAGGCAGCACTGCGGCGAGATGAAAGATCGTGGTCGTGGGATCGCTCACAGGGATCGAGTCGCGATGCAGAACCCGTTGAGGTGGAGCGGGCAACCGGTGGACGATCACACTCCCTGAGCGCAGGCACCTGTCGACGGCAATCTCGATGAATCCGGATTCCACTCCGGCGAGGCTCCACAGATCACCGGCGGCTCGATGAGAGGCAACTGCAGTCGGGCCACCCCACAGGCACGCCGCCATCAGCTCACCCCTGCTCGTGCGGGGCGCCCCGCCGATCAGATAGACGCCCGGCTGGATCTCCTTCCACCGCCCCGATCTGAGTCTCCAGTTAATCTGCCCGGGAGTAACTCCGGCCACGAGGGCCTGCGCTCTGGCGATGACTCCGTGTTGGCGACCGGCTAAATCCTCACAGGACCTGTCCGGCGACTGGGGACGGAACATGCTTCCAAGCCAAAGGCTGTTCGTCGCAAAAGGCTGTGGCGCGGATCACACTTCGTGCCGGACTCTTCTCTGTGCAAACGAGCGCGGTTATTTGCGGCACTCGCACTCAAAACCGGGGGTTAGGTGGTGGTGACTCGGATCAGCGACGCGAGCTCCCGCCCGATCGAGCTCACGCCTTCCTCTGTCTCCACCGAGATCGGCCCCTCGAGTGGGGCGACGTCCTTCACCCTCAGCTCGATACCAGGCCTCACCCCCATCTGGTCCATGTAGGGGAGCACCTCCTCCTTGATCTCGGATATCTGGGCCACCGTGCCGCGCCCCCCGACCTCGACCTCGGTGAGCCGTCTCAGCTCACGCAGGTCCACCGGACAGATCGGATGTCCGTGCGGGCAATAGTCCGGGTAGTCGAGCGCCTTTGCCAGCGCTTCCTCGACTCGAGCCGAGATAGCGTGCTCGATCTTGTGGGCCTCGCCGTGGACCTCATGCCAGGCCATACCGAGCTTCTCCACCAGCAGACACTCCACCAACCGATGGCGCCTCAGCATGGTGTGGGCCAGGCGGCGGCCCTCGGGAGTTAGCAGGATCGCACCGCCCTGCTCCCTCGTCAGGTACCCCTCGCCGGCGAGGCGCTTGAGCATCTCGGAGGCCGACGGCAGGGACACCTCGAGAATGCGGGCCAGGACAGTGGCGGTGATGCGCTCTCCGTCCTCCTCCAGGCGCTTGATCTCCTCGAGGTAATCCTCGACACCTCTCATAGATTGATCTTAGGGCGCGATATAGGTGTAGCTCGGCTCGCTTGGGGGTAGCACGGCAGGGTCGAGCAGAGCAAGGTCCACCCTGGGCGGACGGGGGCCGAGGAATCGGGAGGGATGGCATGGGTGGAGATCGAAGCGGTTCCCGGTCCTAGCCCGGACGGACTAGTTGTGTTAGCGTCGCCCGCCGTGTCGCGGGAACTCAAGCGACCGGCGCCCGCCGGGGGGCGAAGCAACCAATCTTCGGGCGTTCGGTCGTGACCACAGCGATCCGCACGGGGGCCGTCGCAGTCCTGCTCGCCGCCGCCACCATTCCCCTCGTGGCGGGGCAAGCGGTAGGTGACGAGACCCTCAAGGATCTCCAGGCTCGGATGGATGCGATCCAGGCCGAGCTTGACGCGACCACCACGCAGATCGAGGAGCTGCGGGACGAGAAGGACCGCGTGACTCAGCGCATCGGCGGCATCGAGGTGCGAGTCAAGGCCCTGGACGCTCGTCGAGCAAAGCTCCTAGAAAGGGTCATCGAGCGAGCTGACGAGCTCTATCGCTCGGGTGGATTCGGCATGGTGGAGGCCCTCTTCTCCTCGGAGAACTTCGCCGATCTGACCTCTCGGGCGGAGATGCTGTCCGAGATATCGCTGGACCAGTCCAGCGTCTTCGTGGACCTGTCGCGTACCGAGGCGGAGCTCGGAGCTCTCAACGAGGAGCTGTCGAAGGAGCGCGTCGCTCTGGGCGAGAACGCCGAACGACTCTCCGAGGAGAACCAGAACCTGCAATCCAAATTCGACTCGGTCGCCGCGGAGTACGAACGGTTGAAGAAGGCAATCATGGCCCGCCCCCCCGATCCCGCCCCCGCCGGACCCGCAACCGCCGCACCGTCGGCTCCCATCCAGGTGGGTTCGACCAATGGGATGGCGTGCCCCGTCGCCGGCGCGGTCTCGTTCGTCGACAGCTGGGGAGCGCCGCGCGACGGCCACACCCATCAGGGCGTGGACATGATGGCGGCCTCTGGGGCGCCCGTCGTCGCGATCGTCTCGGGGGCGATCACGCTGGCGGACTATGGCGATTCCGCCGGTTACTGGCAGATCCTCTCCGGCAGCGACGGCAATCAGTACTGGTACATGCACAATCAGCAGAACATCGTGACGGGTGGGGCCGTGTCGGCCGGCCAGCAGATCGCTACAGTCGGTGACACAGGGAACGCGGCTGGAACCCCACATCTGCACTTCGAGTATCACCCCGGCGGGGGAGCCGCGGTCAACCCCACTCCGCTTGTCGCGTCCATCTGTTAGACCCTCTAGTCGGCCGGTGATAGCGCGCCGCCGCCGAGAGGACTAGAGATGCAGCCCCTTATCATCACGGTCGCTGCGATCGGTGCCGAGCTATCGCGCGAGCAGCAACCGAACCTTCCCATCAGCGCGGATGAGATCGGTCGAGATGCGGAGGAATGCGCGGAGGCCGGGGGCTCCATCTACCACCTTCACGTGCGTGATTCAGAGGGTAAGCCGACAATGGACGTCGACACGTACCATGCCGCACAAGAGTCGATCGCGTCACGAACCGATCTGATCGTGCAGTTCTCGAGTGGGGGCGCGATTACCGATACCGAAGCCGCGCGCATAGCGCCTCTGGAGCTGCGTCCGGAGATGGCGACTCTCACCACCGGGACGGTCAATTTCGGCGATGGAGTATTCAGTAATCCTCTCCCCCTCGTTGCGCGCTTCTACGAGCGCATGCGTTCACTGGCCATCGTGCCTGAGTTCGAGATCTTCGAACCGGGGATGATCAATAACGCTGAGCACATCTATCGGGGTCATGGGGGAGATCATCACCGTCACTACGACTTCGTGCTGGGAGTACCCGGTGCGATGCCTGCGTGGGACGATTCGCTGAACTTTCTCTCGTCTCACCTGCCCGAGGACGCGACATGGAGCGCCACGGGCATCGGGCGAAATCACGTCCCGATCGCGCTCTCGGCGATCGAGGCGGGAGGCCACGTCCGCACCGGTTTCGAGGACGTTCGCTACTTCGAGCCGGGCTCGCTCGCCGCGTCCAATGCGCAGCTGATCGCGAGGGTCGCGGCCTTGGCTCGAGAACGGGGCCGGGATGTGGCCACTCCAGAGCAGGCTCGCGAGATCCTGGGGCTCTTGTGAGCCGGGGGCCGCTCCTCTACGCGCCGGAAGGGTGCTTGAGATGGGACGTCGAACGGATACTCTCTAGGCAATGACCGAGGTAAAACGACGCCTGCTCGACCGCATCTCGGACCCCTCCTATCTGGTGGACCTACCGAAGAGACCGGTTTCCGACCTGCACGAGATGCGGAACGAGTGCAGCGAGGCGGAAAACGAGGTCTCCTTCGAGCGGCGGCTGTGCCATGCCCGCATAGACATCCTCACCGCGGAGCTGGATCGCCGCACCGGCAAACAGGAGGGAGATCTGCTATCGAGGTTGCCCGAAATCCTGGGCAAGGACGCCTCCACGGAGGTCGAGGGCCCTCTCCCCTCCCGCGCCCCGGACTTCTCCATCCCGCGTAACACCGACGTCCCTCGTCGCAGGGTGGAGGAGATCGTCGGGGAGCAAACGCTCGCCCGGCTCTCGCAAGTACCGACGGGCGAGATCAAGGGGATCATCGAATCGCTGGCCGAGCACGAGAAGACGCTCAGCGAGCGACGCAGGCGGATCCACGACATCCTGGACGAGATCCAGGCCGAGATCGTCAGGAGATACACGGAGGGCGGAGCCGACCCCAGTGAGGTCCTGAGCTAGCTCCCTGCAGGTTTCGGCTCGGTTCCCAGCCTTGACGGGGGCAGCTTAAGAGTCCGACGAGTCGCTATCGTCGTCATCACCGTCCCCGTGGTGAGAATCGTGATCGTGCCCCTTCCTGGCCTTGGGCTCATCCACGTCGATGACTTTCGAGTGCTTTTTGGCATGGGCTTTCGCCTTCGCGGCTTTCGTGTGAACGCGCGCCGCGCCGTCGCCATCCCTCGAGCCATCCCTGGAGTCGTTACTGGACCCACCTCCGGCACGCGACCTGTCGCTATCCCTGGAGTCTTTATTGGATCCGGCACCCGACGTGTCGCTATCGTCGTCGTCATCCTCGTCGTCGCCGTGGTCGGAGATATCGTCATCGTCCTTTCGCGCCGCGACGCGATCGGTGCCATTTTCGTCCTTGGGCTCATCCTGCTTTTCGTCGCCGGAGCGAGGGGAGCGTTCGCCGGGCCCCGACACGGGGTTGCGTCCCCCGAGGTCGATGTCCGGAAGGAGGCCCGCCACTTGGTCCGGGTCGGCAGCGGTTGAGATGCTGGACCCCGGACCGGCGCTATCGGTGAGTGAGTCCGCTGTCGCCGTGGACGTGCTCGCGTCGACGGCAGATCCAACGATGTCGAGAAGTGACGTGTTGCTCGTCGGCGAGGTCCTTTCGTTCTCCTCAGAAGGCTCGTCGGTGGATGGGAACGTGATCGCCGCCGGAGGGCCCTTCGTCGCGTTGCTCGGGCTCGCCACCGTGGCGTCATTCGAGAGATCCCCCAGCCCGACCTTGGCTGCGATGACCGAGAACACGACCAGCGTCCCCGCGGAGAGGATCGCCAAGCAGATCCCGATCGCGGAGGCCAGCCCCCCGCTCGTCAAGATGGTCCTTCGGATCCCCATGCCCCTCACAGTGTTTTATACCCCTCCACGGCTGATTGCTCTACGTATTTATACGGCTACTCTACGTAGTGTAGCTGATTAGTCATCGGCCATGCCGGATCCCGGCCTTAAAGCGCGATTTCCCGCTCTTGACCTGGGAGTCTGGTTGGCGGAGCGCGCATTCAGCTGCTTGCAACTGTTATACAAAAGGTGATATACAGCAAGCAGAGCGGCTAGATATTGCCGGGAGGTGAGGACATTGGTCGGCGGGAGGATGAGGCTGGATGAGCTGGGCTCTTTCATCAGGGAGCAGCGGCGCTCGGCGCGTCTCTCGTTGCGCAAGCTCTCCGACCTGGCGGGCATCTCGAACCCCTACCTCTCTCAGATCGAGAGAGGGCTTCGAAAGCCATCGGCAGAGATCCTTCAGGCCATCGCCAAAGCCCTTCGGATCTCCGCGGAGACTCTGTACGTTCAGGCGGGGATCCTGGATGAGAACCCGGAGCACGATCTGGTGGCGGAGATCCTCAAGGATCCGTCGATCACCGAGCGCCAGAAGCAAGCACTCATCGATCATTACCGCTCGTACGTGGAGTCCAATGCGCCGGCCGAGAGAGCAGCGTCGGTGATGGACGTCGCAAAGGAGAGATAGATCAAGGCCTGACGGGGATTCGGAGCGACCCTCTTCACCCCCCAACCCGGCGTTGGGCATCAGCTGCGACTATCGCCGTTGGTGTCCGACGAGCCTCCGGACCCCGTCACCTTTACAACAAAGAACTCGACGAACTTGCGAAGGAGGTGAATGGAATGGCAAAAGCTCAGGAGATGATCTACGCGGTCGTTGGGGCAGGTGACTTCACCGTGCAGAAGGTGAGGGACCTGTCGAAAGTCGACCGTAAGAGCTCTCAGAAGGTCTACAAAGACTTCGTGAAGCGCGGCAAGCGCTTGTCCACCGGGGTCAAGAACTCCGCACCGACTAAGCAGGCGATCGAGCGTACGAAAACCGCTCGAACGCAAGTGAAGGCCGCAACGACCAGCGTCGGCAGGGCGATCATGGTTGGGGCACAACAGGGTCCGAGCAAGGCTGCGAAGCAGACGAAAACCGCTCGAACGCAAGTGAAGGCCGCAACAACCAGCGTCGGCAAGGCGGTGAAGGCAAACGCCAAAGCGACGCGCACGGCGGTGAAGGCCTCTTAGCCTCGAGCTCATCGAGCAGCAGCTGATACGAGCCCGTCCGAGCGACGACGTCGGCGGGCTCGTCCGCGTCCGGAATCGAACGACGATATGCAGGGTTTACGTCTACTGTGACGGCCACAACGATGACTCTTGACGTGAGCGTTGACTGCGACGAGAGCTGTTTCGAGCTCCCCGAATGGAGGGAGCTCCTGAAAACCGATCCCAACAGACATGTCTTCGCCACTCCGGAATGGAATCGGCAGTGGTGGGAGGAGTTTGGCGCGGGCAAGGACCTCCGTCTTCTGACCATGCGCCGGGAGGGCGATGTCATGGCCATAGTGCCTCTCTACAGTAAGACTGAGAGCGAGCAGATGATCCTCCGTTTCGTGGGAGGGGTCGACCTCACGGATTATCTCGGCCCCATCTGCTCTGGGGACGACAGGGACGATGTAGCCGAGACGCTCGTCGATTGGCTTGCGTCGACCGATCTCGAGTGGGACGAGTTCGATGCCCACAACATGCCCGTGCCGCTCGGCTTTGCCGAGTTCCTCGCGGAGAAGGTCGATCGAAGCGATCTCGGACTGGTCATTGATCAGGAGGACACCTCCGCCGTCCTCTCCTTGCCGCCGGACTGGGAGGGATACCTGGCTTCGCTCGACTCGAAGGATCGTCACGAGCTTCGACGCAAGCGCCGCCGCTTGGGACGGGATCATCCCGACGGGCGCTTCCGAACTACGACGGACGACACGCTTGAGACCGACCTGAAGGTGTTCGTCGAGATGCACAGGGGTGCCGAGGGGATGAAGGGTCACTTCATGCGCCCGGAGATCGCCACATTCTTCGAACGGATTGCGCGTGCGTTCATGCCGCTTGGGTGGTTACGAATGGACTTCCTCGAGATCGGCGACAGCGCAGTCGCATCGACGTTCGGGTTCGTCCTCGACGATGTGTTCTACCTCTACAACTCTGCCTACGGGCCGGATGCAGCACGTCTCTCCCCCGGGCTCATGCTCGTGTCGGAGCTCGTCAAGGAGTCCATCGAGAAAGGGCTGAAGCGGTTCGACTTCCTCCGAGGGCCCGAGCGGTACAAGTACCAGCTCGGGTCTCAGGCGCTGCCGCTCAATAACGTGCGGGTCCTCAGGCGGGACCCAGAGTGAACAAACGGAAAGAGGGGTAGGTGCGCAATCGATGTCTGTGATCCGAAGAGCCGCGGTCATTGCCTACCACTCATCACCGTTGACCGAGCCGGGGAGCGGTGACGCCGGAGGAATGACCGTCTACGTGCGTGAGCTCGCCATGGCCCTGGCGCGCCGGTCGTTCTCCACGGACATCTTCACGCGAGCAACTCTCGACGCGCCTCGCATCGTTCAGGTCGCGCCCGGCGTCAGGGTCATCCAGATAGAGGCAGGACCCATCGAGAAGCTCGACAAGGACGGGATCGGCATTTACCGGCCGGAGTTCGTCGCAGGCGTCCGGGCTTTCGCGATGTCACAACGCGTTTCCTACGATCTCATTCACTCGCACTACTGGCAGTCCGGGCTCACTGCTTTGGAGCTCGCAAGAGTGTGGGGCGTGCCGTTGGTGCACTCTCACCACACGCTCGGCCGGGTGAAGAATCGTTTCCTCGCTCCGGGTGACGTTCCCGAAGTTCCGTCGCGGCTCGAGGGTGAGGCAGAGATCATCGAGAGAGCCGACGTGCTCGTGACTTCAACCGACGAGGAGCTACTCCAGCTTGCCTGTCTCTACGGGGCTCCCCACGACCGTCTCAAGACCCTTCACCCGGGGGTCGATCACGCTGCGTTCCATCCCAACGGGCGCAGCCAGGGAAGGGGCGGGCTCGGACTGGCAGACGAAGCGATCGTGCTGTGCGTAGGCCGCATACAGCGTCTCAAGGGCATCGATCTCGCGATCGAGGCCGTCGACGAACTGCGGTCTACGCTCGCCAGGCCGGTCAGGCTCGTCGTTGTCGGTGGGCCCAGCGGAAGCGGCGGAGAGCAGGAGCTCGAGAGATTGGGGGAGCTGACTCGATCCCGGGGGCTCGAGCAACACGTGAGTTTTTTCGGTCCCCAGCCTCACGACCGGCTGCCCGCCTTCTATCGAGCTGCGGACGCCTTGCTCGTGTGCTCGTTCTCGGAGTCGTTTGGGCTCGCCGCACTGGAGGCACATGCGTGTGGAACGCCGGTCGTTGGAACGCCGGTCGGCGGCCTCGCTCATATCGTCCGTGATGGGAGATCGGGATGGTTGGTCGGAAGTCGCGATCCCACGGAGATTGCCGCTCGCGTCGGGACACTTCTGTCCGGTGACGACGTGTGGCGATCCTACTCGGCCGAGGCCGTCGACTCGGCCGCAGGTTTTTCCTGGGATGAAACCGCCGCGGAGTTCATGGAATTGTACGAGTGTCTCGCGCGCGAGGAGTTCCCGGAACTCTGCACTTGCTGACGCACCGCATCCGTCCAACCAAAACGCGAAGAAATCTCATCCAAAATCACGATCGCCTGAGCAGGAGCTTTGTTGCTACGCCGAGGGTCTCGCGGCCTTGACGTGATTTCGTCGGCGTCGCTATCTTCACGCGGTTCCGACGGGCGGATGGTGTCGGCTCCGGTCGAGAAAGCCGCGGTTCGTCTGAACATCAGGCCTCAGAAGCTGAGTTGCGTCGCGTGCCTCGTGTGTGGGGAAGTACACGAGATGCGAGGCGGGGCGAGGTTTCTGAGGCCTTTGAATTTCTAATTACGCACTACCGCGCGCAGGAAGAAGCGCAGATTGGCAGGTCGTTCCGCGATGCGTCGCATGAGATAGGGGTACCAAGCGGACCCGAACGGAACGTAGACCTTCACGCGGTATCCCCTCTTCGCTAGTTGCTCCTGTAAGTCTCTGCGGACCCCATAGAGCATCTGGACCTCGAAGCCGGCCTTGCCGGCTCCTGTAGAGTCGGCCACCTTCTGCGCATGCAGAATGAGCTTCGTGTCGTGGGTTGCGATGGCCGGGTCCCTCCCTTTCTGGAAGAGCCAGTCGATGAGGTAGCCGTACTGCGCGTCGATCTCGTTCCTTCTCTGGAAGGCGATCTCGGAGGGCTCCGCGTATGCGCCCTTCACAAGACGAACGATGGGTGGTACGTCCGCCAGGCCTTCGAGGTCCGCAGCGGTCCTGCGTAGGTAGGACTGAATGGCCAGGCGCAGATCGGGGAAATCGGTCCTGAGAAGGCGGAAGACCTCGATCGTGTCGGTGACGTATTCGGACTGCTCCATGTCGATCTCGAGCCCTGCGCCGATCGCCTGGGCCTCCGCCGCCAGCCGCCGCAGGTGGTCGATGCATGCCCCCTTGTCGAAGCCAAGTCCAAGCTGTGTGAGCTTCAAGGACACCGTGGTGTCGATCCCGGTGGTCTCGACCTCCTTGATCGAAGTCAGGTAGTCCTCGGCCGCCTGCGCCGCACCTGCCGGGTCCTCGACGCCCTCTCCGAGTAGATCGAGGATCCCTCCGATGCCGCGCGAGTTGAGCTCCTTGATCACGCCGATCGCCTCACCTAGCTCCTCGCCCGCGACGAAGCGCCGCACGGCGTTGCGGGTCAACTTCCCCTCGGTGACGAAACGCTCGAGCCGCGGCTTCTCAGATGCCCACAGCCAAGCCTTCCCCAGCGGATGCAAGCGCTTCCTCCTTGAAGCAGACCCTATGGATTTCCTGCATCATAGGCATCGACATGTCAAGGCTCGCAGTGCTCGGTGGCGGGAAGATGGGCGAGGCTCTCGTCGGAGGTCTCGTCGCATCCGGGTGGCGCACGCCTGAGGAGATCGTCGTCACTGCTCGGCGTGAGGAGCGGCTAAAGGCTCTCAATGATGCGCACGGAGTCGACGTCACCTCCGATAATGGTGAGGCTGTCGCGGGAGCCGACGTGATCGTGCTGGCGGTCAAACCGCAAGACATCGAGTCTCTCCTCGCGGACATATCGCCACAGGTCACATCGGAACAGACCATCCTGTCTGTCGTAGCGGCGATACCTACTGCCTTCATCGAAGAGCGATTAGGCGCGACAGTTCCAGTCGTGCGCGCGATGCCCAACACACCCTCGGTCGTTCACGAGGGCATGGCCGGGATTGCAGCAGGAAAACATGCAGACGAGGAACACCTTGCCCTCGCGCGAGAAGTCCTTGAGCACGTTGGCCGCGTTGTGATCGTCCAGGAGAGCTATCTCGATGCAGTCACCGCGATCTCTGGCTCCGGCCCCGCCTACTTCGCCTTGCTGGCCGAAGCCATGATCGAGGCCGGGATCCTGTTGGGTCTGTCCCGAGAGATTTCGACCGACCTCGTCATCCAGACGATGTTCGGCTCGGCCAAGCTTCTGCGCGACGAGCACATGCATCCAGTCGAGCTGCGCGAGATGGTGACGTCTCCGGGCGGCACGACCATCCGGGCGATACGCGTGCTCGAGCAATCGGGTGTGCGAGCGGCGTTCCTCAACGCCATCCAGGCTGCTATGGAACGTTCGGTTGAGCTCGCCAAAGG
>JBOGXB010000043.1:0-18618 GCA_050694215.1 Actinomycetota bacterium
GCGTTGAAACAGGCACACAAGAAGGCGCGCGACGAGTCGTTCTCCGCAACCGACGATGCGCAGCTGATCGAGCGTTACGGTGGCCGCATCGCACTCGTTCCGGGTGATCCGGCGAATATCAAGTTGACCTACGAGGAGGACTTCGTCGTCGCGGAAGCGATGATCGAACGTTTGGGGGGTACAGCTGGATGAGGATCGGGTTCGGTTTCGATGCTCACCCCTTCGATGCACACCGTCCCCTTCTGCTCGGGGGCGTGGAGATCCCGGGATCGCCGGGTCTGGCGGGTCACTCGGACGCCGATGTCCTGAGCCACGCCATCGCCGACGCCTTGCTGGGGGCAGCAGGGCTCGGCGACCTCGGCACTCGCTTCCCCGCAGAAGAGCAATGGAAAGACGCTTCGAGCCTCTTGATCCTCTCGGAGACGATCGCTCTCCTCAGGGACCACGGCGCGGCGGTGGTGAACGTCGATGCGACCGTCATCGCGGAGGAGCCGAGGCTCGGCCCCCATAGTGAGCAGATGGCCGAGAGAGTTGCGCACGCCCTCGGGATCGAGCGCGGCCTGGTCTCGGTCAAGGCGACGACCACCGACCAGATGGGATTCACGGGCAGGCGCGAGGGCATAGCCGCGTTCGCGGTCGCGCTCGTCGAGTAGGACCTAGACCTTTTAGTGTGAGCCAATGACCGTTCGGATCTACGACTCGCTGCAGCGGAAGGTCGTGCCCCTCAAGACACGCGATGAAGAGCGCGTCCAGATGTATGTCTGCGGTCCCACCGTCTACAACTACATCCACATCGGCAACGCCCGCACCCTCATCTGGTTCGACGCCATTCGCCGGTACCTGGTCTACCGCGGCTACGACGTCAACTACGTGATGAACTACACGGACGTCGACGACAAGCTCATCGAGCGCGCCAAGCTCGAGAAGCTGTCAACGAATGCCATCTCGGCGAAGTACTCGGATGCTTTCGAGCAAGACATGAGGAACCTCGGTGCCAGGGGCCCAGACATCATCTGCCGCGCCACCGACCACATAGAGGACATGGTGAAGGCGATCGAGGGACTCGTCGAGAAGGGTGCTGCTTATGCCGTCGACGGAGATGTGTTCTTCGCGGTGGACCGGTTCGACGGCTACGGCAAGCTCTCGGGTAGGTCGCTCGACGACATGCGCGCGCGTGAGCGAATCGAGCCGCATCCCGACAAGCGGCATCCTCTCGATTTCGCGCTGTGGAAGGCGGCCAAGGAGGGGGAGCCCGCCTGGGAGTCCCCGTGGGGCCTCGGGCGCCCCGGCTGGCACATCGAGTGCTCGGTGATGTCCACGAAATATCTCGGCATGGACTTCGACATCCATGGAGGAGGGAGCGACCTCATCTTCCCGCACCATGAGAACGAGATCGCGCAGGCTGAAACCCTCGAGGAGGGATCGACTTTCGTGCGGTATTGGCTCCATGCCGGCATGGTGCAGGACAGGGAGTCGGAGAAGATGTCGAAATCGCTCGGAAACGTCGCGCTCGCCCACGACGTGCTCGAAAGATACGCGCTGGAGACGGTGCGCTACTGGATGCTCATGGGCTCGTATCGCACCCAGGCGGTGTTCTCGGAGGACGTGCTCGACGATGCGACCCAGAGCTACGAGCGCTGGCGGATCTTCCATGCGGCTGCTCGGCACGCCCTGGGAGACTCGATGCCCGTGCGGCCCGAGGCTCCTCTACGGCCGATCGCTGATGAAGTCGGTGAGCCACCCCCTGGATACGTGCAACGTTTCATCGAGGCAATGGACGACGACTTCAACTCCGCGGAGGGGTTCGCGGTGATTCACGATCTCGTGCGTGAAGCAAACCGTCGGATCGAAGGGGCGCAGCTTGGGGAAGAGCAACCGCGCGACGACCTCATTGCGTTGACGGAACAGTTCCTCGAGCTGACCGTGGTCTTGGGCTTCGGGTTCCCGGGGGAGGGCCCGGACTCGGAGTTGCTCGCCGGGCTGATCCGCTACCTACTGGAGCTTCGTGAGCAAGCGAGAAATGATAAGGACTTCGACAGGGCCGACGGTATCCGTGCACGGCTCCAGGAGCTCGGGGTGACCATCGAGGACACACCAAAGGGCGCCCGCTGGCACGTTGGCGAAACATCGACAGTCCCCGAGGGGTGATGTCGCGCCCGCCGGCGCGTCCGCTGAAGGCGAGCCGGTCCACCGACCGTACCGATGTGATCTACGGCCGGCGTCCGGTCCTGGAGCTCCTGCGCGCGGGGGGTTCCTCCGAGCGCATCCTGATGGCCGAGGGCCTGTCGCGCTCCTCGGTCCTCGCGGAGATTTCCAAGCTGGCATCGGAGGCTGCCGTGCCCCTCAAGGTCGTGCCGCGTTCCCAGGTCGAGCACATGGCCAGAGGACAGAACCATCAGGGCGTCGTAGCGGTAACCGGCCGCTACAGGTACGCCGCGCTCCGAGACGTGCTGTCGACGTCAGATGCAGCCGTGCTATTCCTGGATGGGATCACGGATCCTCATAACGTCGGGTCGTTGCTCCGAAGCGCTGAATGCGCCGGGTTCACGGGAGTCGTGCTTCCGGCTCACAGGTCGCCGGGAGTAACGGCGGCGGTCCGCAGGGTATCGGCCGGCGCAGCGGAGATCGTGCCCGTCGCGCGGGTCTCGAACCTGGGCCGGGCGCTCGAAGAGGCGAAGGGGGCAGGGCTGTGGATCCTTGGATTGGACGAGCACTCGCGCGACGACATCTGGTCCTCCGAGCTGATGGAGCGCCCGGTCGGTTTCGTGCTGGGAGCAGAGGACAGCGGCCTCTCCCGAGGTGTTCGAGACCACTGCGATGCGCTCGTGGCCATCCCCCAGCGCGGACGGATCGGTTCGCTCAATGTGGCGGTCGCGGGTGCAGTTGCCATGTTCGAGCTGGCTCGTAGGGGCGGTCCATCCGATACGCTGTGACCGGGGTCTGGCGGGCGAGTGCATGCTGCCCGGGGGAGGGGAATGGTCGAGGAGCTTCTCATCGAGACCGACGAGGTCCTGGTCGAACGGGCTCGGTCGGGTGACGACAGAGCCATAGAGACG
Organism: Actinomycetota bacterium; assembly: GCA_050694215.1. Classification (GTDB taxonomy): domain Bacteria; phylum Actinomycetota; class CADDZG01; order CADDZG01; family WHSQ01; genus JBOGXB01. Next base: position 3,057 of record JBOGXB010000043.1, read on the forward strand.
CTTCTTCAGCGCTACCGCCATTACGCGCGCGCTAAGGCCCGCACCTACTTCCTTGCCGGCGCAGACAAAGAGGACATCGTCCAGGAAGGGATGATCGGCCTCTTCAAAGGGATTCGAGACTTCCGCTCCGACAAGAAGGCCGCATTCAGAGCTTTCGCCGAGCTATGCATCAGCCGGCAGATCATTACCGCTATCAAAACCGCGTCTCGTCATAAGCACTTCCCACTCAACTCGTACGTATCCCTGAACAAACCGATTCATGCAGGAGATGGACAAGAGCGATCCATCGGTGAGACCCTGATGCAGAGGGGTGTCTCGGACCCTGCCGAGCTCGTCATCTCAGCCGAAGAGGTCGCCCACATCCGCGAGTCGATGGGGTTATTGCTCTCCGATCTCGAGACCGAGGTGCTCCAGCTCTACATGGATGGGAAGTCATATCAGGAGATCGCCGACATGCTCGGCCGCCACGTGAAGTCCATAGACAACGCCCTCCAGCGGATCAAACGCAAGTTGGAGCAGCACCTCGCCGCAGATACGAGACCGAGTGTCATGTGAGTCGCGCTATTCGCAATCGTGATGACGCACAGGGGTACGCTGGAGCCGGCTTGCCGGGTTAGCTCAGCTGGCAGAGCAAGGCTCTTGTAAAGCCTAGGCCGTCGGTTCGAATCCGACACCCGGCTCGAGGGCGACAGGACGAGATCAAGGAAGATCGAGTGAGCCCAGAGGAAGGACGGACGACCCGACCCGAGGACGGCGCATGGGAAACGGCGCTGGCTCAGCTGGACGAGGCCGCCGAGCTCATGGGTCTTGCACCTGGGGTCCATGCGACGCTGCGGTCTCCGAAGCGGGCGCTGATCGTATCGGTTCCGTTCCGAATGGACGACGGCTCCACGAGCGTCTACGAGGGCTATCGCGTGCACCACAACGTGACGCGGGGCCCTGCCAAGGGTGGCATCCGATACCACCCGAGCGTCGGGCTCAACGAGGTCAAGGCGCTCGCGATGTGGATGACCTGGAAGTGCGCCATCGCGAGCATCCCGTTCGGGGGAGCCAAGGGCGGGGTAGCCGTCGATCCCAAACAACTTTCGCGGGGCGAGCTTGAGCGGATGACGCGCCGTTATGCGTCCGAGATCCTTCCTCTAATCGGGCCCGAGAAGGACATACCGGCCCCGGACATGAACACCAACGAGGAGATCATGTCGTGGATCATGGACACGTACTCCATGAACCGCGGCTTTTCCGCGCCCGGCGTCGTTACCGGCAAGCCGGTTTCCATCGGCGGCTCCAAGGGTCGAGCCGGCGCCACATCGCGCGGCGTCATGTACATGATCTTCTCGACGCTCAAGACCCTGGGTCTGGGAATCGACGAGGTCAGCGTTGCCATCCAGGGATACGGCAAGGTCGGTGGCCACGCGGCTCAGCTCTTGCACGATGCCGGCTGTCGCGTGATCGCGGTGTCCGACGCCCGGGGCGGTCTTTTCAGCGATCACGGTCTCGACCCCGAGGCGATCAACCGCCACAACGTAGAGGCGGGCACGGTCGTGGGCTACTCAGGGGCGGATGCGATCAGCAACGAGGAGCTGCTCGAGCTCGAATGCGACGTGCTCGTACCAGCCGCAGTCGAGAGCGTCATCAGCGTCAAGAACGCGGACCAGGTGAGGGCTAAGGTTGTCTGCGAGGCCGCGAACGGCCCGATCACGTTCGAGGGCGACAAGATGCTCACTGAAAGGGGCGTCTTCATCGTGCCCGACATCCTCGCAAACTCAGGAGGCGTGACCGTCTCGTACTTCGAGTGGGTGCAGGACATCCAGGCCTACTTCTGGTCCGAGGAGGACGTCAACGACCGCCTGCGCCAGATCATGGAGAAGGCGTTCCACGAGGTCTATGAGCTCTCTACCGAGAAGGGGCTCACCATGCGCCAGGCGGCGCATTGGATCGGGGTGGGCCGGGTCGCGGAAGCTCACCTGACGCGCGGCCTCTTCCCCTAAGGCAGCCTCGAGGCGGTCCGGTGGTCGTGGCCCATTTCTGGCCGAGCATCCTCGGCTCAACGAGACCAGACATCGATCGCGGTCCGCCGTTTCCGGAAATCCTCGGTTCCGGCGGAGGGCCGCACTAGGGTTGAGGCATGGAAGAGCTAGGTGCACAGGACAAGCGCATCCTCGATTTCGAGCGCTCCTGGTGGAAGCACGCGGGCGTGAAGGAGCAGGCCATCAAGGAGCAATTCGAGATGTCGGCCACTCGCTATTACCAGATCCTCAACGAGTTGCTGGAGAAACCGGCGGCCCTCAGCTACGACCCGATCCTGGTCAAGCGCCTCAAGCGGCTGCGTGTCTATCGTCAGCGTCAGCGAGTCGCCCGCCTCCTGGGAGCCGACTACACACCGTCGCGTAGGTAGCGACGGTGCCGGGGCGGCATTCGACCGACGACGAGGGGGCGTACGTTCGTAGCCTCATCGGCTGGTTCGTGCCGTGGGCGCTCGTGGCCCTGGTCGTCGGCGCCGGCATCGTGTTCCTGGTCGATTGGGCGGGCGAGCCGGAAATCAGGCCTCCCGCCGCCTCCGAAGTGAGGGCATCCCCCTCGCCCTCCGCGACTCCGACCGAGATCGTCCTGGCAAGTCCGAGTCCGAAGCCTTCGCCCACGCAGGACGAGCAGGACACGCAGGATGAGCAGAACACGCAGGACGAGCAGGACGAGCAGGACGACAGGTCCGACGTCAAGCTCATAACGAAGGACGTCAACGTCCAGGTGCTCAACGCCACGTCGGATCCTGATGCGGCTGACCGGATGGCGCAGAAGCTGACCCAGCTTGGATATCGCGTCGAGTCGGTCGAAGGGGCCTCAGGGTCCTACCGAGAAACGACTGTGTTCTGGTCCTACGCGGGGGCGCGCAGAGCGGGTGAGGCACTGGCCGCGAGGTTCGATTGGGTGGTCGAGGAGAAGCCGAGCAACCTGTCGGCAGAGGTAGCCATCCACGTCGTCGTCGGCGCGGACGAAGCCGGCTAGTCCCGGGCTAGTCGTCGATCGCAAGTCGTAGGTTCAGATCTAGCTCCAGGGAGCCCGTGATCGGGACCTGCTGATCCGAGGGCCTCACTCGAACCTCGAACCTTCCCCGCGTGGAAGAGGTGGCACTTCGCAGCAGGCCGCGGTCGATGTCGATCTCGGCTGCGCTCCGCGAGTTCGCCGAGCCCGTGAGATCGGCCTCACCCTGCGGTAGCTCCGTCGCCCAGACCAACGGTCCTCGCCCGCGATAGTTGAGCTCTGCCACCCTGCCGTCCCCGTCGCGGCGGAGTCCTTCGAGCTCACCGAGGGTGACCACCTGCTGGAACACGGAGCCGACCTGAACGTTCTGTTCGGATTCCCACTTGTCACCGAGGCCGACCGGCTCCAACGGGAGCGGGGGCCGGTACGTGCCGATGAATGCGAGCTCGTCCGGATCGAGCGCTGTGGCGGGCACCCCGTCGACCTCGAGAACCTCGCGCACTTCACCGCTGGCGCCGATCCTCAGCGAGAAGGACCGTCGACCGGTCCCGGGCGACGGGAGATTGTCCTCCTCGACGCTGACGGGCGTCATCTCCACGGTCACGACGGCACCTCCGTCTTGCTCGCCTTGCACGCGCTCGGTGACGTCGAGGATGACGTGATAGCTGCCGGAGCCCTGCCCCCCGATGTCCCAACGCGCGCTCGCCTCTGCATCCATCCGGTAGGAAATCTCCGTCTGCTCGGGGTAGCGATAGTTCAGCTCGACGGTGTCCGGTCGGCACGCGCTCAGGCCCACTGCTACGAGCACGAGGAGCGACGCGCGCGCGGACCGCATGGGCTCAGTCTAGGGCGGCGATAGCCTGATTCCGTGAGCGACGAACTCCTCAAGCCTTTCATCGAGAGGCCCGAAGCGGCCGGTGTCTACCTGGATTTCGACGGCACTCTTTCCGAGATCGTCCACCTCCCGTCCGACGCGAGGCCCGTTCCAGGAGCGCGCGAACTGCTCGCGATGCTCGCCGAGAGATTCGCCCTCGTCTCGGTCGTATCGGGACGTTCGGCCGATCAGCTCGTCGAGTGGCTTGGTGGAGAGATCGAGATCTGGGGCGTCCACGGTGCGCAGAGAGCCGTTGGCGGCCGTGTCCAGGTCTCCGATGTAGCCGCCCCGTTCGAGAAGCTCATGGCAACCGTCCGCGCCCAGGCGGAGCGGAGGATCGAGGAGATGGAACTGCCCGGCGTCGTCATCGAGGATAAGGGAGTGATGGTGGCTCTCCACTTCCGAGCCGCCTCGGACGTTGAGTACGCTCGCCGCACACTGGACGAGCTCGCCGAATCCCTGGCCACCGAGCACGGGTTGAAGAGAGCGGGAGGCAGGCTTGCGTTCGAGCTACGGCCTCCCATCGAGGTGACCAAGGCGGATGTCGTTCTCAGTCGGACGCGCGAGGAGAGCCTGTTTGCCGCCATGTTCGTCGGTGACGATCGGGTCGACCTCCCCGCGTTCGACGCGCTCGACGAGCTCGCAGCCGATGGTGTGACAACGGTTCGCGTCGCGGTTGACTCGAGCGAGGCTCCGGCCGAGCTCTTGGCCAGGGCCGACATCATCGTGGATGGCCCGGTCGGAACGGTCGCCTTGTTGAGAAAGCTGGTTTAGCGGGGCCGCTACGGCGCGGGGGTTAGCGGGGCCTGGCCCTCTCGGATCGCGACGAGATCCTTCAGCTGGGCGTCGATCCAGCCGCCGGGCTTGCGTGCGACGACGAGCTCTCGCAGCCGCTCTGCCCTGTTGCTTCGTTCCTGAGGGGGCATGTCAAGCGCGATCTCCAGAGCCAGCGCGGTCTGCTCCACGTCCAGCGGATCCTCGATGGTGACCGCTGCGTTCCCAAGCTCGTCGAATGATCCCGCTCCTGAGGACAGGACCAGCACCCCATCCTTCTCGTTCACCGAAGGCCCTTCCTTGGACACGAGGTTCATCCCGTCCATGATCGAGTTGACGAGCAGCACGTCGTAAACGCGGAGAGCACCCAGGGTTCGGTCGTAGTCGTCCTTAATAAAAAGCTGGATCGAGTTTGGGTGACGAACGTTGATCCGGTCCACAGTCGCGTCGATCTCCTCCACATAACGTGCATACTCGGGCATCGTCTGTCGCGTCGGATAGAGGCACGCGACGAACCGTGCTGTGCCTACGAGGTCCGGGCGCCGGTCCAACAAGACCCCGAACGCTTCGAAGCCCCGCACGATGTTCTTCGAGGGTTCGGAGCGGTCGGCGCGCACCACCAGAGAGTCGCCCGTGCCTTCGAGGAAGCGCGCTGCCCACTTGCCCGCCAGCTCACCTGAGGCGCGCTCCTTGAGGTCGTTAGGATCTATCGCTATCGGATAGGTACGGACCCACGTATGTCTATCCGCGTGCTCGACGACGCCCATTCGTCTGTCGACCGTGGCTCCGATCCGTTCACAGCAGCCGAAGAAGTTGTCGGCCCATGGTGTTACGTGAAAACCGAGCAGATCGGCTCCGAGCATGCCTTCGATGGTTCGCTGAGGGATCGGGCTGGGGAGGCGCTCGAGCCCATTGGGACCGCAGAAGGACGAGTGCGTGAAGTGGAAGATCGTGTGGTCGCGACGAAGGGCACGCAGATGTCCGGGAGCGGTCGCAAGATGGTAGTCCTGGAACAGTACGACGGATCCGGGTTCGGTTCTCTCGGCGACTGCTTCTGCAAACATTCGGTTCACGGGCTCGTATGCCTCGGTCCACGCGGAGAGCTCTCGTTCGCCGAAGTCTCGGATGTTCAACTCGTCCCATAGGCAGTGATTCGCGAACCACAACATGCGGTTCGATACTTCGTTGTAGTAGCGGGAATAGATCTCGGGCTGGATGTCCAGGAGGGTTACGCGATAGCCCAGGAGGTCCTGAAGCTGTCCGACCTCCCCCGACCGCACGGCCCTGCGATCGGTGTCCGACGTGGCCGCCGCGATCCAGATGGCTCGATCGCCGAGACGCCTCGCTACGGGATCGAGAGCCCCCGCGAGCCCTCCGGCCCCCCTCTTGGTGTCGAAGCCCTCATCGACCGCGATGAACGAGACCGGTCCGCGGTTGGACACGAGCGCGACCTCGAGATCGTGGGGCATCGCCGCGTATCGTAGGCGCCCCAGGATCCGCGGCCCGTTGCGGGGAGCCGGTCCATTGACGCACCGGGAGCGCGGAGTGCGGCGATACTTCAGAGGTGGCTACATCTCCCACTCCTCGCCTCCCCGCCGGCGAGCGGCTGCGCCGGGCGGGCGTGGCTGCGTGGTCGATCATCGGGCTGCTGATCCTCGGTTACGTTCTGGTCCGGGCGCTCGTAATGGTCCGGGTGATCTTCCCCCCGCTGGTGCTGGCGATCCTCATCATCTACCTGCTGAACCCAATCGTTACGCGCCTCGAGCAAAGGGGAGTGAGCAGGACGCTGGGGACGCTTGTGTCCTACATCGTCGTGCTCGGGGGCCTGACACTGCTCATAGTTGTGTCGGTCCCGTTGATCTCGAGGCAGGTCTCGAACTTCAGCGATCAATGGCCCGAGTTCAGGCTCGATCTGGCCAGGAGCGTGCAGAACTTCGCCGCGGGTATCGACCAACGCATCGGTACCGATATCAATACTGATCGTGTTACCTGCCTGCTTGCCGGTGAGGAGGCAGGCACTCTCGGTCTGCCGTCGCAAGTGGTTTGCGATGAGCGGACGGAAGAGTTCCGAAACTTCATTACCGAGCAGGCTGGACGCATCACCGAGATCGGCTTCTCGGTCCTGGAGGTACTCATCATCTTCATCCTGGCCCCGCTTCTCGCTCTCTACCTTTTGATCGATCTCCCTCAATTGCAACGTGATGTGTTGAACCTCGTTCCCGAGTCGCACCGGCAAGAGTTCGCCGACCTCGGATCCAAGGTCGGGAGGACGGTGGGGGGGTTCATGCGCGGCCAGTTCCTCGTCGCGCTGATCGTGGGGATCCTCACGTCGATCGGCTTCTGGATCATCGATTTGCCCTTCTGGCTGGTGATCGGAGCGATCGCGGGCCTTACCAATCTGATCCCCCTAGTGGGCCCGTTCATCGGGGGAGGGCTTGGACTGATCGTTGGGATCGTGTCGGAAGGTGTCGGACTGGGCCTGCAAGCGGGGCTCGTCGCGCTGGTCGTCCAGCAGATCGACAACCACATCATCAGCCCGAATGTCATGAAGCGAACCATGCAGCTTCACCCGGTGACGGTGATGCTCTCGATCCTGGCGGGAGGAGCGATCGCCGGCTTTTGGGGCCTCTTCCTCGGCGTTCCTACCGTGGCCGTGGTCAAACTCCTGACGAGCCATTTCTGGGCCACGCGCGTTCTGGGAGCCGCGAACTCGCCTTACGGGTCGCCACGGGCAGAGCCGCCCTCGATAGTGCCCGAGGAGAGCGATCAGCAAGTTGAGGCTGGGGGGAAGGAAGACGATCGTCGGGCCGCCGGTGAGCCGGCCGTCCCCGATAAGGCCGGTTAACCGCTGCTCCGACCCTCCAGCATCGAGGCCATCGGTGGCAACTCGATGACCGGCAGCAGCGCCATGGTTGCTCTCATCTCACCGTCCCTGCTCGCGAACTGAAGCAAACGATCCGGCAGGTCTAGCGGCACCTTGATGCGCCCCAGCTCATCCAGCCGATTCAATATCCCCTGCGTGACCTCGAAGCTCGTTCTGCCCAGGGCGAGGATGTCGCGATTGCGATGGACGCGCGTCCCGAGATCGACCTGGGCTATCCCGTCGATCCCGAACCTCTCTGCCACGTCGAGCAACAGGACGACATCGACCGCATAGCCGGAGAAGAAGGGAAGCTGGAGCAGCCGGCCCCTGTACCCCGCGTATTCACCCGATAGCGGCTGGATCACGCCACCGAGCTCCGGGTAGAGGAGCTGGATCAACGGCCGCGCGGCGAGCTCTGTGACGCGTGCCCCGCCAGGCTCGATCGTCTTCTCATCCCTCGTCAACGGCCGTTCATAGAAACCCTTCACGATCGTGATCTCGGGGTGGGCCAGCAGCGGGGCCAGCAGTTTCGTGACGAAGCTGATCGAGAAGTTGCGGATGTCTGCATCGATCCACACGACGAGGTCCCCCGAGCAAACGGCGAGGCTCTTCCATAGCGCCTCACCCTTCCCGCCCTTTCCCGGTTCCAGCCCCTCGTAGTCGGGCAGGATCTCGGTGACCGCGTGAACCGTAGCTCCGGCTGTCGCGGCGACCTCCACGGACGAGTCTTGCGACCCCGAGTCGACGACGATGAGCTCGTCGACAAGACCGGCGCCTTCCATCAGCTCGCCCCTAATCGCCTCACAGATTCCTCCCACGGTCGCAGCTTCGTCCAGGGTCGGGAGGCACACGCTCACTCGAATGCTCCGCTCGGTCTTCATGGTGGACATCTCGTCACGGGTGAGTGGAGGACCATCGAAGGTAAGGCGACCGAACCAGTCCTGCGCGGCGGGGTCCGCCCACTCGTCCATGAGGCCAGGGTAGCCCGCAGATGTGCTATCCAAGAGCTTGTGGATCGGCGAGAGAAATAGGGAGGAGCCTCGAGCGGATGAAGTACGTGCGGAGCCTCGTCTGCAAGGAGTGCGGTCGTGAGTATCCGGTCGCGCCTCAGCACGTTTGCGAGCTTTGTTTCGGGCCTCTGGAGGTCGCCTACGACTACGAAGCCATTGCGGCAGAGATCACGAGGGATTCGATCACGCAGGGCCCCCAGACGATCTGGCGCTATGCGCCCCTGCTCCCCGCACCAGATGACGGACGCATTGACATCGGGACGGGATGGACGAGGCTGCGACAAGCGCCCAGGCTCGCGGCCGAGCTCGGGCTCCGCAAGCTGTGGATCAAGAACGACGGCGGCAACCCGACTCATTCCTTCAAGGACCGCGTCGTCACGGTCGCGCTGAGCGTCGCGAGATCATTCGGCTTCGAGGTCGCAGCATGCGCCTCCACGGGGAATCTTGCGAACGCGGTCGCGGCCCACTCGGCCGCTGCAGGGATGCGCAGCGTCGTGTTCATCCCGGACGATTTGGAGGCGGGCAAGGTCGCGGGCACGACGGTGTTCGGGGGCGATGTGATCGCGGTAGAAGGCTCCTACGACGACGTCAACCGCCTCTGCGCCGAGTTGTCGGGGTCGCGTCCATGGGCGTTCGTCAACGTCAACGTGCGCCCCTTCTACGCCGAGGGATCCAAGAGCCTCGCGTTCGAGGTTGTGGAGCAGCTGGGATGGAGATGCCCGGACGCGGTCGTCGTACCCATAGCGTCGGGCTCGCTCCTGACCAAGGTCGGCAAGGGCATGAGGGAGATGCACCAGGTAGGGCTGCTCGACGACCCACTGGCGACCGTGATCCACGGCGCCCAGGCGGAAGGTTGCTCTCCGGTCGCCTCCGCCTTCGAAGCGGGGACGGACGCGATCCGCCCCGTCAAGCCGAACACGATCGCCAAGTCGCTGGCCATCGGCAACCCGGCCGACGGTTTCTACGCGCTCAACGAGGTGATCTCTACCGGCGGGTCAATAGAGGCGGTTCCGGAACCGGACGTGGTCGAGGGGATGAAGCTCCTGGCTCGCACAGAGGGCGTATTCACCGAAACGGCCGGGGGGGTGACCGTGGCCGCGCTCGAGCGGCTCGTGCGCGAGGGGAAGATAAATCCGGATGAGGAAACGGTGGCGCTGATCACCGGAATCGGCCTGAAGACCTTCGAAGCTCTTGGGGATCCTTCGCCCACTCATCGTGTCGGTGCCTCTGTCGAGGAGGTCGACCGCATAATGGAGCCACGATGAACGCCAGGGTCAAGATCCCAACGCAATTGCGCTCTCTTACGGAGGGTTCCGCCGAGGTGGAGGCAAGCGGCGCGCGGATCGCGGATCTCATCTCGGATCTGGAAGCGCGCCACCCAGGCATCCGGCAGAGGCTGCTCGACGACTCCGGTCAGCTGCGGCGGTTCGTCAACGTCTATATGAACGACGAGGACGTGCGCTTCCTCCAGGGCCTCGACACCGAGGTGCCCGACCACGCGTCGGTATCGATCATCCCCGCCGTGGCGGGGGGTTGCTAGAGATCAGATGGAGGCCACGGCCGTGTCGACTTCCTCCTGGTCGGGAACACCCTTCCACCTGTTCACGACGTGCCCGCTCGCGGTGATCAGGAAGACGGTCGGGATCATGCGCACCTCGTAACGCAGGGCGAGGTCCGATCGTTCGATCGCATCCACGGTGTGGACCTCCGTCGCTCCATCGCTCCTGTCGGCGGCATTCCCGACAACCCTCAGCGCAGCCTTGCACGGCCGACAAGCAGGCGTGGTGAAGACGATGAAAGCGCAGCATCCGGCCATCAGCTCGAGATCCAGTTCCGCCATTTCGAGGCGCTCCGGGATGGGGGCGAGGAAGCGCCGGTAGAGGCCGAACGCGAGGAGCAGGAGAGCCCCCAGGGCGGCGGCCGCGCCGAGCACGAGCAGCCGATCGGTCATGGAGACGCTCCACTAGCCTCGAGACGCCCGGGCCCGCTCGACCAGCAGGTAGACCTCACAGCCCAGTCAGAAGGACGCGGTAGCGGCCAGGCCTGAGAGCACGGCAACCAGGAGGGCAGGTCCCCACCCAAGGGCCCACCACGGGCCCGTCTCGGGCGTGGCCGCAAAGAGGGCGATCGACCCGATGGTGAGGAAGATTGCTCCCAGCGTCTGGGCGAAGCGTGGGGGGGCCGCGGGCTCCGGCTCGCCCGCGGGGATGGGCAACGATCTGTACAGGTACGCAAGGGCGTTCCATCGCGGTCCCCCGAGGACGGCAGCGACCAGGATGACGGCGAGGATGGGCACGAACCAGCGGGCGTCGATCACGAACGCGAGAGCCAGGAGCAGCGCCTGGAGAGCCTGCGAGAAGCGGGGAAGGTTCGAGTCGACCACGACATTGAGGTTACCCGAAGGCCCTCGGTCCGCCCTCCGGCATCTCAAGATGGAACTCTCTTTCTCCGATGAAACTAATGCGTGCGGGGGTGACCCCGGGACCCGACGCGACCGGAGTGAGGACGTGGCGGACATCTTGATAGCCGACGACGACGCGGATTTCCGCCGGTTATTGACGTGCGTCCTCGCAGAGGAAGGTCATCAGGTCTCCGTGGCCAAGGACGGGCAATCCTCGATCGAGACGATGGTGATGGGCCCCCCGGATATCGTGATCCTCGGCCTGATGATGCCGGAGATGGATGGGCTCTCCGTGCTGAGGGAGATGGCCGAGTACCAGGTCTTGGAGTCAACCAGGGTGCTCGTTCTCACCGCAAAGAGCTCAGAGGCCGACCGGGAGGTGGGCCTGGAGCTTGGGGCCGATGACTACATCACCAAGCCGGTGGAGCCACTCGAGGTCGTGATCGCCGTGAAGGAGCTGTTGGCGTTGACCAAAGATGAGCTTAGGGTGCGCAGAGAAGAGGAGCGTGACAAGGCTCACCTCCTGTCTCAGCTCGAATCGGTTTTCCCCGGGGGGCCGTCGGGCTCCCAGATCGAAGCATCGGGTCAGCTTGACGAAGAGAGCGTGACATGATCGGACGTTGGGACGACGCGAAAGGGGGCATCCTCTAGATGGCTCGGATCCTCATCGCGGAGGACAACGCCGAGATAAGAACGCTCGTCTCGAGCATCCTCGTTGAAGAAGGCCACAAGGTCGGCGTTGCGAACAACGGCCAACAGGCGCTTGACATGATCATGGCCGACGCGCCCGACGTGCTTGTGCTCGACATCATGATGCCCAAGATGGACGGCTACACGGTCCTGAAAGAGGTCAAGTCTTCAGGTACTCGCGAGGGCATGAAGATCCTCGTCCTCACCGCGAAGACCTCAGAAACCGATTGGGTGCGCGGTTACAAGCTGGGGGCGGACGCCTATCTCACGAAGCCCTTCGACACTGATGAGCTAGTGAATGGGATCGAGGACCTCCTGAGCATGACGAAGGAGCAGCTGCGGGTGCGGCGCGAGCAAGAGCTCGATAAGGCTCAGTTGCTTTCCCGCCTAGAGTCCATCTTCGACTCGAGCTGAGCCGGTCTTTCGCTGCATCGTCACGATCACCGGACGTTCCCCCGGGGGCGGAAGAGGCCCGGTAACCTCATAGGTGATGAGGCGTCTTAAGGACACCGATAGAGGGTTGCCTCGGGATCCCATACCGGCTGCACTCGTCGATCGCTGCAAGCGAGGAGACGAGGACGCATGGGCGGAGCTCGTGGAGGCCACCTACCGGGACGTTTATACGCTGTGTCTCCGCATCCTCGGAGATCCCGACGACGCCGTCGAGGCAACGCAGGACGCGTACCTCAAGGCGTGGCGAGGTCTCAAGGGGTTCCGCGGCGACGCCATGTTCCAGACGTGGTTGTACCGGGTGGCGAGCAACGCGGCCATCTCGAAGCATCGCAGCCGGAAAAGGAGACGCACACATGAGACCGGCATCGAGGACGAGGCCCTTTCCCAGATCGCGGGCCCGGGTTCGGTCGAATCTGCTGCAGGTGCGAAGGTCGAGGTGGCCGAGCTCGAGAAAGCCCTCGTACGGCTGCCCGAGCACTACCGTGCTGCGGTGGTCTTGCGTGACGTGTACGGCATGTCGATCAAGGAGATCGCAGAGGAGCTGAAGGTCTCGAACACGGCGGCCAAGGTCAGGGTGCACCGGGGCCGCAAGAGATTGAAGGACATGATGTTCCCCACAGTGGGGACCGCATCGGAAGGAGAAGACGCGTGAGGTGTGCCGAGGCCAGGGAGATGATCCCCGCCTACATGCAGAGCGGCGAGGGCTCGCTCGCCGTTCGCCGGCATCTTTCCGGCTGCCCCGATTGCCGGGCCGAGCTCCGGCGGTACGAGGCGCTCGCAGGCGGTCTCTCTCAGTTGCGCTCGGTAGCCGCCGAACCTCCGCTCTCCCTCAAGCCTGCACTCCTGGCGATCCCAAACTCGGAGAACCGCGTCGAGGCCGTCCGGACCCACATCGCTCGCAATCGGAGGAGCTACGCGGGGGCCGCGGCCATAGCCGTCGCGGGGGCCGCCGGCGCGCTCGTATGGCGGAGCCACCGCCGCCTCGCCACCGCCTGATCTACCGCTCGTCTCGCTCTCACCCGCGCACCGACCCATGCTTGGAGGAACATCTCTTCGATGGGACACTAGGATTCCTCGTCCCGAAGGGCGGTAGCTCAGTTTGGTAGAGCGCTGGTCTCCAAAACCAGTGGTCGGGGGTTCGAGTCCCTCCCGCCCTGCCGATCAAGCATCTCTGTCAGTTCCAGACGCCCTGCCGATGAAGTACTCCGCACGCGTTCCGCGGTGATCAGGGCGGCAAAGCGCCCAAGATAGCGCTACTTCCGGGAGGGGGTGGAGCCGACCGGCCCACGACCGGTGTCGAGGCGTCGATCGTCAAGACCCGGTGTCGGAATGCCGAAGTATCAACCCCTAGAGGAAGCGAGGCCGCCTCTGAATTGCTAACCGCGTACACGCCTACCGCCCCGAACGGGCTGAAAGCGAGCCGGATTTCGCCCCCCCGAGAGCTCTCTCTATATCGCTTTTCGTCATATCTCCGCAAGATGCCCCGCAGGGCGCTGTTAGATCAAGCGCGGGCAAATCGTTCCTGTGTCACATAGGGAGGTCGACTGTGAGCGCCTCATCCCGAAGGTTCTTCGCGTGGCTCGTCTCTTTCCTAGTTGCCGGGTTGCTCGTTCTCTCCCCCATGCCGGCTCGGGCAGCCGTGACCTGCGCCTCGGTAGGTGCGAACGTGAATATCACGCTCGCCAACGGCGACGCAGTCACGATCGCTCGGAGCGAGGCCGGCACCTTCAACGTCTCGGGAACCGGGCTCACCCCGACCAGCTGCGGTGGGTCGACCGTGTCGAACCGGGACACCGTCAACGTCACGGGCGCGGGCGGCAACGAGTCGGTAACGATCGACCTGTCGGGCGGGGCCTTCGAACCCGGCGTCGTGGACGAGCCGGGGACGACCGACGAGATCGAATTCGCGGTCGATCTGGGGGCAGGGGCGGGTGACAGCCTGACGATCAACGGATCGCCTGCGGCCGACCAAATCACGATCGGAGCGTCCGGAGTCAACCTCAACGACGCCGATGACGTCGACGTGACGACGGTCGGGGTTCATACGCGGACGGTGTCGGGCGTCGGGGGAAATGACGTGCTTAGCGCTGCCGGCGGCAACAGCACCGGGGCCGCCCTGGGTGCCACGGTCACGATTAACGGAGGCAACGATGCCGACACGATCAGCGGGGGCGATGGTCCGGACACGCTAAACGGCGACGCCGATGCGGACACGATTGCCGGTGGGCTCGGGTCGGACACGGAGTCGGGCGGCACCGGCAACGACCTCTTCGGTGAGGGAGGGGCCGACAACGGTTCCGACTCGCTCGCGGGCGGGACGGGGATCGACCGGGTGAGTTACGCCGCCCGCGCCGCCGGCGTGGTCGTGACGATGGACAACGTGTTCGACGACGGGGAGGGCGGGGAAGGCGACAATGTGGCGAGCGACGTGGAGGACGCCGACGGCGGGGCGGAGGCGGACACTATGACCGGCAGCTCGTCCGCCAATAAGCTGACTGGCGGCGCCGGCGACGACACGCTCGACGGGGCAGCCGGCGCAGACACGCTAAACGGCGAAGCCGACCACGACATCCTCGTCGGGGGCTCGGGCAACGACACACTATCCGGCGGTGGGGGGACCGACGCTGGCGACTACGGAGCCACGACCACTGCGGTGACTGCGAGCCTCGTGACGGGCACGGCGACCGGCGGCGGGGGTTCCGACGCTCTCTCGGGGATCGAGGACCTCTCCGGCGGCTCCGGTGCGGATTCCCTCACCGGGGACGGCGGGCCGAACGGCCTGAACGGCGGCTCGGGCAACGACACCCTGGCCGGTGGACCAGGCGACGACGTCCTCACCGGGGGATCGGGAATAGATACGGCGGACTTCAGCGGCGCGGCGGTTGCCGTGACCGTCGACCTCGCCGCCCGCTCGGCGACCGGCGAGGGAACCGACACCCTCACGGGGATACTGAACGTAACGGGCGGCTCGGAGAACGACGCGCTGACCGGCGACACCAACGCCAATGTGCTTTCCGGTGGCGCCGGCGCCGACACGCTGGTGGGCGGGCTGGGCAACGACACGCTTGCCGGCGGGACCGGCATGGATACGGTCGACTACGCGGGCGTGACGGGAGATGTCACCGTCAACCTCGCCTCTGGAACGGCCACGGGTGACGGAACCGACACCTTGACCGGCGTCTTGCACGTAACGGGAGGATCTGGGAACGACACGATCACTGGCAACGCCGCGGAGAACGTTCTGGACGGCGGGCCCGGCAACGACACGGTCATCGGCGGTGCGGGGGACGACACACTCATCGGCGCTGCCGGCGTCGACACCGTGAGCTACTCGACCTCGTCGACGGGCGTGGTGGTGGACATAAGCGCCGGGACCGGTGCCGGCGATGGCAGCGACTCCCTTTCGGGCGTCGAGAACGCGACCGGCAGCTCGGGGCCGGACACGATTGTGGGCGATGGCGTGGACAACATGCTGGACGGAGGAGCGGGTTCTGACTCACTTGTTGGCGGTGACGGGA
>JBOGXB010000044.1:0-17134 GCA_050694215.1 Actinomycetota bacterium
TGGTTACCCAGCAGTGGCTTCTCGCTCGACTTGCATGTATTAAGCACGCCGCCAGCGTTCGTCCTGAGCCAGGATCAAACTCTCCGTAGAGAATTTGAAACTCAGCGAACGCTCTCAGATCCGAGGATCCAAAGGCGCTTGCCGGATTCATTTCGTACGTTCCGTCGAAGACTCTTCAAAGAAGAGTTCCAACGAGGGTCCACTGATTTCCGATCGAAGCATCTCGCCGTTTCGGGCGAGGCTTCTCCCGGCAGGCACACTGTTCAGTTCTCAAGGAGCGTCCCTCCCGCTTGCTAGAGGGCAAACAAAAACGCCGGGCTAAAAGCACCGGCGAGCCGCAGAGAGCAACCTGGTCTTGCTGATCAGGTGCCGATAGGCGACTCCTCCAGTCTTTTAGGAGCACGCCGCTGGCTGGAGGGCCGGTGGCGTGCATGCCAACGTTCTGCCGTAGAGCCTTTGTAATTTACCAGCCTACGACGACGGTAGCAACCTTGAACTTGCCGGCTCGATTCCGCCGTTCGGGCCGCTCAGGCCGTCATGACGGGGCCGTGAGCCTGGGTCAGCGCGTGATGCGCACGAAGCGGCGCTTACCCACCTGGAGCACCGCGCCAACCAGGGACTCGGCTTCGACTTCCTCGGCCGCGACCTGCTCGCCGCCGATCCTGACCCCGCCCTGGGCGATGAGCCGGCGCGCCTCGCCCCGCGACGACGCGAGGCCGAGGTCGGCCAGGAGCCGCGGCAGGTTGACCGCGCCCTCCTCCACTGCGTACGTCGGCAGGCTCGCATCGGGCACGTCCTCGGGCGCCCTGTGCTGCTTGAACTGGCGGTCGAAGGCTTCCTCGGCTGCCTCCGACGCCTCCGCCCCGTGATACATCTCGACCACCCGGCGAGCCATGCGCCGCTTCGCCGCGCCGGCCGCAGGGCCCCCCTTGGCCACGGCGGCCTCGAGCTCGGCCAGGCCCCCATCGTCGAAGTCGCCCGCCAGCAGCCCATACCGCACGACGAGGGAGTCCGGAATGCTCATGAGCTGCCCGAACATCACGTCCGGCTTCTCGTGCACCGAGATGTAGTTGTTGAGCGACTGCGACATCTTCTGAACGCCGTCGAGGCCCTCAAGCAAGGGAAGCGTCAGACAGATCTGGGCCGGCTGGTCGTACGCCCGTTGGAGATCGCGCGCGACGAGCAGGTTGAAGAGCTGGTCTGTGCCCCCGAGCTCGACGTCCGCTCTCACCGCGACGGAGTCGTACCCCTGCATCACGGGGTACATCAACTCAACCAGCGAGATCGGGCGGTTGGCCGAGTACCGCTTTGAGAAGTCCTCGCGCTCGAGCATCTGGGCAACGGTGAGATGCGAGGTCAGCCGCAAGATGTCGCCGAAGTCGAGGGGCTCGAGCCATTCGGAGTTGTAGCGGACCTCGAGGTTGTCCTCCGACACGATGTCCGTCAGCGAGTCGAGGCAGGACCGGGCGTACTCCTGCACGGCGTCGATCGACAGCTGCGGGCGGGTCTGGGACTTCCCGGAGGGATCCCCGATCCGGGCCGTGAAATCGCCGAGGATCAACACGGCGGTATGGCCGGCCTCCTGGAACTCGCGCAGCTTCCGCAGTGGAACCGCCCATCCAAGGGTCACGTCTGGAGTGGTGGGGTCGACCCCAAGCTTCACCCGCAGGGGCCGGCCCAGGTTCAGCCTCTCCTCGAGCTCCTCGATGCGGACGACGTGCTCGGCCCGCCTGATCAGCGGCTCCAGGTCCTCAAGGGAGTGCGTCATGGCGTCGAGATGCTAGTTGCTCGCGCCCCTACGGCGCATGGGGCAGAAAAGCTCGTCGCCAGGTCTCTTCGTTTGGGGGATTCACGTCGGTAAGATGAGCCAAACCATGGATTCACTAATTCGCAAGGTCCCCGCCCTGTGCCTCGCGCTCGCTCTGCTGATGGCGTCGTGCACCGAGCTCGCGGACCAGTTGACCAATCTGCCCGAGCTGAAGCGGTCCGACCTTCGCTTCAGGCTGGCTCAGTCGTCCAAGATCTACGATTCCGACGGCGGCCAGATCACGACCCTCCACGAGACCGAGAACCGCACCATCATCCCGCTGCGTCGGATGCCCAGGCATCTCAAGCAAGCCGTCATCGCCATCGAGGACGAGCGCTTCTTCGAGCACCGAGGGGTGGACTTCCGGGCGGTGCTCAGGGCTCTCCTCTCCAACGTCACGTCCGGCTCCATCAGGGAGGGCGGTTCGACGATCACCCAGCAGTACGTCAAGAACGTGATCATCGCTCCGGGCACGACGGCCGAGCGCACCCTCGAGCGCAAGATAATCGAAGCTGCCCTGTCCCGGCAGATCGAGCGTCGTCTGTCGAAGAGGGAGATCCTCCAGCGCTACCTCAACACGGTCTACTTCGGAGAGGGCGCGTATGGCGTCCAGGAGGCCGCGCTTACCTTCTACGGGGTGCCCGCGGCGAAGCTCAGACTGTGGCAGTCGGCGATGCTCGCAGGGCTCATCCGCTCACCCGACGAGTACAACCCTTACCAGCATCCAGAGGTGGCCAAGCAGCGCCGCAACACCGTGCTGACGAAGATGATGGAGTTGGGCTGGGCGGGGGAAACGCCCGTCCGCAACGGGATGAGCCGGAAGCTGAGGCTTCAGCAGATCCCGGCGAACAACCATTACCCGGCCCCCTATTTCGTCGACTATGTGAAGCGTCTAATCACCTTCGACCCCCGCTTCAAAGCCATCGGGAGATCCGTCGCGCAGCGCACGAAGCGCCTTTTCCAGGGAGGTCTGCGTATCCACACGACCGTGGACCTCAGCATGCAGGCCGCGGCCGAGGACGCAGCGCGGCGCATCCTTCCCTTCCGGGCCGACCCTCACGCGTCCGTCGTCGCCATCGCGCCGCGGACCGGCCACGTGAAGGCGATGGTCGGAGGCCGTGACTTCTTCGCCAGGCGCAAGCGGGACCCCTTCTCGAAGCTGAATCTTGCGATCGCAGCCGAGCCGGGGCTCGGATGCGTCCACGTCAAGGGGAAGAGGAGGTGCCAGAACCGCGCTCCCGGTACCGGACGGCAAGCCGGCTCTGCGTTCAAGATCTTCGCCCTTGCGGCCGCGATCGAGGAGGGCATTCCCCTATCGAAGACGTACAAGGCGGGGTCCCAGATCGTCTTTCCCGGCCTCGACAACGGTGGTCCATACCTCGTGCGCAACTACGAGGGCGGCAACTTCGGCAACAAGCTGTCGCTTCTCGAGGCAACGGTCAACTCGGTCAACGTCGTCTACGCGCAGGTCATGATCAACGACGTCGGCGAGGAGGACGTCGTTGAGATGGCCGAACGTATGGGGATACGAACGCCGCTTCTCCCGGTCCCGTCGGCGGTGCTCGGCGCGAACGAAGTGAACCCGCTCGACATGGCGTCCGCCTTCGGCACCCTCGCCACCAACGGCATGCATCACTCTCCGGTTGCGGTGACCAGGATCGTCGGCCCCGACGGGCGCGTCCTCTACAAGGACAAGTCCGAAGGCGATCAGGTGTTGGAGGCCGGGGCTGCCTACCTCGCGACCGACGCTCTCCAGCAGGTCATGATCCGGGGCACCGGGACGCGCGCCCAGATCGGCCGTCCAGCCGCAGGCAAGACGGGGACCGCGCAGGAGTATCGCGACGCGTGGTTCGTCGGTTACACGCCGGATCTCGTCGCCTCCGTTTGGGTCGGCTATCCCGAGGGCCAGATCGAGATGAAGCCGAGCTGTCTGGGCTCGTCGAATGCCTGCAGGGCCACGCGCACGATCACCTCTGGGGGAGTCACAGGGGGATCCTTCCCGGCGATGATCTGGCAGGCCTTCATGTCGCGGGCTGTGGCAGGAACGCCGACGGCCTCCTTCTCCGTCCCCAACATCAGCCTCGTCACCGTAACGATCGACACCCGTTCCGGCTGTCTGGCCGGCAGGCTCACGCCGCCCCAGTACCGAGCGCCGTCGCAGTTCGCCAGCGGGGCCGAGCCGAAGAAGACGTGCCACGTCGCCGGAGACGGAGTCAAGGTCCCCGGCGTCGTCGGGATCTCCATAGATGAGGCCAAGGCGATCCTGCAACGCGCAGGCTTCAGCGTCTCGACCCGGGCAGAGCCCACGAACAGCTACCGGCCGGGCATCGTAGTCGGGCAGACACCCGACGCCGGAAAGCGCGCGGCGGAGGGAGCAACCGTCACGCTTGCCGTGTCCACCCGCGACGGGAGCAAGTCGGCCACCGTGCCGAACGTGCTCGGCTTTACGCGCGCGGCCGCCGAATCCACGATCCGCAACGCCGGCTACAAGGTGGCGGTGATCATGGAAGCCGAGTCCAATAAGCAATCCGCGAACAAGCGCAGGGGACGCGTCTGGGGGCAATCGCCCGCAGGCGGGAAGAGCGCCAGGAGGGGCTCGACGGTAACGATCTGGGTCAACCCCCGCTAGCCTCCCGGCCGGCGGCGGGATGCGTAGGGGTTGCCGGGCACCACGAAGCGCCACGGGATCTCGTCTCCCCGGCCCTGCGCCAGTCCGACCCTCACCGTCTGAGCGATCTCGGCCGCCCGGTACGACTCCGTCTCGTCGTCCTCGGCGCACCAGAAGCTGCCACCGCGCAGCAGCGACGCCCCGTCGTGCGTCCTCCCGATCGCCATCGCCTGAGCGAGCCGCGCCGGGCCCGCGGCGATCAGCCGGTCGTCCGGGACCCTTCCCCGCAGTGCCCTCATGACCTCTCTTCCGATGACGGGTTCGCCTGCACGCAGCAGCACCGCCTCGCACACACCCTTCTGAGCGCAGACGACGTTCGCGCACCAGTGCATCCCGTACGTGAAGTACACGTACAACCGGCCGGGGGGACCAAACATCGTGCGCGTACGCGGGGTCATTCCCCCGTAGCCATGAGAGCCGGGATCGATCGGACCGCGGTACGCCTCAGCCTCGACGAGGCGGACGCCCACGCGACCTCTCTCCGTCTCGTGAAGGAAGAGGCAACCGATCAGGTCTCGCGCCACGGCAAGGGCGTCGCGCGCGTAAAAGGGCTTCGTCAAGCGACGTACGGAGGTTGTGATCACGCCAGGAGGAATGCGAGCAGCGCTTTCTGCGAATGCAGACGGTTCTCCGCCTGGTCCCACACCACCGAGCGCGGCCCGTCGATCACCTCGTCCGTGATCTCCATCCCTCGGTGAGCGGGCAGGCAGTGCATCACGATGGCGTCGTCGGCGGCCATGTCCAAGACCTCCGAGTTGAGTTGGTAACGACCGAACACCTTCTCGCGCGCCTCCGCCTCTTCTTCCTGGCCCATGCTCGCCCACACGTCGGTATAGAGAACCCGTGCGCCGACCGCCGCCTCCGCAACCACGTCGGTAACCGTCACTCGGCCCCCGCTCCCGGCCGCGATGGCGCTGCTGCGCTCGGTGACCGTTGGGTCGGGCCGATATTCGGATGGGCACGCCACGCGCACGTCCATGCCGAGCTTGGCTCCTCCCAACATGAGCGCGTGGGCCACGTTGTTGCCGTCACCGAGATAGGCGAACGCGAGCCCCTCGAGGGGGCCGAGATGGTCTGTGACCGTCTGGAGGTCGGCGAGACACTGACAGGGATGTTCGTGGTCGCTGAGGGCATTGACCACCGGCACGGACGCTGCGCCGGCCAGCCGCTCGAGCCGTTCCTGGCCGAATGTTCGCACGACGATGGCATCGACGTAACGCGACAGGACCCTCCCCGTGTCCTCGATGGTCTCCCCGCGGCCGAGTTGGAGCTCGTCCGATCGCAGAACGATCGCGTGACCACCCATCGTGGAGACGGCGGCCTCGAATGAGACGCGGGTGCGCGTCGACGGTTTCTCGAAGACCAGCGCCACCTGTTTACCGTCAAGCTTTGTCGACCATCTTGCCGTTCCCGCCTTCGACTTACTTGCGCGGTCGAGCAGGTCGGTCAGCTCCTCCGCCGTGACGTCGTCGAGCGAGAGGAAATCGCGCTCCGGCATCTCACCTCCTGGTGTTATGTGCGCAGCTCCGCACCCGTTCTCTCCGTAAGGACCTTCACGATGCGGTCCCGAACCTCGGCCGCTTCCGCATCGGTAAGAGTTCTGTCGGCAACTCTCAGCTCGAGCGCGTAGGCAAGGCTCTTCTTGCCCGCGGCGACCTGCTCGCCTCGGTAGAGATCGAACAGGCGCACGTCCACGACCTCCGGGGCTCCCGCCTCCTCGATGACGGAGGAGATCTCCTCCGCCCTCACAGACTCGTCCACGACCACAGCGAGGTCGAGGTAGACGCCGGGGAAGCGGGGCAACTCGGCCACCTTGGCCCGCTCCGGCAACGCCGCCAGCATGGGAGCGAGCGCGATCTCGAAGGCAACCGTGCCCTCCGGCACCTCCCACCGTGCGCAGACCCGCGGATGGATCTCCCCCATCGCGCCGAGCGTCGCTTCCTTCGACCTGAGCGTCGCGGCCCGCGTCGGATGGAACGGCGCGCCGGTGGCCGCGGTGAAGGCCGGAGCGGGAAGACTCATCCTTGCAAAGGTCGCTTCCACTATGCCCTTGACCGTGAAGAAGTCCCACTGCTCTGCTTCTGCGCGCCACGACTGCTGCCGGCGAGATCCCGCGAACACGGCTCCCAGCACGAGAGCCTCTTGAGGGAGCTTCTCGTCGCTCGGCTCGTACACGCGGGCGACCTCGAACAGGGCTGCCCCCGGGACGCGATGGGCCATGTTGCGCGCAACCGACCTCAGAAGGCCCGGCAACAACGTCGTCCGCAGGCAGCTCTCGTCCTCGGATACGGGGTTAGCAAGGCGAACCAGAGGGGTCGCAGAGGGTTGACCGTCGAGCTCCAGCGCCTCGAGGTCGCGTGGTGCGATGAAGGAGCTGGTCCATGCCTCGTAGAGGCCCAGGCCCACGAGCACCCGCCGCACGTGACGTTCCGCCGCCTGGGCGCGTTCCAACCCGCCGAGCTTGCCCGGAGGGAGGGTGGAGGGAAGGCGCTCGAAGCCGGCCAGTCTCGCCACCTCCTCGATCAGGTCCTCCTCGCGCTTGAGATCGGGACGGAACGATGGAACGTCCACCTCGATCACGGTGTCCGTCCGGCGAACCTCGAGCTGGATCGAGCGAAGTAACGCCACCTGGTTCTCGGTGCCGATCGAAGCCCCGAGCACAGAGGTGGTCCGCTCCGGTCGCAGCGTGAGACGAGGTCGCTCAACCGGAGCCGGGTAGACGTCCGTCTCCTTCGCCGCGACCGCGCCTCCCGCGAGCTCCGTCATGAGCTGCGCCGCGCGCGCGGCCGCCACGGGAACCATCTCCGGGTCCATCCCGCGCTCGAAGCGAGCGGATGCTTCCGTGCGCACGACGTGGCGGCGCGCCGTGAATGCGATCGACGCGGGATCGAAGTAGGCCGACTCGAGTATCACGTCGCTCGTCTCGTCCGACACCTCCGAGTCCGTTCCCCCTATCACGCCCGCGATCGCGAGGGCTTTCCTTCCGTCCGCGATCAGAAGGTCGTCCTCGTGCAGCCTGCGCTCCTGTTCGTCGAGCGTGTCCAGCCTCTCGCCTCTCTTCGCACGCCTCACGACGATGCGTTGCTTGTGCACCTTGGCGGCATCGAATGCATGCAGCGGATGCCCCAGCTCGAGCAGGACGTAGTTCGTGACGTCGACGATGTTCGAGATCGGGCGCATGCCGGCTCCCACGAGCCGGGCGGACATCCACGACGGCGACGACCCCACACGCACGCCCTCTATGTAGCGGGCCAGATAGCGAGGACAGCCGCGTGCGTCGTCGATATCCACCTCGACCGGCGACGCGACCTCCTCCGACGCCGCGAGAGAGGGATCAGGTAACTTCAGCGCGTTGCCCAGCAGAGCGGCGACCTCGCGAGCCACTCCGACCATCGACATGCAGTCGGGGCGGTTCGGCGTGATCTCTAGCTCGAGCATCGTGTCGTCGAGCCCGAGGACCTTCACGACGTCGTCGCCGAGGCTCGCGTCCGAGGCCAGGACGAGTATTCCCGAATGGTCCTCGGACACTCCGAGCTCGGCCGCGGAGCACAGCATCCCCCTGCTGACGACCCCGCGGATCCTTCGTTCGGTTACCTCCATGTCGGGCAGAGCGGCTCCGACGTTTGCGAGCGGGACTTTGTCGCCCACCTCGAAGTTGCTCGCACCGCAGACGACGACCTGAGAGTCGTCCTCGCTCGTCTTCACCTCCACGAGCCAGAGCTTCTCCGCGTCGGGGTGCGGCCGGATCTCCTGCACCTCTGCCACCGAGACCCCAGCGATCGACCGCTCGGGCCTGCCGAGCGCCTCCACCTTCGTTCCGGACAGGTCGAGGAGCTCGACGAGCTTCTCCACGGGGACGTCGACGTTCACGTACTCCTCGAGCCAGCGCAGGCCGACCCTCACCGGAGGCCTCCGAACTGGGCGAGGAAGCGAATGTCGTTCTCATAGAAGGAGCGGATGTCGGCGACGCCGTGAGCGAGCGCGGCGATGCGCTCGGGCCCCATACCGAAGGCGAAGCCGGTGTAGCGCTCGGTGTCGATCCCGACGCGTTCGAGCAGAAAGGGATGCACCATCCCGCAGCCGAGGATCTCGATCCATCCCTCGCCCTTGCAGACGCGGCACCCGGAACCACGGCACACGAAGCACTGGACGTCCATCTCGGCCGACGGCTCCGTAAAGGGGAAGTAGTGAGGACGGAGCCTGACGTCGAGCTCGCTTCCAAAGACCTCACGGGCGAAGGTCGAGAGGGTGCCCTTGAGGTCGCCCATGGTGATCCCCTCGTCGACCGCCAGTCCCTCCATCTGGGTGAAGCCGATCAGGTGGGTGGCGTCCTGCTCGTCGCGGCGGTAGCAACGTCCGGGGACCACTATGTAGAGCGGAGGCTCTTGTGTCTCGAGCGCGCGCGCTTGCACCGGAGACGTCTGGGTGCGCAGACAGACCTCCTCGCCGGTGCCCTCTATGTAGAAGGTGTCTTGCGGTGAGCGCGACGGGTGCTCCGGAGGGGTATTCAACGCGTCGAAGTTGTAGAAGGACAGCTCGGCCTCCGGTCCCTCCACGACGCGATAGCCCAGACCGAGGAAGATGTCGACGAGCTCCCAGGTCGTCTTGGTGAGGGGATGCAGCTCGCCCACCGCCGGCGCATCGCCAGGGAGCGTGACGTCGATGCGCTCTCGCTCCCATCTCCGCTCGAGCTCGCCCTCCTCGAACACCCTCCGCTTTGCTTCGATCGCGGCCTCGATTGCGGACTGGACCTCGTTTGCGAGGCGGCCCATGGAACGGCGCTCCTCATCCGACAGGTCGCGGAGGCTCGAACGCGCTCGAGACAAGGGTGCCTTGCGTCCGAGGACCCGAACCCTGGCTTCCTCCAGTGTGGCTAGGTCCGTAGCCTGGTCGATGCGAGCCAGCCCCTCGTCGCGCGCCCGCTCGAGCTGGGAGGCCAGGTCGTCACCCATCGGGCGCCTCCGAGGGCATCTCTACACTGAACGTGGAGCCGGCGCCCACCTCGCTCTCGACGGTGATCCGCCCGCCGTGTGCCTCGACGAGCTTCTTGCTGAGATAGAGGCCGAGGCCCGTCCCGGACGGCGTCGCCTTCTGTCCCGGCGGCGCCGGGCCCGAGAAGACCTTCTCCACACGGTCGGCCTCGATGCCCACGCCCTGATCGGCGACCGAGATGACCACGGTCCCGTCCACAGCCGACGCCGAGATCCTGATTGGTCCCTCGTCGGAGAACTTGATCGCGTTCTCGAGCAGGTTGCCCAGGACGTGGCCGAGCCGTTCTGGGTCGGCCCACACCCTCAGCTCCTCGGCGACGTCGATCTCGATCCTCTCGGCTCCCGTCTGTCTGCTGTGCGCCTGGATCGCCCGATCCACTATCGCCCTCGCGCTGATGGCAGCCGGGTTGAGCTCGAGACGGCCGGTCTCGAGCCGGGCCAGGTCGAGGACCTCCGACACGATTCGACCCATCCGCTCCGCGTCTGCGTGGATCGTCTCGACGAACTGCAGCCGCTGCTCGTCGTCGAACCGGTCCCAGCGCTTGAGCAAAGTCGCGGAGAAACCCTTGACCGACGTCAGCGGAGATCGAAGCTCGTGGGCGATCTTCGAGATCATCTCGGCGAAGCGCCCGGCCTCGCCGGTTGATGGGGTAGTAGAGCCATCCGTCATGAGAGCCTGAAGGATAAACCTGGGCTATCGGCCGACTCTTGCGCGCTGTCGCGCTGCCTCGAACAGCATCACGGATCCCGCGATACCGGCGTTGATGGACTCGACCGGGCCTTGCATCGGTATCGAGACGATCTCGTCCACAAGCTCGCGAGCGCCTTGAGGCAATCCCCACCCCTCGTTCCCCACGATCATGGCAGTGGGCGCCCTGAGGTCCGCTTCGTAGATCGACTTGTCCGCTCGGGCTTCTGTCCCGAGCACCTGCAATCCGCTGCCCCGCAGCTCATTCAGCGCTTCCTCCAGAGCCACGGAGGTGACGACCGGGAGGTGGAAGATCGACCCCGCGCTCGCCCGGATCGTCTTCGGTCCGAAGGGATCGACTGTCCCGGCTACGAACACGGCCCCCGAGGCCCCGGCTGCGAGCGCGGAGCGCGCCAGCGTGCCTGCGTTACCGGGGTCACGCACCTCCCCAAGCACCACGACGAGATCGGAGGAGGCGAGGTCGGCAAGCGACACCGTCTGCACGGACACGACGGCCACCGCTCCCTGAGAGGTAACGGTGTCCGAGAGCGAGCGCAGCACGGTATGACCGACCTCGTGAACGTGCGCCCCTGCCTCGCTTGCCTGCACGGCTAACGCGGGAGGAGCATCCGAGGTGACGAACAGGTCGGTGATCTCGTGGGTGGACCGCAACGCCTCGGCGATCACAGCGGGCCCCTCGGCGAGGCACTCGCCGCTTCTCGCACGCCACGCGCGCCTTCGCAGCTTGCGCGCCGACTGAACACGCGGGTTTCGTGCGCTCGTGATGGAAGGCGTTGCGGCAGCTCCTATTCGAGCGACTTCTTCGCCACCTCCGCGAGGGCGGCGAAGGCTTGGGGCTCGGTGACTGCGAGGTCGGCGAGGATCTTGCGATCCACCTCGACCTCGGCTGCCTTCAGCCCGGCGATGAGACGGCTGTACGAGATCCCGTTGTTGCGCGCGGCCGCATTGATCCGCATGATCCATAGCCTGCGGAAGTCTCCTTTGCGAGCCCGGCGATCCCGGTACGAGTAAACGCCGGAGTGAAGGAGTTGCTCGCGCGCGGCGCGAAAGTGCTTGCCCCGAGAAGAGTAGTAACCCTTCGCCTGCTTGAGGACGGCGCGCCGTCGCTTGCGCCCGGCGACGCTGCGCTTGACCCTAGGCATGAGCTCCTCCTATCTCCCCAACAAGCGCCGGATCCGTTTCTCGTCGTGCGAGTCCACCTCTGCGGGTGAGTTCAGATGACGTTTCCTCTTCGCCGTCTTCTTCTCGAGGATGTGGTTGGCGAAGGCGCGCCGACGACGGATCTTCCCTGTGGGCGTGACCTTGAACCTCTTGGCCGCCCCTCGGTGGCTCTTCATCTTCGGCATGTCATCCTCCTTCTGCCCGAGTCACCTTCGCGGGCCTGGCGTCGGCCGGTTCTTCAGGCGATTCGGGTTCCCGCGGGGGTCTCTCCTTCTTCTGGACGGGCTTCCTCGTTATCGCATCACGATGCGGGCTCAAGACCATCGTCATGTTGCGACCGTCGAGCTTTGGCTGCGTGTCGATCTTGGCGATCTCGGACACGTCCTCCGCGAGCCGGTCGAGCAGGTCACGGCCCCGGTCCGAGTGAGCCATCTCGCGCCCCCGAAACATGATCGTCACCTTTACCTTGGCTCCCTGCCGCAGGAACCGCTCCACGTGGCCCTTCTTCGTCTCGTAGTCGTGGCGGTCGATCTTCGGCCGCATCTTGATCTCCTTGACGACGATGAGGGACTGTTTCTTCCGGGACTCCTTTTGCCGGACGGCTTGCTCGTACTTCCACTTGCCGTAATCCATGATCCGGCAGACGGGGGGGTCTGCCTGAGCTGCCACCTCGACTAGATCGAGGTCTTGCCCTTCCGCCATGGCGAGCGCATCCTCGATGCTGATGATCCCCACCTGCTGCCCGTCGGCTCCCACCACGCGGACTCTCGGCACGCGGATGCGGTCGTTCACCCTTGGCTCTGTTGCGATCTAGCTCTCCTTCCGTCTGCCGACATCTCCTGCGTGTCGCTCGCCGGCAACACGCGAAAAAGCCGATGACGCCAAGACCCAGACGTCACCGGCTCACGGGCATTGCCCTGCGGTAACAACCAGAACCTCTCGAGGTCCACCCCCGGAGGTGAGGGGCAACGCTGCAGCCCCTTCTTGGCGACCCTGCTCCAAGACAGTTTATAACGGGGGGCCATGAACGACCAACGAAACGAGGAGGAGCAGGAACGGCCGCGGCCTCGGGTCGTGGACAAGCGGGTCTCGTCGAGGGGGAGCGACGCCGCGTCGATCCCCGAGGCTCCGACCCCGGAGCCTCCCGTAGGCTCGCCCCCGCCGTCCGGCACGGAGGCTCCCGTGGATGTGTCCCCTCCCCCGCGCGAGGCTCCCGCCCCCCCGCCGCCTGCGCGCGGCGATGCGCCTGCGCGCGGCGAGCAGGATGTCTGGACGCCCGAGCAGGAAGCCGAGATGCAGCGGCTTGCTCAGGAGATCGCACAGCGGCCGAGCGTGGAGTGGGTCGTGAACACCGCTCTAACCCTCGTCAACGTAGCCGGCACGAAGCTAGAGATTGGCCAGGCTTCCGACGCGCAGCTTGCGATCGACGCCCTGTCCGGATTGCTGCAGTCTGCCGGCGATCGCTTGGGAAGCGCGGAGCAGCCGTTGCGGCAGGCGCTGGCGGAGCTGCAGCTCGTCTTCGCGCAGAAGGCCGCGCCGCCACCGCCGAATCAGTCATGAGCTCGACGAATTGGGTGCCGGACGCGGTGCGGCCCTCGGAATCCCGAGGGCCGCGAGTTGTCAGCGAGTTGGTTCACACGGCTCGTACGTTCGAAGCCTGCTTGCCCTTGGGGCCGTCGGTCACCTCGAACTCGACCGCCATGCCCTCCTGAAGGGACTTGTATCCCTCCCCCTCGATCGCCGAGAAGTGAACGAACACGTCCTCGCCGTCGGACTGAGAGATGAAGCCATAGCCCTTCTCGTTGCTGAACCACTTAACTGTTCCCTGCGCCACTACTCCACTTCCTTTCCTCCACGAGGGCCCGGCAGATCCTCTGCCGATCCATCGCCCCCGCTACAACGGCAAAACCGTAGCACAGTGCCCCTCGCCGCGAGCGCTTTGCGAGCCCCGTCTTTCCTGGCAGTTTGCGGTAAGGAACGCCTTTTCTAAGGGACGATCTTGCTTACGGGAAGCTCGACGATGTCCTCCGCTCCCAAGGCTTTGAGCTGGGGGATGAGCACGTTTATCTCGGCCTTCGACACGATCGTCTCGACCGCGTAGAAGTCCTTCTCGGCCAACTCCGACACGGTCGGCGCGCGCATCGCCGGCAGGAGCCCGACGACCTGGTCGAGTTGAGCCTTGGCGACGTTGAGCTTCACGAGCACTCGCCCGCGCGCGTCGATCGCCCCACGAAGGAGCATCGTGAGCTCATCGATCGCCCGGCGCTTGTCCGGGTCCTCGAACGCGACGGGGTTTGCGATGAGGTGCGTGCGCGACTCCAGGAGCACGTCGAGGATCTCCATGCCGTTGCGTCGCAGGGTTGATCCGGTCTCGGTCAGGTCGACGATCGCGTCGACGATCTCGGGAACCTTCGCCTCCGTGGCTCCGTAGGACAGGAAGATGCGAACCGGGATGCCGAGCTTCTCGAAATACGTGCGAGTGATGTTGGGCAGCTCAGTCGAAATGCGCGAGCCGGGCGTGATCTCCTCCGGCGAGCGTATCCCCGCCTCCCGAGGCACCGCGAGGACGATGCGCACCGGCAGATCCGTCTGTTTTGAGTACTCGAGCGCGGTGACCTTGACGACCTCTGCCCCCGTCTCTGCGATCCAGTCCTCGCCCGTGACGCCGACGTCGAAGAACCCGTCCTCGACGTAGGTCGGGATCTCCTGCGGACGCAGCACGGCCACGGAGTCGATCCTAGGGTCGTCCACGCGGCCCCTGTAGTCCCGCTCCGATCCGCGCCACACCTTCAGGTCGGCCGCCTCGAACAGCTCGAAGGTAGCGCGCTCGAGCGATCCCTTCGGGATGACGAGTTTCAGCATCCTGGTGCACTCATAGCTCGGGTGCCGGCTTCGGAAGAGCCGCGAAGAGGTTCGCCATCTCGATCGCGGCCTGGGCGGCCTCGAATCCCTTGTTGCCCATCTTGCCGCCGGCGCGGTCGGCAGCCTGTGCGACCGTGTCGGTCGTCAGCACACCGCAGGTCACCGGGATCCCGGTCGTCAACGCGACTCGCCCGATGCCGCTCGTCGCGTGCTGGGCGACGAAGTCGAAGTGCGGGGTCTCGCCTCGGATCACCGCTCCGACGCAGACCACCGCATCGAACTCGCTCGAGGAGGCGAGACGCATCGCGGTGGCGGGAAGCTCGAATGCACCCGGCACCCAGGCGACGGACAGGTTCTCCTCAGCGATTCCGTGGCGGCGCAGGCAATCGCTCGCCCCGTCGACGAGCTGCTTGGAGATCGTCTCGTTGAAACGGCTCCCAACGACCGCCACCCGCAGGTGACGGGCATCGAGGCCTCCCTCGAAGCTCCTGCTCATCGCGCGTCCTCGCTTTCATCTGAAGGGTCCCTGCCCTCGGCCGCGCTGAGATGGTCGAGGAGATGACCCAGCTTCTCTCTCTTGGTCTGCAGGTACCTGATGTTCTCCGGATTGGGATCGCTTTGAAGAGGAATCCGTTCGACGATGTCGAGCCCGTATCCTTCGAGCCCGGCGCGCTTCACGGGATTGTTCGTCAACAGGCGCATCCGCGAGATACCGAGGTCGACCAGGATCTGAGCGCCGACGCCGTAATCGCGAGCGTCGGGCGAGAAACCGAGTTCGATGTTCGCCTCGACGGTGTCGAGGCCTTCGTCCTGCAGCGCATATGCCTCCAGCTTGTGCCTGAGACCGATGCCCCGTCCCTCGTGCCCGCGGATGTAAACGATGACGCCCGTTCCCTCCTCGTCGATCCTGCGCATCGCTTCGGCGAGCTGCAGACCGCAGTCGCACCGGATGCTCCCGAGCACGTCACCCGTAAAGCATTCCGAGTGCACTCGCACGAGGACGTCCTTCTCGGGCGCGACGTCCCCCTTCACGAGGGCCACGTGAGTGCGTCCGTCGAACGACTCGTATGCGATCGCCTTGAATGTGCCGAAGGCGGTAGGGATGCGGGCCTCGGTTGCTCGATGGACGAGCTTCTCTCGCCGTCTGCGGTACGCGATCAGATCCGCGATCGAGATGATGCTCAGATCGTGCTCTTTGGCGAAGCGTTCGAGATCGTCGAGACGCGCCATTGTGCCGTCTTCGTTCACCACCTCGCACAACACTCCCGCGGGATACAGACCGGCCAGACGAGCGAGATCGACGGCGGCCTCGGTGTGGCCCGCGCGCCGGAGCACACCTCCGGGTGTGTATCTCAGGGGGAAGATATGGCCGGGCCGCGACAGGTCGTGCGGTTTGGATCGAGACTCGATCAGCGTTCGGATCGTATGCGCGCGATCCGACGCCGAGATGCCCGTCGTGGTGCCGTTGCGCGCGTCCACGCTGATCGTGAACGCGGTGCCCATCGACTCCTCGTTCTGAGAGATCATGAGCGGGAGGTGAAGCTCCTCTAGCCTCTGCCCCTCCATCGGTACACAGATGATCCCCGAACAGTGACGCACCATGAAACCGATGTGCTCAGGCGTGACCTTCTCGGCAGCGAGGATGATGTCGCCCTCGTTCTCCCGATCCTGATCGTCCACCACTATCACCATGCGGCCGGCCCCGATGTCGGCGATCGCGGCCTCGACTCTCGCTAGCGGCATTTTGGCTACCTACCTTCCACGAAACGTTCGACATACTTTGCGACGACGTCGACTTCCACGTTCAACTTGTCGTCCACATCGATCTCGCCCAGGTTCGTGACTTCCATCGTGTGGGGAATGATCGCCACCTGGAAGCTCGTCCGGCCGACGTCGGCGACCGTGAGGGAGACTCCGTCGAGCGCCACGGAGCCCTTCGACACGAGGTAGCGCAGCACGTCCTCGTCTCCCGACAGCCACAGCCGTCTCGATCCGTCCTCCTCCTGCGTGCGCACCACCCTTGCCACTCCGTCGACGTGTCCCTGAACGAGGTGGCCACCAAGACGGTCGGCGAGGCGCGCCGGGAGCTCGAGGTTGACGACCTCACCCCTGTGCAACCGTCCGATCGTCGTGCGCGCGATGGTCTCCTCCATCGCCTGCGTCGTGAAGGTCTTGCGGCTCGTGCGCGTGGCAGTCAGGCACACACCGTTAACCGCGACAGAGTCGCCCTTCGTGAGCTCCCTCGCAACGTCCCGGGCCTCGATCACGAGCTCGAGCACCCCCCCGTGCTCGCGAACGCGGTTCACCTTCCCGCGCGCGATGACGATCCCGGTGAACATCAGCTCTGCCTCCGCAAGCTCACGATCACGTCGTCGCCCGCGCGCTCGACTGCGACGGTCGACCATCGTTGTGCGGCCGTCATGCTCCCGATTCCGAGGTCTCCGAGCGATGGTCCCGAGCCGACGATGACGGGTCCGTAGTGAAGCTCGAGGCGATCCACGAGGCCGTCCCGAAGCAGCGACGACGCGAGTGTGGCCCCGCCCTCGCAGTAGACCTCCAGCCACCCTCGCGCCCCGAAGTTGGCGACGAGAGCCGAGAGATCGACCCCGCCCGCGGACTCGGGTAGGACGAGCACCTCGGCTCCCGCCTCCTTCCATGCGGTCTGCACCTCATGTGGAGAAGTCGCGATAGTCGCAAGAACCACGCTCCCCTCGGACGCGAAGACGCGTGCCGTCGGCGAGATGCGGCCCGAGGAATCGACCACTACCCGGTGGGGCTGCCGCGAAGCCTCGACCGCGCGCACGCTCAAAGACGGGTCGTCCGTGACCACCGTCCCCGACCCGACCATGACCGCGTCCGCGGCGAGTCGCGCCTCGTGCACCCGCCGCCTCGCCTCCCCACTCGTGATCCATTGCGACGAGCCGTCCGCCGCGGCC
>JBOGXB010000045.1:0-16875 GCA_050694215.1 Actinomycetota bacterium
GGGGAGGTTTCCCCGTCGACGTCGACGAGGCGATGGATCCAGATCTGAAGAGGCGACTGGGACCCATCGCGTTCGTGATCGGAGGGCTCAAGGCCGCAGGCGAGCTGGAACGCTCGCTCGTGAAGCTCAACGACGTCGAGATCGCCGATTGCCTCGCGGTCGGGGTGGGCAACGGCCGGACCTGTGGAGGAGGCATCGAGGTGTGGCCGCGGGCCGACCCCAGTGACGGCTCGCTCGACGGATGCGCCCTCCCGGCGGCCAACGCCGCCGCCGCGGCCCGTCTCGCGGCGAAGGTGAAGGTTGGTTCTCATGCGGAGATCGCGGACGTCAAGTTCGAAAGTGCAAGCAAGATCGTGATCGATGCCGAACCGTCGATCGAGTTCAACGTGGACGGGGAGCTGATTGGTCTCGAGACGCCCGCCATCTTTGAAACCATCGGAAAGATAAGGATGGTGGTGCCGGCGACCTAGTGGGCCGTCGAAACGAGGCGGATGCCACTCGCGTGCACTAGAGTGCATCGGCGATGAACGTGCGCGAGACGATGATCGCCGCGCTGCGAAGAGATCCGGACCTCATCCCCAAGGTCGCCGCGGCGCTGCGTGGTCGCAAGGTCGAATCCGATGGTCCCTCCGCCGTGGTTCGAGCTGCGGAGGCCCTCGAACCCATAATCGCAGACGTCGTTCGTAAGAATCCTTCGAAGCTGAACCGGTTCGGTCTCAAGAGCGCGACGCTTCTCGCAAGCCTGGCGGCGGATGATAGGCAGTCGAATTCGCGGTTGGCGAGGATCGCGCGTGGGTCGACGGTCGGAATCGTCTTCGTGGACGTGGCGGGATTCGCAGCATTCACCGAGAAGAACGGAGACGGCGCAGCTAACGCGCTCATCGGCCGGGTGAACGAGATCGTCGACCGTGGAGTGGCTACTTCGAAGGGCGAATGCGTCAAGCATCTCGGAGACGGATTCCTGCTGGCGTTTCCCTCGGCATCCCAAGCCGTGAGGGGAGCGGTAGCCATCAGAGACGCCGCCGTCGGGCAACGCCGATCGGACCCATCCTTGGGCGCTCATCTGCGCATCGCGGTTCATGCCGGGGAACCATTGATCGAGCACGACGACCTCCTGGGTCACGACGTGAACGTGACCGCGAGGTTGCTCGACCACTGCGAGCCGGACGAGATCGTGATCTCCTACGCGGCCCGTGAGCTCGCCGAGCGGAGGCTGAAGAGGGTCTCCTTCTCGAACGAGCGCTGGGCAAAGATCAGGGGACTCACGACCAAGGTTGCGATCTTCACAGTCGATCCCGAAGGCAGAAATCTCCGATCGGGCTAGCGGCTAACGGTTCAGAACCTGGTACGCCAGCAATGAGGCGACCTCGCGAACCAGCTCCCTGAGCTTCGTTGCTCGGCTTCGGTTGAGTCGCTCGTATGACGCGTAGCTTGTATAGACGCTCTCCCAGCCGAGATCGTCGGCCATGTGCTTGACGCGCTCCGAGTGAAGTGGATCGGACACGAACAGAGCTGAGTCCATCCCATTGGCCTCCGCGATCGAGCGAACTCGCTTGAGACTCTCGTAGGTCGTCCGGCCGTCCTCCTCCTCGAGGATGATCTCTGCGGGAACGCCCTGCGTCTCCAGGTACGCGTGCCCGGCCTCGGCCTCGGTGAAGCGATCCCCCTCCTGCTTGCCCCCGGTCACGATGATGACGTTGGAGAGGCCCTCTTCGTAGAGGTACAGCGCTTGATCCAGACGGGCCTGCAAGACCGGAGAGGGTTTTCCGTTGTATTGGGCGGCACCCAGCACCACGATCGCATCTGCGGAGTGGACCTCGTCGTCGTGCGATTGCTCCCAGATGCGGTAGGTAAGCCACGCAGGGTAGGCGAGAATCACAACGAGAAGGAGGACGATCCAGCGGAGCAGCTTCACGGATTGAGGCTAAGCCAATCCGTCCTCAAGAACTCTGGAGGTCGCCGCCTGTTTGACCTCTTGGATGGCCTCCGTAACCTTGATCACTCGGGGGCAGGCCCCCGTCACTCCTCTTTGTCTGCTCCGCCCGGTGGCGACCGACGGGCCTTGATCTTGTTGGCAAGCCAGACGATCGGGTCGTATTTGCGGTCCACCACCCGCTCCTTGAGCGGGATGATGGCGTTATCGGTGATGTGGATGTCCTCTGGACAGACCTCGGTGCAGCACTTGGTGATATTGCACATGCCCAAGCCCGTTTCCGCCTGAAGGAGCTCCCGACGATCACCGGCGTCGAGAGGATGCATCTCCAGCTCGGCGTAACGGACGAAGAGTCGGGGGCCGGCGAAGTGGGGCTTGTTCTCATCGTGGTCGCGGATAACGTGGCAGACGTTCTGACACAAGTAGCACTCGATGCACTTCCGGAACTCCTGGACCCGTTCGATGTCCTCCTGAGCCATCCGGTAGCCCTCCGGCGGCTTCGGCTTCGGCTGGAAGGGCGGGACGCGCTTGGCCATCTCGTAGTTGAACGAGACATCGGTGACGAGGTCCTTGATGATCGGGAACGTTCTCATCGGAGCCACCGTGATCGGCTCATCCGGGGGAAGGATGCTCATTCGGGTCATGCAGGTGAGCCGGGGGAGGCCGTTGACCTCAGCGCTGCACGAGCCGCACCGTCCCGCCTTGCAGTTCCAGCGGACGGCGAGGTCGGGGGCCTGGGTCGCCTGGATGCGGTGGAGAACATCGAGGACCACCTCTCCGGAGTCGACCTCTACCTCGTGGTCGGAGAAACCGCCGCCTGCCTCGTCGCCGCGCCAAATGCGCATCGTCACGGAGCGCCCGCTCATCAAGGGGTCCTCTCGACGATGGCGAGCAGCTCGGGTGGCAGCGGCTCGAGCGGCGTCTGATCCACGTACGGCTCACCGTCTTTCTGGCGGATCACGACGTTGACCTTGCCGAGCTCGGAGTCCGTCTTTGGATAGTCCTCGCGGGTATGGCCGCCGCGGCTCTCCTTCCGTTCCAGCGCGGCCAGCGCGATCACCTCAGAGACGGCGAGCATCGACCTGAGGTCGAGCGCCAGGTGCCATCCCGGGTTGTACAGCCGGTTGCCCTCCGCGGTGGCGCGGGCGGCTCGCTCCTTCAGCTCGTCCAGTTTCTTGAGACCCCCCGCCAGCTCGTCTTCGGTTCGGATGATCCCCACGAGCTCCTGCATAGTGTCCTGAAGCTCGTGCTGGAGGAGATAGGGGTTCTCGCCTTCGTCTCGCTCGAAGGGGGCCAGCGCCTGCTTGGCAAGCTCCTGCGTCTGGTCGGGAGCGGCTTCGGGACGCCCGACGATCGAACCGGCGTATTCCGCAGCATTCAGCCCGGCCCGGCGGCCGAAGACGACCAGGTCCGACAGCGAATTCCCTCCGAGTCGGTTGGCGCCGTGCAGCCCGGCCGCCACCTCGCCCGCGGCGAACAGGCCCGGAACCGTGGCCGCGGCCGTCTCGGCGTCCACCCTGAGGCCCCCCATCATGTAGTGACACGTAGGCCCGACCTCCATCGGTTCCTTCGTGATGTCCACGTCGGCCAGCTCCTTGAACTGGTGGTACATCCCGGGGAGCCGCCGCGTGATGTAGTCGGCATCCCGCCGAGACGCGATGTCGAGGTACACACCGGCGTGGGGGGTGCCACGGCCCTCCTTGATCTCCGCAACGATCGCTCTGGCGACCTCGTCCCGCGGGAGGAGATCCGGTGGGCGACGAGCTCCTTTGCGGTCCGTGTACCAGCGGTCGGCTTCCTCCTCCGTATCGGCCGTCTCCGCCCGAAACATCTCCGGGATGTAGTTGAGCATGAAGCGCTCGCCGGGCTTGTTGCGGAGGATGCCCCCGTCGCCGCGCACGCCCTCGGTAACGAGGATGCCCATAACCGATGGTGGCCAGACCATCCCGGTGGGGTGGAACTGGAGGAACTCCATGTCGATGAGATCCGCCCCTGCCCACAGCCCCAGCGCGTGGCCGTCTCCGGTGTACTCCCAGGAGTTGGACGTGATCTTGTAGGCCTTGCCCACGCCGCCGGTCGCCAGCACCACCGCCGGGGCCTTGAACTCGACGAACTTCCCCGACTCCCGCCTGTAGCCGAAGGCACCGGCGATCTTCTCGCCGTCTTCGAGGAGACGAACGATCGTGCACTCCATGAAGACGTCGATGTCCATGGCGACGGCCTTCTGCTGGAGGGTGCGGATCATCTCGAGGCCTGTGCGATCGCCAACATGGGCCAGCCGCGCAAAGCGATGGCCTCCGAAGTCCCGTTGGAGGATGCGACCGTCCTGGGTCCGGTCGAAGAGCGCGCCCCACTCCTCGAGCTCGAGCACGCGCTCGGGTGCCTCCTGGGCGTGGATCTGGGCCATCCGCCAGTTGTTGAGCAGCTTTCCGCCGCGCATCGTGTCCCGGAAGTGCACTTCCCAGTTGTCCTCGGAGTAGACGGTGCCGAGGGCGGCCGCGATCCCGCCCTCGGCCATTACGGTGTGGGCCTTGCCGAGCAGTGACTTGCAGATGATGGCCGTTCTGGCTCCTTGGGCCTGGGCCTCGATCGCGGCTCGCAACCCGGCGCCACCGGCGCCGATCACGATCACGTCGAACTCGTGCGTCTCGTACTCCGTCATCAGAAGAACCTCGGGTCGGTGATGACACCCATCGCCACGAGCCGTACGTAGACGTCCGTCAGGGCAACGCCGAACATGCTGATCCAAGCGATCTCGCCGTGGCGAAGGTTCAGCCTGGAGACGAAATGCCACAACTTGAATCGCTTCGGCGATCTGGAGAAGGCGTCGACATGACCCCCACACAGATGCCGGCAGGAGTGGCACGAGATTGTGTAAGCGCCCAGCAGGGCGGCATTCGCCAGAAGGATCAGCGTGCCGAGTCCCATGCCGAAGCCGTCGGAGAAGAAGAACGCCCTGATCCCGTCGACGAAGAGGATGATCGGGAAGGGGATCGCCGCATAGAAGAAGTAGCGGTGGATGTTCTGAAGTATCAGCGGGAAGCGCGTCTCTCCGGTGTAACGACTGTGCGGCTCGACCACCGCGCACGCGGGGGGTGCGAACCAGAACGCTCGGTAATAGGACTTGCGGTAGTAGTAGCAGGTGAGCCGGAAGCCGAGAGGGAACGGAAGAACCAACAACGCGGGTGAGAACGTCCACCAATCGCCGAGCACGGGCAACGTCACGTGCTCGCAGTTGCTTGCAAGGCAAGGCGAGTAGAAGGGAGACAGGTAGGGGTCCGCGAAGTAGTTCTGGTTAGTGAATGCCACCCAGGTGCCGTAGGCGACGAATCCCAACAACACAACGAAGGCGACGAGTGGAGGGCGCCACCAAGCATCCCGACGGAGGGTTTGAAACGGCGGCGCCGGCGGGCGCGTGGAGACCCCTAAGGTTTGCCGATCGTTCGCGGTGCCTGTGCTCAATACTTTCGCTCCATGCGCGCGGGCATCCTAAACGGGGCCTCCACCATCTAGCATGTTGGCTATGACCCAAGAACGCCGTACCGATTCCGGCATCGAGATACAGCCTGCATACGGTCCCGAGTCGATCGATCCCGACGTCGAGGGCGATCCGGGCAAGCCGGGTGAGTTCCCCTTCACGCGAGGGCTCTATCCGGACATGTATCGGAGGCGCCTGTGGACGATGCGTCAGTACGCGGGGTTCGGAAGCGCGGAGGAGACCAACCGGCGCTTCCGCTACCTGCTCGCTGCGGGTCAGACAGGTCTATCCGTCGCATTCGACCTGCCGACACAGATGGGTTTCGATTCCGACCATGCGAGAGCCGTGGCCGAAGTTGGCCGAGCGGGGGTCGCCATCGACTCACTTGCCGACATGGAGGCGCTGCTCGCAGGGATACCTCTAAGAGAAGTCTCGACGTCAATGACGATCAACGCCACGGCCTCTATCTTGCTGCTCCTCTATCAGCTCGTTGCCGAAAAGCAAGGCGTTTCGCCGGAGGACGTCACCGGCACGACACAGAACGACATCCTCAAGGAGTACGCGGCCCGCGGCACCTATATCTATCCGCCCAAGCCATCGATGCGATTGATCACCGACCACTTTGCCTACTGCCGCGACAACCTCCCGCGGTGGAACACGATCTCAATCTCGGGCTACCACATGCGAGAGGCAGGGTGCACCGCCGTGCAAGAGGTCGCGTTCACGATCGCGGACGGCATAGCGTACGTGGAAGCTGCGATCGAGGCCGGTCTCGATGTCAATGACTTCGCCCCCCGTCTCTCCTTCTTCTTCGCCTGCCACATGAACTTCTTCGAGGAGGTGGCGAAGTTTCGAGCCGCCCGCAGCCTCTGGGCACGGGTGATGAGGGAGCGTTTCGGTGCTAGGGACGAGAAGTCGATGATGCTCAGGTTCCATACGCAGACGGGCGGCGCGACGCTCACCGCGCAGCAACCCGAGAACAACATCGTCAGGACCGCGCTGGAGGCCTTGGCCGCGGTCTTGGGAGGAACACAATCCCTGCACACGAACTCGTACGACGAAGCGCTTTCGCTGCCGAGCGAGAAGGCCGCAACGATTGCGTTGAGGACGCAGCAGGTGCTGGGTTACGAATCCGGCGTAGCGGACGTTGCCGACCCCCTCGGAGGCTCCTGGCTGGTCGAATCGCTCACGGCCGAGATCGAAGCGAGAGCGCGCGACTACATCGAGCGCATCGACTCCATGGGTGGGGCGGTCGAGGCCATCGAGAGCGGCTGGATCAAGCACGAAATCGAGGAGTCCGCCTATCGGATCGCTCAGGGAGTGGAGGCCGGCTCTCGAATCGTCGTCGGGGTGAACAAGTTCGCCGGCGAAAGGGAAGAACCCGTCGAGCTGGACGAGTTGGACGTGGACCTCCAAAGAAAACAGTTGGCTCGTCTGGAGCAAGTGCGAAAAGAACGTGACCAGGGTGGCGTCGATCGCGCGCTCAAAGAGCTCGAAGAAGCGGCTCGGGGGAACGAGAATCTCCTCTACCCGATGAAAGAGGCCCTGGCGGGCTATGCCACGCTGGGCGAGGTCTCAGACGTCCTGCGTGGTGTCTTCGGCGAGTACGAGCCGAAGAGCATCTGATGGTCGATCGGGTAGCCGTCATCGGAGGGACGGGCGACCTCGGTTTCGGGCTCGCTCTCCGGTGGACCCTTGCGGGGTTGGACGTCGTCATCGGATCCCGGGAGGAGGGCCGAGCTAAGGATGCTGCCGCGCGTCTCGAGCGTCGTGTGCGTGAGGAGAACGAGCGGACGAGCCTATCCGTCACGCCGCGCGTCCGAGGCCTGGAGAATCCCGCCGCCGCGGAGAGCAGCGACGTCGTACTGGTTGCGGTTCCTTTCTCGGGTGTCGTACCGATTTACAAGGCGATCGCCGAGCACCTGCGACCGGAAGCGATCATCGTCGACGCGACGGTGCCGGTCGAGGCGTCGCTGGGCGGCAAGGCGACCCACGTCTTCGGCGTGTGGGAGGGATCTGCCGCCCAGCTCGGCCAGGCTTTCCTCCCGAAGGAGACCAATATGTGCGCGGCCTTCCACACGCTGGCTTCCGGAGCTGTAGCGGACCTCGAGCATCCCCTGGAGGGAGACGTCCTCGTATGTGGGAACAGGGAGGCGAAGGCCGCCGTTCGCCGCCTGGTGGAGGTGATAGAGGGCCTGCGCTACGTCGACGCAGGTCCCTTGGAGAACGCCCGTATCGTCGAACCGATCACTGCCCTTCTCATAGGCATCAACCACCGTTACGGAACCGATCGAGCAGGCATCCATATCACCGGACTGCCCGAACAGGAATAGAGAGCGCTCCGTGCAACCATTCGGTCCCCTGGAGGGTCTAATTGGAGCAAAGACCGATCGAGGGGGGAATCCGAAGATGAAGCTTCTCAGGGTCGTCCTTGCTTCCTTAGTAGCATCCGGCGGCCTTGGCATTGCGGGGGCGGCCATGGCGGACGGCCCGGACGTGATCAGACCTGCGATGGCCGGTCCAATCGTGCGTGAAGAGACAACCCTGGCGCAGATGCGCGACTGGTTCGGCGCTCCCACCGTTCGGCGACCGGTGACCGTGGCTTGCTCGCGGGTGACGAAAGTCCGCTGGGGGCGGCGGCTCGAGGTCTACGCCTGGCGTGACGAGGGCCGGCACGTCGCGGCCGTATTCGTCAGGAAGCGCTCGATCCACAGCAGCGAGCACGGCGACTTGAGGATCCACACCCGCCGCGGTCTCCGCGTTGGCGACTCCGAGCGCCGGCTGCGGAGGCTCTATCCGCATTCGAGGCCCATGACGCACGCCGGACATACGCACTACCGGCTGGCTTCGGGCAGGTTCAACGCATACCTCATGGGCAAGGTCGTCGATGACGAGGTCGTGCAGCTCGAGATCTGGCCCTACGAGTTCTGCTGAGCTCGTTCCCCCGCAGCGACTTCCCTGTCCGCTCAGGACCCTGATGATCAGCCGCGTGTGTAGTTGAGCCTGGCACCCTTTCTCGTTTGACCGTCACCTATGAGGGCAAAGGTGACAAAGATCGAGGAACCCCGGCGAACCGCCTTGTCTGCATTCCGCTCTCGGCTCATGATGATCCGGCGACCATCGGCCCAGGAGGGAGTATGCCGACAGACCTGAGGATCGTCCTGCCCAACCGTCCGGGAACCACCGTCGGTGCCTGCGAGGTGCTTGGGAACAGGGGGATCAACATCGAGGGGGTGGCGGGAGACCTCCGACCCGGTGATACGTGGGGGTACATCCATCTTCTCGTAGAGGACGCTCGGGAGGCTCGGACCGCCCTCGAAGAAGCTGGCTTCGACGTCAGCGGCGAGCACGAGGTCGACCTCTTCGAGCTCGAGAACCGTCCGGGTGCCCTCGCCGAGCTCATCCGCAGGTACTCCGACGTAGGAGAGAACATCGAGATCCTCTACATGGCAGGAGGATCCAGGGTAGTCGTCGGGACGGAGAGTATGCGTCGCGACATCAGCGGCGTGAAGGTCAAGGACGTCCGCTACTGAGGGTAGGGGAAACGGCGAGCAGATCTCGTGCGATCACCACTCGCGACATCGAGTTGTTCACCGAGATGACCGGTGATCGCAATCCGCTTCACTACGACGAAGAGCTGGCCTCTCGTACTCGGTTCAGAGGTCTCATCGTCCAGGGAGGAGTCACCACGGGTCTTCTGAATGCTGTCATTGCCGAGCAGCTCCCGGGGCCGGGCAGCGTCTTCCTGCACGTCGACTGGTCGTTCAAGGCTCCTGTGCGACCCGGAGACGAGATCACGGCAGAGGTCGAGGTGCTAGAGATACGCGAGGACAAACCCATATCGAAGCTGCGGACGACGATAACGAACCAGTCTGCCACCGTCGTGCTGGACGGCACCGCCCTCGTCTACACGGAACCGCTGTGAGCCCGCACCGAGTGAATACTCCGTTGGCCTATACCGAACGCTGTACTCACTCGAGGTGTAGATCACGGGTCCACGCGTAAGCGCATCAGTGGCCGCGAGCGGCTGCGCCGCGCAACCTCCTCGAACCCGGCGGCCTCGAA
Organism: Actinomycetota bacterium; assembly: GCA_050694215.1. Taxonomy (GTDB): domain Bacteria; phylum Actinomycetota; class CADDZG01; order CADDZG01; family WHSQ01; genus JBOGXB01. The sequence goes on from JBOGXB010000045.1 coordinate 9,477, forward strand.
CATCGATTGGAGGCCGTAATAGCCCTCCGAGTTCGGCACCTTGCGAACCGACGAGTCGATCGGATAGCCCTCGACGATGCGCGCGCCCTTCCTGCCGGCATGTTCGACCGCAGCCCGGAGCAGAGCCGAGCCCACTCCCCGCCCCCTGTGACGGCGGTCCATGTAGAAGCAGACGATCGACCACACCGCCCCTTCCTCGTCTACCGGCTTGGTCGTGGGGGAGCGTTCGACGCGTCCGAACTGAGAGCGCGGCGCAACCGAGCACCAGCCGACGGGACGGCGGTCGATGTAGGCGAGCAGTCCCGGGACCTTCCGCTTGTCCACCAGCTCCTTGAACGCCCGCCGGTTCCCGCGTCCCTTGTTCCGAGCTCCCTCGTTGAACTCAGACTGGGCGATGCGGAAGAACATGCACCAGCAGCCGCCGTAGGCGCCGCGCTCTCCGAATAGCTCGACGAGATCGTCCCACCTGCTGGGCGTGAGGGTCTTGAAGACGATCTCTTGCGTCATCTTCATCCCACCTCACTCGCCGACTTCGTACTTCGTCGGTCTATTGGGAACACGGTACTCACTCGGTGCATGGGGGCGGGGTTAGCGGATGACGGCGATCGTGGCTCCCGTCTCCACGGACTGGCCCGCCTGGACTCTCAGCTCCGCGACCTTGCCGCCGACGTGGGCCAGGATCGAGTTCTCCATCTTCATCGCCTCGAGGATGCAGATCGCCTCGCCCACCTTCACTTCCTGGCCCTGCTCGACCAGGACTTTGACGATCGTGCCCTGCATCGGGGCGATGAGGCTCTCGCCTGCGCCACCCCCCAGCCGGGTAGCTCTCTCGGGGGGCTTGGGTTTCCTCGGCCCAGCGAGGGTCTCGAGTTGCTCCCTGACGCGGACCGCGAACCTCCTCGCGTCAAGCTCCACGTCGAAGCGGCGATCGGCAACCTCGGGCTCGCCGGGCTTGGGCTTGCGGGTCGGCTCTCCCTCGAGGTCGGAGAGATCCATCTCGCGCTCCACCGTGCCGGTGTGGTAGTCGCCGGACACGAAGCGCTCATCGGTCAGCATTAGGCGATGGAATGGGATCGTCGTCTTGATGCCCTCGATCGTGTATTCGGACAGCGCTCGCAGCATGCGTCGGCGCGCCTCGTCTCGGTCCGCGCCGTGGGTGATCACCTTGGCCACCAAGGGATCGTAGGCCTGTGGCACGTCGGCCCCTGGCTCGGCTCCAGAGTCGACGCGCACACCCGGGCCCGATGGCTCGCGATAGCGGCCGATGAGCCCCGGTGCGGGCAAGAACTTCCTGGCGGGGTTCTCCGCATTGATGCGGCACTCGATGGCATGGCCCTTGAGCTCGATGTCGTCCTGCGAGAATCCCAAGGGTTCTCCCGCCGCGACCAGCAGCTGAGCCTTAACGAGATCGATGCCCGTCACCAGCTCGGTGACCGGATGCTCGACCTGCAGTCGAGTGTTCATCTCGAGGAAATAGAAGGTCTTGGCGTCGGAGTCCAGCAGGAACTCGCACGTTCCGGCGTTGCGGTATCCGACCTGTTTAGAGACTTTCGCCGCCGCTTCCAGGATCGCTTCGCGCACCGCAGGGTCGAGTGCGGGCGACGGCGATTCCTCGACGAGCTTCTGATGACGCCGCTGCAACGAGCAATCCCGTTCCGGGAACGACAACACGGCCCCCGATGCATCTCCGAGCACTTGAACCTCGACGTGGCGCGGACGCTCGAGGTATCGCTCCAGATACACGTCCCTTGACGAGAAGTAGGCCTCTGCCTCGCGCGCGGTGCCGGCAAGGGCATCCTCGATCTCCCCTTCCTCTTTCACGACGCGGAAACCCTTGCCGCCCCCACCTGCGGAGGCCTTAATCGCAATCGGGAGGCCGTTCTCGGTCACGAATCTCTTGACCTCGTCGACCGACGACACGGGTTCTCTCGTTCCGGGTACGGTCGTCACCCCTGCGTCCGAGGCGGCGCGCCGGGCGGCGGTCTTGTCGCCCATGTTGTCGATCACCTCGGGCTGAGGACCCACCCACACGAGTCCCGCTTCCATCACTGCACGCGCGAAGTCCGCGTTCTCGGCGAGGAACCCATAGCCGGGGTGGATCGCTTCCGCCCCCGACCGCTTCGCGGCCTCGAGGATCGCCGGGATCTTCAGATAGGACTCCGAGGCCGGACCCGGCCCGATGTTGTAGGCCTCGCTTGCGAGGCGCGTGTGCAGCGCGTCGGCATCGAGGTCGGAGTAGACGGCCACCGTCGCGATATCGAGGTCACGGCAGGCCCTGATTACACGAATCGCGATTTCGCTGCGGTTGGCCACGAGTAGCTTCTTGAACATGGCTTCGTATCTTAGGGGCGTGATCAGCGACCTGAGCAGGGACGAGATCGACCGCTCCGTGCGCGGCCGCTTAGGGCGTCCGGTCCGTGTTCTCGACGAGCTCGACTCCACCAACACTGAAGCGTGGAGATGGATCGACGCCGGAGCTGCAGAGGGCTCTCTGGTAATCGCGGATCAGATGACTGCCGGCAGGGGGCGGTGGGGGAGGACGTGGGTGACGGCACCAGGGAAGCAACTTCTCATGTCGCTCGTCCTCCGCCGGCCTCTCGCTCTCGACCGGGCGGGCTTGCTCACCACTGCCGCGGGGGTGGCCTGCGCTGAGGCCGTTGAGGACGTCACACGACTTCCCGTGACCCTCAAGTGGCCAAACGATGTAAACGTCGGGGGCCGCAAGGTCGCGGGCATCCTCGTCGAGACGCGCACAACCGGAGACCGGATGGACGCAGTCGTTGTGGGCATCGGCGTAAACTCGAGCTTCCGAGCCGGCGAGCTCCCTGCTGAGATTGCGGAAAGCGCGACGAGCATTGCAATCGAATGCGAGCTCCGTGGCCAGGCGATCCCCTCCCGCCTGACCGTCCTCGTAGAGCTGCTGGCTCGACTGGAGCGCGCCTGTTCGGACATATCGGAACGACCCGGCGATCTGGTGGCGCGGGCGGAGAAGCGCTCGGACGTCATAGGGCGCGATGTAACGATCCGGTTCTCCGACGGACGGTTGATCGAGGGTCAGGCTCTGAGATTGCTGCCCTCGGGGGCCTTGGAGATCTCCTCCGGCACCTCCACCAGATCGGTGGACGGAGGAGAGATCGAGCGTCTACGCACGCACGAAAAGTAGGATTGAGGTCATGCAGATCTCGTACCTGTCGCATCTGGCCTGAGTAGCGGACCAGGTCGAAAAGCTGCGGGTCGCGCAGCTCGAGCGAGCAAAGCCCCGGCGGGGCCGTTTCGGCTTCCGCGGCCGCAGCGCGTCCAGATTGGAGCGGAGGGCCGCGATCGTCCCCGAGGCATCTGCGATCTCCCTGCCGTCCCGATGAGCGACGCGAAGGAGACCATCCGAAGCGGCGCCGACCTCGCCGCCGTGAGGGAGAGGATCAAGCAAGGCGGTGCCCCCAAGTACCACGAGAAGCTCGCCCAGCAAGGAAAGCTCTTCGTACGTGAGCGTCTCGCCCTGCTCCTCGACTCTGCGGATGGCTTCGTAGAGGAAGGCCAGCTCGTCAATGCGCTGAGCGGTGATCTCCCCGCCGATGGCGTGATCACCGGAGTGGGCGAGATCGGAGGACGGCCGGTCGCGGTCATGGCCAACGATCCGACGGTCAAGGCCGGCTCGTGGGGCGCGCGCACGGTCGAGAAGATCATCCGCATAATCGAGCTCGCGCGAAAGCACGAGCACCCGATCGTCTATCTCGTCGACTCGGCCGGCGCGCGGATCACCGATCAGGTGGACCTCTTTCCAGGACGACGAGGCGCGGGCAAGATCTTCTACAACCAGGTGAAAGCCTCTGGGCGCATCCCCCAGGTGTGCTGTCTGTTCGGTCCGTCCGCCGCGGGAGGCGCGTATATCCCCGCTTTCTGTGACGTCGTCTTCATGGTGGACGGGAACGCGTCGATGTACCTGGGCTCACCGCGCATGGCCGAAGAGGTCATTGGCGAGAAGACCACGCTCGAGGAGATGGGCGGAGCTCGCATGCACTGTGAAGTGTCCGGTTGCGGCGATCTGCTGGTGGACGACGACAAAGCGGCGATCGAGGCTGCCAAGGGATACCTCGGGTATTTCCCCCAGAGCTTCCGCAGCGAGCCCCCGCGCATCGAGGCCAGGGCGGCGGCGTACCGAGGCTCGCTGGCCGGGATAGTTCCCGATGACGAAGGTCGGGCCTTCGACATGTACGCACTCGTCGCGGGCCTTATCGACGAGGACTCCTTCTTCGAGATCAAGCCGGACTTCGCCAAGGAGCTGATCTGTGGTCTCGGGCGTATCGGCGGCCGCACCGTCGGAGTGCTTGCGAACCAACCCGCTCGGAAGGGCGGGGTCTTGTTCGTGGACTCTGCGGACAAGGCGGCGCGCTTTATCTGGCTGTGCGACGCGTTCAACATCCCCCTGCTGTTCCTGTCCGACGTGCCGGGCTTCATGATCGGCAAGGACGTCGAACGCCAAGGCATCATTCGCCACGGGGCCAAGATGATCACTGCGGTATCGGAAGCGACGGTGACAAAGATCTGCGTGGTCGTCCGAAAGGCATACGGCGCCGGGTTGTATGCGATGGCTGGGCCCGGGTTCGAACCAGACGCAACGATCGCGTTGCCAACCGCAAGGATCGCCGTGATGGGGCCCGAACCGGCCATCAACGCCGTCTTCTTCAACAAGATCCAGGCGATCGAGGACCCCGAGGAGAGGCAGCGGTTCGTCGAACAGAAGCGGGAAGAATACGAGCGCGACATCGACATCCTTCACCTCGCCTCAGAGAACGTTGTCGACGCCGTGGTACAGCCAGACGACCTGCGAGCCGAGTTGATACATCGCTTCGACAGAGCAGAGAGAAAGGACCGGCACTTCTCCGAGCGTCGCCACGGAGTTCCTCCTGTATGAGCGATGCGGAACAAGCGAGTCTCGTAGAGCTTCGCCGCGAGGACGATGGGCGCATCGCTGTGGTGACGCTCAACCGCCCCCATTCGCTCAACGCCATCTCTGGAGACACGGCAGAAGAGATGACCGAGGTCTTCAGGAGCGTGGCTCACGACGAGAACGTCTGGGTGATGGTTCTGGGGGCAGCCGGCGAGCGGGCGTTCAGCGTGGGGGCGGATCTGAAGGAAAGGGCCGCGTTCGGGCTCAACGATTTCTTTCGGAACCGCGAGCAAGTGCGGAACATGTTCTCCGGCCTTCGCAAGGTGCCACAGCCAACGATCGCATCAGTGTTCGGGTTCGCCCTCGGTGGAGGTTTCGAGCTCGCTCTGTCGTGCGACATCATCATCGCGGCGCAGGGTACTGAGCTCGGGTTACCCGAGGTTCGCGTCGGGTTAGTGCCCGGCGGAGGCGGAACCCAACTCCTCGCAAGAAGGGTTGGCCTTGGGCGTGCGAAGGAGATGATCTTCCGCGGCCGCCGGATCGACGCATCCGAGGCCCAGCAGCTAGGAATCGTTTCCTACGTGGCTTCACCCCACGAGCTTGCCGGGTACACGATGGAAGTCGCGCGCGACCTCTGCAGGTCTTCCCCCGTCGCCTTGCGCGAGGCGAAAGCGGCGATCGACGCCACCGTCGGGGTTACTCTCGAAGAGGGGATTGCCCTCGAAGATGACGCATGGCGTCGAGTCATCAGCACGGAGGACAGTGCAGAGGGCATCGCGGCGTTCAACGAGAAACGCGAGCCTCTCTGGCAGAACAAGTGAGCTATCCGCCCTCCGTACGCATCCGCGAGGTCGGCCCGCGCGACGGGATCCAGAGCGAGAAGGCCCAGGTCGCCACGGAGGACAAGGTCCGCCTGATCGACGCGCTCAGCGAGTCGGGGTTGCGCTACATCGAGGCCGTCTCCTTTGTTTCCGCGAGGGCGGTGCCCCAGATGGCCGACGCACGGGAGGTGTGGGCCGGAATCCAGCGCCATCCCGACGTCTTCTACTCGGCCCTCGTGCCGAATCGAAAGGGAGCAGAGATCGCGGCCGAGGTCGGCGTAGACGGAATCCAGGTATTCATCGCCGCAAGCGACTCCTACAACTTGCGCAATGTGCGCAAGACGGTGAGGGACTCGATCGTCGATGTGAAAGAGGTCGCGGCCGTCGCGACCGAGGCGAGGATGCCGGTCGAAGGCTCGATCTCGACCGCGTTTGGTTGTCCGTACGAAGGAGACGTGGCGCCGGCGCGCGTCGTCGAGGTGTCTCGGTGGATGGTGGACGCAGGCATAGGCACGATCTCGTACGGCGACACGACGGGGATGGGCACTCCGAGACGCGTGCGCGAGGTGGTGGAGGCCCTGCGCGATTCGCTGCCGGACCTCACCTTGAACATGCATTTCCACGATACGCGTGGCACCGGTCTAGCGAACGTTCTGACTGCGCTGCAGCTCGGTGTTGATTACTTCGACTCATCTATCGGCGGCATGGGTGGGAGCCCCTTCGCCGAGGGCGCGACCGGCAACATCGCGACGGAGGATCTGGTCCACATGCTCTCCGACATGGAGATCGACACCGGCGTGGACATCTATGCGCTGCTCGAGGCTGGCCGCGTCGCGCAGGAGGTCATCACCGGCGAGCTTCCGGGCAAGGTTCTGAAATCGGGCCCTCGGTGGGACGTCGGCGAACCGTGACTCAGCCTCGGGCAAACTAGGGACGTGTTCGAGAGGATTCTGATCGCCAATCGTGGTGAGATCGCAGTCCGCATCGCCAGGACGTGCCGGGAGCGCGGAGTAGGCGTTGTTGCCGTCTTCTCCGACGTCGACGAGGGTGCTCGTCATGTGGCGGTAGCCGACCGATCCGTTCGTCTGCCCGGAGCTCTTCCGCTCGATACATACCTGAACCAGGACGCGATCATCCAGGCCGCGATCGAGACGAGGGCCGAGGCCATCCACCCGGGGTATGGCTTCCTCGCGGAGAGCGCAGACTTCGCCCAATCGGTGATCGATGCAGAGCTCGTTTGGATCGGCCCGCCGCCCGATGCGACGCGGGCAGTCGGTGACAAAGTCCGGGCCCGCAGTCTGGCCGAAACCGCAGGCGTGCCGGTGGTGCCCGGTCTCACCGACACGGTGACGCTCGAGCAGGTCCGCGAGTTCGGCACCCGGAACGGTTTCCCGCTCGCGATCAAGGCCGCCGGGGGCGGGGGAGGGCGTGGGCTCAAGGTCGCGCATGACGAGGACGAGATCTCGGACGCCTATAACTCGGCCCGGCGAGAGGCAGAGCAGTACTTCGACTCGAGCGATCTCTTCGTCGAGCGCTACCTCGATCGTCCCAAACACCTCGAGGTCCAGATCCTGGCTCCCAACCCCGACGAGGCCATGTGGCTCGGGGTACGCGACTGCTCGATGCAGCGGCGGCATCAGAAGCTCGTTGAAGAGACACCGCCCCCTCGCTTCTCGGAGCGCGCATCCGA
>JBOGXB010000046.1:0-16868 GCA_050694215.1 Actinomycetota bacterium
AGACGGATGCAGCGCTCCTTGAACTCAGGGGCATACCGCCTCTGAGGGTGGCCCATGGACACTCCTTTCTGGTCACGTCATGGACGTGCACCACATTCGAGTGTCCACGTAAACGGGTCAAACCCAAGTTGCACGGCATGCACGGCATGCACGGCAGTTTTGGGGGGCCGAGGAAGTGGGTCTCGAGCGCTGCGCTCGCCAGCTGGCCGACGTCCTTCGGGAGCCTGCTGGTCGATGATGGGCCTGACCTCCCTCGGCTCGTGGAGATTCAGTCGCCGACGCGGGGCCCGAGTCCGTAGAAGCGCTTTCTGCAATGGGGGCCATCGGGCGGAAGCTCTCCAGCGTTCCACAGGCTGACCACTTGCGCGTGAAGCTGAGCCAGACAGATTGATAGACCGTTCATCCTGCGGGTTGCTTCCTTATCGAACGACGATGCAGTTGGCGTCGTCGTCTGCGACCGCTCCACAATATCGACGCGTTCCTCCAGGGACTTGAAGCGATCATCGAGATTCTGATTTTGAACGTAAAGGAAAGCCGCGGCTGCCAGCGCAAGCAGGGTCAATACGGATAGGAGTTTCATCCTCTCCTCCTTGGTGTGGACAGTTAAACGCCGACGCCTCTTATCCTCGCCGCCGCCTTCGGCAAGCTTGAGATTCAAGAGCCTTGGGTCCCTTCGGTCCCCGGAGCTCCCCCACTCCTGGTCAGAAGAGGAGCTCGGCCACCTGGACCGTGTTGAGCGCGGCCCCCTTCCGGAGGTTGTCGGCCACGCAGAAGAGCTCGAGAGCATTGTCCTCGAATGGGTCCTGGCGGATGCGGCCGACGTAGCAGGGATCCGTGCCGGCCGCCTCGAGGGGCGTCGGGTAGACGTCCCTCTCGGGCTCGTCGCGCACGACCACGCCCGGAGCATCGGACAGCACCGAGCGCGCCTCGTCGGGAGTGATGGGTCTCGAGAACTCGGCGTGCGCGGCGACGCCATGCCCCACCATCACGGGAACCCGCACGCAGGTCGCCGTAACCTCGAGGTCCGGCAGCCCGATGATCTTGCGCGTCTCGTTGCGCAGCTTCACCTCTTCCGAGGTGTAGCCGTCCTCCCGGAGCGACCCGATCTTAGGAATGAAGTTCATGGCGATGGGGTGGGCGAAGGTCTCTCCGGCACTCAGGACCTCACGAGCAAGCCCTTCGCGCACCAGCTCCGGCTCCTTCGCTGCCTTCTCGGTCTGATCCCACAGCTCGTCGACGCCCGGCCTCCCGGCTCCGGATGTCGCTTGATAGGAGGAGACGATCAATCTCTCCAGCCCCGCGGCTCTGTGCAGGGCTCCGATCGGAACGACAAGGGCGAGGGTCGTGCAGTTCGGGCTCGAGATGATGTTCTTGGGACGGTTGCTCACCTGTTCGGGGTTGACCTCCGGGACCACCAGCGGCACTTCGGGATCCATGCGCCACGCGGCCGAGTTGTCGACGACGACCGAGTGACGGGCGGCCACCGGCGCCCATTCCGCGGACACCTCGTCGGGTACGTCGAAGAGTGCCACGTCCGCTCGCCGGAAGGCCTCCTCCGTCAGGGCTTGCACCTCGACGGTGGAACCGCGAAACGAGAGCCTCCGTCCGGCGGACCGAGCCGACGCTACCGGGACGAGCTCGTCGATCGTGAGATCACGGCCCTCGAGGATCGAGAGCATCTCGGTCCCAACCGCGCCGGTGGCACCGACCAGAACGACCTTCACGACGCGCGCCCTTCCTTGCCGTTCGGGCGCAGAGCGCGCATCTGGTCGGTGGCAGTCTGGGGATGCATCTCTCGGATGATGACGTCCTCGGCAAGCTGGAAGCGCTCGTGGATCGCCGTCACCCCGCGTGAGACCTCGTCGGCACGAATGATGCAGGAGACGCGGATGGAGGAGGTCGAGATGATCTCGATGTTTATCCCCACATCCGCCAGCGCATCGAACATGTCGGCTGCAACGCCTGGGTGGGTCTTCATCCCGGCCCCCACGAGCGACACCTTCGCGATGTTGTCGTCGGTCGCGAACCCGGCGGCCCCTACCTGGTCCGATACGAGCTTCAGAAGCGGCTCGGCCCGCTGCAGATCCTCCTTCGGAAGCGTAAAGAAGATGTTCGTTCGGCCGTCCTCCGACGCGTTCTGAACGATCATGTCTACGTTGATGCTCTCGTCGGCGAGAGGACGGAAGACACGCGCTGCGACACCGGGCTTGTCCGGCACCCCCAGGATCGTCACCTTGGCCTCCGACGTGTCGTATGCGATCCCTGAGATGATCGCTTGCTCCATGCGTTCGTCCTCCTCTCTCACCCATGTCCCCTCGCGATGGCTGAAGGAGGAACGGACGTGGATGAGCACTCCGTGGTTACGAGCGTATTCGACTGATCGAAGCATCAGGACCTTTGTGCCGACGGCGGCAAGCTCCAGCATCTCCTCATACGAGACCGCGTGCAGCTTGCGCGCGTTCGAGACGATGCGCGGATCGGCCGTGAACACTCCCTCGACATCCGTGAATATCTCGCACGCGTCCGCGCCCAGAGCTGCCGCAAGAGCCACCGCCGTCGTGTCGGACCCACCACGGCCGAGCGTGGTCACGTCGTATGCCGTGGAAACGCCTTGGAAACCGGCGACGATGACGATCTTGCCCGCGTCGAGCGCCTCCAGCACTCGCTTCGCGCGGATCTCCACGATCCGAGCCCTTCCGTGCATCGTGTCGGTGACGATCCCCGCCTGCGAGCCGGTAAGCGAAATCGCCTCACGGCCGAGGTCGATGATCGCCATGGACAGAAGCGCCATGGAGATGCGCTCGCCCGCCGACAGCAGCATGTCCATCTCGCGCGGGTGGGGGGCCGGTGACACCTGGGCGGCCAGCTCCACGAACTCGTCCGTCGAACGACCCATCGCCGAGACCACCACGCAGACGCGCTGGCCGGCATCCGCAGCGGCCACCACCCGCTCGGCCACGCGCTTGATGCGCTCGGCGTCGCCGACCGAGGTGCCGCCGTACTTCTGGACCAGGAGAGCCATGACTCAGTCAGGGTATCCGGGCCCCGAGCCCAGGCCCGGGTTACTCCGATACCTGCCGGCGTCCCTCGAGAGCCCGGCCGAGAGTGACCTCGTCGGCGTACTCGAGGTCCCCCCCGACTGGAAGGCCGCTGGCGAGCCGGGTCACCTGGACGCCGGCGGGGGCGAGAAGGCGGGCCAGGTACATGGCGGTCGCCTCGCCCTCGATGTTGGGGTTGGTGGCCAGGATGACCTCGTCGACCACGGGGCGGCCGTCCTGTGGTGTCTTCAGCCGCTCGAGCAGCTCTGCGACTCTCAGGTCCTCCGCGTAGACGCCCTCGATGGGAGAGATCGCTCCCTGGAGAACGTGATAGAGGCCCCGGAACTCGCGCGTGCGTTCTATCGCGGCGATGTCCGGCGCCTCCTGGACCACGCACACGACCGTCGGGTCTCGCTTCGGATCGCTGCAGAAGATACACAGGTCCTCCTCCGAGAAGTTGAAGCACACGCGGCACTGCTTCACCCGCTCCTTGGCCTCGACGATCGAGCGAGCCAGCTCGTTGACCTCTGCAGGCGTGGTCTTGAGGAGGTGAAGGGCGACGCGTTGGGCGCTCTTCGGGCCGATGCCCGGCAGCTTCGCCAGCTCGTCGATCAGTGCCTGTATGGGCGCGGCGAACACGGTCAGCTCTTAGGTTGGCGACCGGGCACTAGATGCCGGGAAGCCCCATGCCACCCATACCGCCGGCGAGGGGGCCCAGGGCCTTCTCTTGCTCGGCCCGTGCATTGTTGAGCGCGTCGTTCACCGCCGCGGTGATCGTGTCTCCGATCATCTCTATGTCGTCCTGGTCGACGCCCTCGAGCAGTTCCGGATCGATCTCGACGCCGACGATGCGCTGATCGGCCGTGGCGACGACCTTCACCACTCCCCCGCCGGCGCTGCCCTCGACCTCGACCTCTGCGAGACCCTCCTGGGCCTTCTGCATCTCGGCGGCCATCTTCTGGGCCTCTTTCATCATCCTCTGCATGTCCTTCATGGCTCTCCCATCGTCCGTGGTTCTCTCGCAGAAAGTGGGCCTTTAGGGGGCCCATGCCCATAAAGACCTAGGGGTTCCTCTCCTCCACGATCTCCGCGCCCAGGTCCTTTCGAACGAGCTCTACGGGATCGGCCTCCTCGATGGACTCTCCCTCCGGGGGGAGATCCTCCACGGACTCCTCGACCGCAACCGCCGCCACAGGAGCCTTGTCCTTCTCGATGAAATCGAGAGGTGGCTGGGCGCCGAGAGCCGAGTGCACCGCGGTGGAGAGGAGCTCCTTGTTGGCTTCCTGCGACATCGCCTGAGCATGGAACTCGGACTGCACCTCGACGATCAAGGTGGAACCTTCGAATCTCACCGGTCTCGACGGGTTGAGGAAGGCGCCAACCCTCTTGCTGCGCTTATTGACCTCCTTGACGACCGTCGGCCATGCGTCCTTGAAGTGGGCGAAGCCGACCTCGGCGGCCGCGACTGGAGACGCCTCCTCCTCCGCACCCTGTGGCGCAGGAATCGCGGTACTCGGCTCCTCCGCATCCTGTGGCGCAGGAACCGTAGTACTCGGCTCCTCCGCATCCTGTGGCGCGGGAGCCGTGGTACTCAGCGCCGAGCCGGACGCGTCACCGGCTCGGGAGCTCCGGGCTGCGACCGGCGCCGCGCCTTCGGGCTCGATCCCGATGCGACGCTCGAGCCGCTCGATGCGCCCCAGCAGCCCCATCGCCGACGGGTCGGTGTCCGGAGCAGCGGAGCGGATTAGCGCTACCTCCAACAACAGCCGGTGATTGGGAGCGTTACGCATCTCGGTTATGGCCTTACCTATCAGGTCCATCGTTCGCAGCAACGCCCCGCCCGAGAATGTCTCGGCCTGAGTCAGGAGCCGGGCACGGTCCTCGATCGCAGCGTCGAGCAGCTCCTCGGACTCCGGCGAGCTCTTCAGCAACAAGAGAGAGCGGGAATGGCCCATCGCCTCGAAGGCAAGCTGGCGAAAGTCGATCCCCTGAGCAACGAGCATCTGCGAGGTAGCAAAGATCGCTCCGAGATCACCTTTCGCAATCGCGTCGAACAGGTCGATCAGCGCCTCCTCGCTGCGCCGGCCCAGCAGCCGCTCCGCATCATCGACGGTGACGTGCCGTCCGAGGCCCGCGAGCTGATCCAGGGCCGACAGGGCGTCGCGAGCGCTGCCCTCCGCGTGGCGCGCCAGCACTGCGATGGCGCCCGGGTCGATATCTATGCTCTCGAGCTTGGAGATCTCGGCGAGATGAGACTCCAGGGTGTCGGCCGGAATCCTACGGAAATCGAATCTCTGCGTACGCGAAACGATCGTGGGAAGCACCTTGTGAGCCTCGGTCGTCGCGAGGATGAAGATGACGTGAGGGGGCGGCTCCTCGAGCGTCTTGAGCAGCGCGTTGAATGAACCTGCCGAGAGCATGTGGACCTCGTCGATCACGTACACCTTGCGCCGCCCGCCCGCCGTGGCGAGTGGGACACCGGACAGGACATCCCTGGTCTCGTCGACCTTCGAGTGCGACGCAGCATCCATCTCGATCACGTCCAGGGACGACCCATTGGCAATGGCCACGCACGATTCGCATTCGCCGCACGGCTCTGGAGTAGGCCCCTTCACGCAGTTGAGGGCCTTCGCAAGGATGCGCGCCGTGCTCGTCTTGCCCGTGCCACGGGGGCCGGTGAAGAGGTACGCGTGTGCGACGCGGTCCTCGCTTATTGCGTTCGCGAGCGTCCTCGTGACGTGCTCTTGCCCGAGGATCTCGCCGAAGGTCTGGGACCTGTACTTGCGATACAGAGAGAGGTACGCCATGCGCGCCCATCCTATGCGGGGCCCCCGTCAGATCCCCAAACGAGGATCGACCAATGAGGCATTCGGGGAGCGAGGACGACGCCGATGCCGGAGGGCGACTCAAAACGGTTTCGAGCCCGAGGCACGGCGTCGCCGCAGCGACCCGCCTCAAGACGGGACGAGAGAAGGGCTGTGCGGCTCGCCCTGGACTCGCGCTCGGCCGGCGCTTTCCCGGTAGCCGGCTCCGGCCCGGCACTCCCGCGGCACTCCTGGGTCACCGCTTAAGGCTGCTCCCTTCCGGGCCTGACCTGGTTCACGGCTCCAGGTCGCGCGGGACCTGACCATCGACGCTGCTTGCCGGGGGCTGCCCGGTCGAACGTGGGCCGCAGGCGAGTACTCAGTCCGGCTTACCGAGGGTTTCCGGTTCAGGGGACCCCGAGCCCCCCACCTAGCACAGCCCAGCCGAGGATACTGCGGCGCGGAGACGAAGGGATTTGAACCCTTGGACCCCTTGCAGGGCCACACGATTTCCAGTCGTGCCGTTTCGGCCGCTCACGCACGTCTCCGGCACGGAGTCTACCGAGCGCCCGCGCCGGATCCCTTGGCCCGGCGCGGTTCGCGCGGTGGGGGCGGGATTTGAACCCGCGGAGGGCGTGAACCCTCAATCGCTTTCGAGGCGATCCCGTTATGGCCGCTTCGGTACCCCACCTAGGAGCTGTCGAGTCTACGGCGGCGACCCTCGAAGAACGAACGCAGCAGCGCGGACGACTCTTCCGCGAGGACGCCGGTCACGATCTCGACGGAGTGGTTCAACCTCGGGTCCTGCACGATGTTGTAGAGACTGTAGGCGGCTCCCGCGCGCGAGTCCTGAGGTCCGTAGACGAGGCGATCCGCGCGCGCCAACACCACTGCGCCGGCGCACATCGGACACGGCTCCAGCGTCACGTAGATGGTCGACCCTGTGAGTCGCCACGTGCCTTCCCTCCCGGCCGCCGCCCTGAGAGCGAGGATCTCGGCGTGGGCAGTGGGGTCCTGCCGAAGCTCGCGCTCGTTGCCCGCGGCGCCGAGAACCTCACCGTCACGGGTTACAACCGCCCCGATGGGAACGTCGTCGTGTTCCAGCGCCTGCTTCGCCTCGGCCAGTGCGAGACGCATGAAGTCCTCATCCGATTCGGTCACGCGCGACGGCGGGCCTTGATCTTGCTCGCGACCTTCCTTGATTTGGCCCTTATCCAATCCCGAGCGTCCTTGGCCCAGTCGTACTCAGACGCAAGGAGGGCAAGACCCGCGAGGATGATGGGAAAAGACCAGGGGCCGGGGAGCGGAGTGATGATGATTCCGCCCCCGACAAGAAGAACGCCGATGACGGTAATGACCATTCGCTGCGTCTGATCCCTGATCGTCTTTGGCTGTTGCTCCACCTCGAACGTGCGATCGGGCTGGAAGCTGCCGATGTGTTTCCCCTTGACCATTGACTCACTTGGCTCGGGAGCGAGATCGGCGAAGCGTTCGATAAAAGTGGCGACCTCCTGGGCCATCGCCGGAGTGGAGACGACCATCTGCACGAAGTGAGAAGCCCCCTCGGCGGTCTCGATCCCGAGGACGGGACCCCCCTTGGAGCGACGCGCGATACCCCAGGAGATGACCTCACCCCATGTCACCGTGCCGTGGTTGTCCGAGCGACTCGTGTAGTGGATGACGCAACGGCGCTCCGTAAGGAAGATGAAGCCCTCGCCTCGACCCTCGACGTTGCGAGCGCGCACCCAGTGGATGATCTCCTCGTCTTCGTCGAGATACGGGTCGGCATGAGAGGCGATGTGCCTCTCCCTAAACTGACCTATGCGATCGAGAAATCCCAACGGCCCGGACCGCCTCGGTAGGAGAGATAGTCCCTCTGGTTCATGGCACGCCCGGAGGGATTCGAACCCCCGACCTTCCGGTCCGTAGCCGGACGCTCTAATCCACTGAGCTACGGGCGCACTGAGACCAATCTACCCTGCCCACATTCGGCAGTGCTATCGGCCTAGATCGCCTTGCTTCGTTCGCTATCACGCAGAGCCCCAACCCCAACCGTCCCCGATGCCAGAAGGGTGCGCGCGGCTGCAACCGGTGATCGAAGCAGCGGAGGCGCGGGGATTTGAACCCCGGAAGGAGCTGTTAGCCCCTTAACGCATTAGCAGTGCGCTCCCTTCGGCCGCTCGGGCACACCTCCGTGCGGCATGATATCCGGGAGGAAGGACGCGGCCGGCTAAGGGGGCTGATTAATGCGAGCCAGAGCTATCGCGATCGTCGTATCACTCGGGATCCTCGTCGTTGCGGCACCGACGGCATCGGAGGCGATCCCCAGGGGGACCCGTGTGCAGACCTACAGAGGGGGCCTCGCCTTCCCGGTGGACATGGCCTGGGTGCCCGGCACGCGAAAGATCTTCTTCACCGAGAAGAACACAGGCAAGGTGCGCGTGATGCTGGGGCGGCGACTACTGGGCCGCGCTTGCGTCAACCTCGATGTTCAGTCCGAGGGCGAGCAGGGAGCGCTGGGCATAGCCCTCCACCCCAGGTTCAAACGGAACCACCATCTCTACGTGTATTACACGAACGCATCCCCGAGGGAGAACCGTGTCACGCGCTTTACCGTGCGAAACAACCGGTGCCGCGCGCGCAACCACATCCTCAGGAACATCCCCGCCTCGTCCGGTTACCACAACGGAGGGCAGCTCGAATTCGTCGGAAGCAAGCTGTTCGTCTCGGTGGGCGAGAACCATCGAGCGGGCGAGGCACAGGATAGGACCAACCGCTTGGGAAAGATCCTTCGTGTCAATCCGAACGGGTCGATCCCTTCGAATAATCCCTTCGGCAATGCGGTGTGGAGCTACGGGCACCGCAACCCGTTCGGACTCGCTCACCGTCCGGGGACGCGTCGCCTGTACTCGAGCGAGAACGGACCCAGTTGCGACGACGAGCTGAACCGCATCGCCAGGGGCCGCAACTATGGATGGGGGGCCGGCTACGACTGCGGCACGAGGGGGGTCGGCCCGAACGCCAAGCGGCCTATGAAGCGATGGACTCCCGTGATCGTCCCCACGGATCTGTGGTGGTACCGGGGACGCATGAAGGCTCTGTCGGGCTCTTTGTACATGGGCGACTTCCAAGGGCGTCTGCACCGTCTCGTTCTCAATCGAAAGGGGACGGCCGTGAGGCGCGACCGGATCATCCACTCGGGCAACAGCATCGTCGACGTCTCCGAGGGCCCGGGGGGATGGCTCTATTTCATGACTCCGAGCTCGATTCGCCGGATTGTCCGCTAGGGCTTAAAGGTACGTTCCCTGACCCGGGGGGTGGGGAGGTTGATCCTCACCGGAAGGAAGGCTGCGGCGCCGTAGATCCTCGAAGCGCGCTCGGCTCTCGGCCTGCTGCGCAAACATCATCGCCTGGATCCCATGGAAGAGGCCCTCGAGCCATCCAACGAGCTGGGCGTGAGCCACTCGCAGCTCTGCATCAGAAGGTGTCTCCCCCTCGAACGGCGAGCTGAGACGCGCGAGCTCATCCTTGAGGTCTCCGGACAGTACCTCGCTGAGCTCGTTGATCGAGGTCTCGTAGATGTCCTTCATCCGCGCCCGGCTCGCTTCGTCGAGGCCGGCGTGGCGAACCTCCTCCAGGAGCTGTCGAACCATCGTCGCGATCCGCATCACCTTGGCCGGATGCTGGATGGCTTCGGCGGGGGGAGCTTCTTCCCCGGGCTCGGTCTCCCCGGTCTCCCCCGGCTTGAGGACGACTACCTGCTCCTGTTGATTTCGATCAGTCATGTCAATTCAACTCCTTGGCGATCCTCTCGAGATCGGCAACGAACCCGTTCATGGCTTTCTTCCGCGTCGCCCGGCGGGACCAACGAACGGTCTCCCCTCGAGGTCCTCCTTGTCGCCGGGCTGCTCGCCAACGAGCATCACATCGGAGACCCTACGTCCCTCTCCGAATACCGTCTGCGTGCCCGATTCCCACAGGGGGCACGCCCGGCATCCGGCGGAGGCCTCCCGCAGGTTGGAGAGGCTGGGCCGGGCGGGTACCAGGGGGGCCGCGGTCTCTTTGTCGGCCATGCTCGAGGCCTACCCACCCCCTGAAGGCTCTACCAGAAGCCGTGCTTCTCCAACCTCCTCTGCCGGCGCGTTCGAGCACGAAACGCCTTCGATGCCTCCGACGCAGCGCGTTTGTCTCGTTTCCGTTCCAGGTGGTTGAGCTCGCGCTGCAGCTTGCGCCAGCTCTCGACGCGGCCGCGGTCGACCGTGCCGGCCGCGACCGCCGCAAGGACTGCGCATCCGGGCTCGGATTCATGAGAGCAATCGGCAGCCTTCCGCGAGTGTCGCGATGTCTCCGAATGTCTCGGTCAGGCCATCGTCCACGCTCCACAACTGGAGCTCGCGCATCCCGGGTGTGTCAAGGAGAACCCCTCCTTGAGGCGTGACCAGCAGCTCTCTGCGGGCGGTGGCGTGTCTTCCCTTCCCGTCCTCGCGCACTTCTCGTGTCGCTTGCACCTCGTCCCCGAGGAGGCGATTGATGATCGACGACTTCCCGACACCCGAGGAACCGAGGAGGGCAACCGTTCTCCCATCCGTGGCATAGGCGCCGAGCTCATCGATCCCGAGCCCACTTACGCAGCTCGTCACGTGGATCGGGACGCCCGGCGCGACTTGCTCGACCTCGAGCGGGAGGCTCTCAGGATCGGCATGGAGGTCCGCCTTGGTCAGAACGATTACCGGTTGCGCTCCACTCGACCATGCGGTGGCGAGGTACCGCTCGATCCTGCGGAGGTTGAGGTCACCGTCCAGCGCGGTCGTGATGAATATCCAGTCGACATTGGCCGCGATCACCTGAACCTTCGTCGCCTCCCAAGCCTCCTTACGTTCGAGACACGACCGGCGAGGGAGGATCGCCGAGATGAGAGCGGAGTCCCGAGCATTCCCGCCGGTGAGCGCGACCCAGTCGCCTACGACCGGCAGGTCGGAACCGTCGCGTGCGAGGTGCAGCGATCTTCCCGAGACATGTGCCCAGATGTCGCCGCGTTCTGTCGCAACGACATAAGAGCCCCGATGCTGAACGGCGATGCGTCCCGGTCTCGACGGGCCGACCGTCAGTGATTCGAAGCTGGCGGCCCAGGCGTGATCCCAGCCGAGCCGCGCAAGCGAGTATCCCTTTGGGTGCAATTGATTCCTCCAGATGTGTCGAAGAGTGATGGACGCGGTGCGAGACCGTCGCCGCCACATCTGGGGAATTTGGAGAATGCCCGAATAGGAGGCGAAGGCCTAGGTGGTGGTCACCTCTCTCATAGTCGCCTCCTTCGCTCGCCGCCGACAAACAGTATGAGCGCAGTCGGAACCCGGCACAAGTCCCCTCGCCCTCCATAGACTGCCGTTCGTGATCCTTCCCCGCGGAGCGCGCCCCAGTTGACCGCCATCGACACCGAGGCCGTCGTCGTCGGGTCCGGCCCCAACGGCCTCGCCGCAGCGATTGCACTCGCGCAGGCCGGTCGCTCGGTAACCGTGGTCGAGTCAGAGGACGAGATCGGTGGCGGAACGCGCACCACAGATCTAACGCTGCCCGGCTTCAATCACGACGTCTGCTCCGCCATCCATCCGCTGGTCCTCGCATCCCCTTTCCTCAGCAGCCTTCCCCTGAGAGAGCACGGACTCGAGCTGGTGCACCCCGAGTTTCCCCTGGCCCAACCTCTGGACGGTAGCGATGCGGTCCTCCTCCATCGCTCGACCGACGAGACTGCGGATCGTCTCGGACGTGATGCACGTGGGTATCGCAGATTGATGGGCCCGATCGTTGACCACGCGGACGCGTTGATCCCCGAGCTCCTCGGCCCCCTCCGCCCACCCCGTCACCCCCTCGCTCTGGCGAGCTTCGGTCTCAGAGGACTGCGCTCGGTTGTCCGGCTCACGCGCGCCTACGTGCCGGGTGAGAGGGGAAGCGCACTATTGGGAGGTTTGGCCGCGCACTCGATGCTGTCTCTGCGCAAGATCCCGACCGCTGCGGTCGCGCTGGTCCTCGGGATGCTCGCGCACGCAGTCGGATGGCCGGCCGCACGAGGAGGCTCCCGCGCGATAACGGATGCGATGGCCGCCTACTTCCGCTCGATCGGTGGGACGATCGTCACCGGCCGGCGAGTTGGCTCGGTCGCAGAGTTCCCGCAGGCCGGGGCCATCCTCTGTGACGTGACGCCGCGGCAGCTGCTCGAGATCGCCGGTGCGGAGCTTCCCGGCCGATACCGCAAGGCTCTCTCTGGCTACCGGTACGGATCCGGCATCTTCAAGATCGACTGGGCGTTGGACGCTCCCATCCCCTGGATGGCGCAGGCTTGCGCGGGGGCCGGAACAGTTCACCTCGGGGGGACGCTCGAGGAGATGGTCGCGTCCGAAGACGAGGTCATCGCGGGCCGGCATCCCGAGCAGCCCTTCGTGCTGCTGGCGCAGCAGAGCATGTTCGATCCCACCCGGGCGCCGGCCGGCAAGCACACGGCGTGGGCGTACTGTCACGTCCCCGCGGGCTCGACAACCGACATGACGGCGGCGATCGAAGGGCAGCTCGAGCGGTTCGCTCCGGGGTTCCGTGATGTAGTCCTCGCGCGCTCGACCATGACCGCGCACACGATCGAGGGGTACAACCAGAACTACATAGGCGGAGACATCAACGGGGGAGTGCAGGATATCTTTCAGCACTTCACGCGCCCCGTCGTGAGGCTCAATCCCTATACGACTCCCAACCGCCGGATCTTCATCTGCTCCTCATCGACCCCGCCCGGTGGGGGAGTTCACGGGATGTGCGGCTATTTCGCAGCCCGCGCTGCGCTCCGACGAGCCTTCTGATCCTGGACCCGGATCCGCGCGCTGCCCTCCGGACGCATCCCCTGCTCAACGAGCGCCGAGCGGCTGGTAAGTTTCGGCGATCTCAGAAGCCGACCTTGAAGGGGGTTGCCTTGCGCCGCTGTCTCATCGTCGCGACCGCCGCATGCACCGTCGCGTTCCCGCTCCTGCTCGCCTCCAACGCCGGAGCGGCCCCTACGACCGCAACGGGAAGGGTGTTCTTCCCGAACCCGGTCGCGTCGTTGCAGAACCAGAACCTCACCGACCGCAAGGATGCGGACTATGCCGAGCTGCAGCCCGCATACCGGACCGTTCAGCTCACGAACCTGGACGGCAGCGGCTTCCTGATCGGTGATTGGGCCAATGTGAGGAGCGAGACCGGCAACCCCGCGTTCTCTTCGACCGGAGAGTTCGTCTTCGGCCGCGACGATGACCAGTTCGAGCAGGTGATGGCCTACTACTGGGTCACAGAGGCGCAGAAGTACATCCAAAGGCTCGGCTTCGGGTCGACCCGGCGTCCTATCAACCGGGAAAGCCAGGACCTGCGTATCAACCAATGGGGCGCGGACAACTCGTTCTCGTGGGACAAGCACGACTACCTCCGCTTCGGCAAAGGCGGAGTAGACGACGCCGAAGACGCTGAGGTGATCCTGCACGAGTACGGGCATGCGATGCACGACTCGCAGGTGCCCGGGTTCGGGACCTCGTTGGAGGCGGGAGCGATCGGCGAAGGTTTCTCCGACTACTGGGCTGTGACGGTAGCCGACGTGATCGCCCCGACGCCCGATCCGGCCTGCGTTGCAGACTGGGACAGCGTCTCGTACACCTCGACCAAGCCTCACTGCTTGAGGCGGGTCGACCTCAACCTGCACTATCCCGAGGATCTCGCAGACCAAGTGCATGCCGACGGGCGGATCTGGTCGCGCGCCCTCTGGGACATCCGCAACGCCCTGGGGCACACCCTGGCCGACAGGATCATCCTCGAAGCCCAGTTCGATTTCGCGCCGAACACGAGCATGCCGGCAGCCGCTCAGGCGACCCACGTCACGGCCCAGGAGTTCGGCAACAAAGCGGCGACCGCGGTTCGGAGAGCGTTCGAGGCCCGCGGCTTGCTGTAACGGAATAGCACTCTCACTCGATCGGTTCTTGTCTGAGGTCGGCAGGCGCCGATGTGACTGAGGAGGGGCAAACGATGACCGTGCGGCAGCAGCCCGATAAAACGGGCTCAACCAGCGAACTGATTCAGGGCATCCGGCGGATTGAGCTCAGGGTCGGAGACATCGACCGGGCGGTTGGTTTCTACGGGGACATCGTCGGACTGGAGGTAGCCGAAAGGGAGTCCGTGCGAGCGAGTCTCAGGTCACCGGGAGGGGACGCGATCCTCGCTCTTGACGCCCACGGCGTCGCGTTGCCGGCGAGTCGAGTGGCTACGGGCCTCTTCCACACCGCTATCCGCTTCCCCGACAGGCGCTCCTTAGGCATGGCGCTGTCGCGTCTCGTCGCGGCCGACTACGAGATCGGCGCGGGGGATCATGGGGTGAGTGAGGCGATCTACATCGACGACCCGGACGGCAACGGAGTGGAGCTCTATCGGGACCGGCCGCGAGAGGAGTGGCCCAAGCCCGAGCCCGGGGAGCGAGTGCACATGGGTACGGCCCCGGTGGACCTCTACAGCCTTCTCGAAGAGGCCAAGGCGAACGACGCCGGAAGCTTAGTCGCGCCCGAGGAGACGGTGGTGGGCCATGTCCACCTGCAGGTGAGCGATCTTGGTCGAACGATCCCGTTCTACACCGACACTCTCGGGTTGGACCTGATGGCGAGAATCGGGAACCAGGCTGCATTCTTCTCGTCTGGCGGCTATCACCACCACATCGGCGCGAACATCTGGAACTCGAGGGGTCAGGGGCCGGCGAGCCGCGCCCACGCGGGACTCGAGCGAGTGGTGTTTACGGTCGGAAATCGTAAGGTCCTGGTTGCCTTACGCGAGCGGCTCGGCAACGCCGGGTACCAGGACCGTAGCAGCCAGGATGAGGCCGTGATGCGAGACCCAGACGGTATCGAGCTGCAATTCACCGCACCAAGCTGATACGCGACTTTCATTCCCAGAGGCAAGGCGGAGCTCGCTGAGGTCTACCTCTCGAGCAAGAAGCTCAAGACCTCCGCCACGAACAACTCCGTTGCCGTGTCCATGGCTACGTGCTGCTGTCCCGGCATCTCCACGATCCTGGAGCTCGGCAGGGCCGCATGCACGGCCTGGTTGGAAAGGACCAAGAAGGAAGGACTGTCTCCTCCCTGCAGGATCAGCGTTGGGACGGACATCGATGCGAACTTGGTCGGATCCAGCTTGTAGGACTCGTCGACCCTCGCCTCGCGTGGGAGCGTATGTGCCGCTGCGATCCGCCCCTGCCATGCAGGCAAACCGCGCATCAACTCGACCTGTGCCTCAGGGAGCTTCACGACCTCGGTCATGAACGCGACCAGAGCTTCCTCTCGCCTTCTCTGATCGATAAGAGCTTCCAATCGTTCGACGAAGCCCGGAGGATAGACGCCCGCAGGCACCGCAGGCGGTTCGTACAGCACCAATCTGCGGAGGTTCTTGGAAAGCAACGAGGCTTCCAGCGCGCAGAGGCCACCGTACGAATGACCCAGCAGGTTCACGGCCTCATCGAAGGAATCGACGACAGCCGCCACGTCGTCGAACTCACGCTCTATCAAGTAGGTGTCGGAATCTCCGCTACCGCCGCGGCCTCGCCGATCGATGGCACAGACCATGAAGTGCTCCTGGAAGGCGGGGAGCACCGGCCCCCACCGAACGTGGTCGGCCGAGGTTCCATGCACGAGCACCAGGGGAGGGCCTGTGCCGCTCAACCAGCAGGCAATCTGGGTCCCATCCTTCGATGTAACCGCCGTCTGATGACCAACGGACCTTCCAATGGACGCCATAACTCCTGCCTTCCTCTCGCCACCCAACCGCGTCTACTCCTCACGCTCGAGCAGGCTCCCGCTATTCGTCTCGAGGCTTGTCGGAGGGTGACCTCGAACTCACACGCTTTGAAGCAAAGTACTCGATTCCGGTGCCTCCATCCCGCTGCTGTGCTTGACTGAACAGCAACTTTGTCGTCCGCGTGGAGGTTTCTTGGAAACCGTCTCCAACGGAGTCGATGATGCATTGGTCCGCCGGCGCACCAGGTTGACCTGGACGATCTTCGCCGGTGTCGCCCTCGGCACCACCAGTCTGTACGCCGCCTTTACGGCGGCGCCTCTGGTAGCCACAGATATCGGTGCCTCCCGGGCGTGGAGTGGCGTGCCCGGTGCCGCCGCGGTGCTCGGCACCGCGGTGGGGTCGGCTTGGCTCTCGGGGGTGATGGCGCGACGAGGGCGACGAGCGGGACTCGAACTGGGCTGGGCGATCGGCTTGGTGGGCGCGGTCGCGGCAGCCTTCGCGGCCTCGTCTTCGGCGTTCGTAGCCCTTCTGGTTGCAATGGTTCTGATCGGCATCGGTCACTCCGCTAATCAGCTGTCGCGGTTCGCCGCCGCCGACATCCATCCACCCGAGCGACGCGCGTCCATCCTTGGATGGATGGTCTGGGCGGGAACGATCGGCGCAGGGCTCGGCCCAAGCCTGCTCAACGCGGGGAAATCCGGCGCCAACGCCGTAGGAGTATCCGGCCTGGCCGGCGGCTTCCTCGTGGCAGTTCTCTTCTACGCCGCCGCTCTGACGTGTGCCGGAGCCTTGCGACCCGATCCGAGAGACGCTCCTACCGAAGACGTGACATCGCCCCGATCTCACGTGGGCCTGCGAGAGATGTGGCGTCTCCCACATGTGAAGCTCGCGCTGATCATCATGGCCGGGGGGCAAGTGGCGATGATCCTGATCATGACGATGACGCCCGTCCACATACGAGAGCACGGACACGGATTAGGGGCGGTTGGCTTGGTGATGAGCTCGCACCTCATCGGGATGTTCGCCTTGGCGCCTCTCATCGGAAAGGTGGTCGCTAGAGTTGGGAGCCTGAAGGCGGGAATCGCGGGAATGACCTTGCTTATGGCCGCCGCGGTCGGGGCAGGATTCAGCCCGCCGGAGAACGCCACCTTGATTGGAGCCTCTTTGTTCCTTCTGGGACTGGGCTGGTGTTTCGGTTTCGTTGCCGGGAGCGCGCTCTTGACCCGCGGGCTCGCTTATACGG
>JBOGXB010000047.1:0-16682 GCA_050694215.1 Actinomycetota bacterium
GACTGAGGTTGGGGGGAGCCTGGATGCCGACATCGGGTCCCATCACCAAGCGCGCGAGAGCGATCGTCAGTTTCATCTCCTGAACTGTGGGCTCTGGGTGCTCGGCCATCAACGTTTCAGGCTTTGCCCGGAAGTTCTGAACGATCACCTCCTGTACGTGGCCGTGGCGCTCGTGGCTCGCCCGGATCGCGAGCAGGGCGTCGACGCGTTCCTCGAACGTCTCCCCTATGCCGATCAGGATGCCGGTGGTGAAAGGCACCCGAGCATGTCCGGCAGCCTCGAGCGTCTCGAGGCGGACGGCGGGCTTCTTGTCGGGGGCGCCGAAGTGGGCCATGCCCCGCTTCAGCAGTCTCTCCGAGAGCGTCTCGAGCATCGTGCCCTGACTCACGGTGACGGGGCGAAGCGCACTTGCTTCCTCCGGCGTGAGGGCCCCCGGGTTGGCGTGGGGTAGCAGGCTCGTTTGGGCGAGGACGAGGCGGCACGCCTCCGCGAGGTACTCGATCGTGGTTGCGAACCCCATCTCTTGCAGCTCGTCGCGCGCCTGCCCCCACTTGCGTTCGGGCTTGTCGCCGAGAGTGAACAGAGCCTCCTTGCATCCTGCTCGCTCGCCGGCCTGCGCGATGGAGAGAACCTCGTCCAACGTCAGGTAAGCGCGCTCGCCCGGCCGCGGTGGATGGGCGAACGTGCAGTAGCCGCACGCATCGCGGCACAGCTTGGTCAGGGGGATGAACACCTTCTTCGAGAAGGTGATCCGGGGTCCCGTCGTGGCGTCTCGAAGCTCGCTTGCCGCCGCCAGGACGGTATCGGGGTCGGCGAGCGAGAGCATCGCCAGCTCGCGTACCTCGGAGTGATCGAGCCTCTCGCCGATCGAGGCGCGCCCCGCGAGCGTCTCAAGCCGAGTCATGCAGGGAGGCTACCCCACCGTTTTTTCGTAACTCACGCCCTCCCGACGGCCTCATTTTGGGGGGCAAAAGGGGACGCCACCGCCATACACTGCCGCGGTGAAGATCACTGCGCTCGCCGGGGGTGTGGGAGGAGCGAAGCTCCTGGTCGGTCTCGATCGCGCGACCGCCGGTGCGCTCACCGCCATCGTGAACACCGGCGACGACGCCACGATCTACGGAGTGCACGTCTCGCCCGATGTCGACATCGTGTCCTACTGGCTGGCCGAACTGGCGGACGTCGAGCGAGGCTGGGGGATCAAAGGCGACACCTTCCGCGTCGTCGACGCGTTGGGCCGGTTGGGAGGCGAGAGCTGGTTCCGGCTTGGCGACCGTGACTTCGCCACCTGTGTCCAGCGGACGCAACTGCTCGCTTCGGGCGTGACCCTGTCGGCCGCGACGGACCAGATCACCCGGATGCTGGGAGTCCGCCCCCGAGTGCTCCCGATGTCCGACGACATCGTGCGCACGAAGGTCGTATGCAGCGACGGCCGGACGCTCGAGTTCCAGGAGTATTTCGTGAAGGAACGGCATAGGCCGGCGGTCGCCGAGGTCCGCTTCGACGGGATCGCCGAAGCCAAGCCCTCGCCAGAGGTGATCGAGTCGATCGAGGAGGCCGATGCCGTGATCGTGTGCCCCTCAAACCCCGTCGTCTCGATCGGGCCGATTCTTGGCCTTCCCGGCGTACGCGATGCGCTGCGCGGCCACGAGCGCGTCATCGCCGTGAGCCCCATCGTTCGGGGGGCCCCCTTGAAAGGTCCGGCCGACAGGCTCTTGCCCGCGCTGGGCGCCGAGGTGAGCGCCTCCGGCGTCGCCGGTCTGTACGCGGACTTCTGCAACGTGTTCGTCGTCGACGAGACGGACAACGAACAGTTAGAGCCTGTCGAGGAGCTCGGCGTCGAGGGAGCCGCTCTCGACACGATCATGACCGATCACGATGCGTCGGAACGGTTGGCGACCCGACTGTTGACGCTGTGAGCGAACTCCGCATCGTCCCGATTGAGCAGGTCCCCGAGGTCGTCGCGGGAGACGACGTCGCTCTCTTGATCGTCGACGCGGTAGGACCCGACGACTTCGAGGATGGGGACGTCGTGGTGGTCACCCAGAAAGTGATCTCTAAGGCCGAGGGGCGACTACTCCCGGAGGGCGATCGTGAGTCGGCATTGACGCAAGAGTCCTTTCGCGTTCTGCGCCGTACCGAGGGCATGGTGATTGCCCAGACTCGCCACGGCTTCGTGTGCGCAAACGCGGGGATCGACGTATCCAACGTAGAGGGCGAGCAGATCGCACTTCTGCCGGTCGACCCGGATGCCTCGGCGCGCCGCATCCGCTCGCGCATCAAGCAACTCTGCGGACGCGACGTGGGGATCGTCATCAGTGACACCTTCGGACGCGCCTGGCGACTCGGGCAAACCGACGTGGCCATCGGCATCGCGGGCATCGAGCCATTCCTGGACTACAGGGGGACCACCGACGTCCAGGGACGGGAGCTGACGGCAACCCGCATCGCGGTAGCGGACGAGCTGGCGGGAGCGGCAGAGCTGGTCATGGGCAAGGCGAATCGGATCTGCGCCGCGATCGTACGCGGCGCACGTGTCAACTTCGGGCGGGGCTCCGCAGCAGAGATCGTGCGCCCGACCTCCGAGGACCTCTTTCGCTAGCTCACGCTTGGACGAGCGCGCTTTCCTCGTCGGCCTAGGGCGAGTCCGGCGCGCCCTCGGCCCAGTGCCCCCAATAGACGACCTCGTCGAGCGGCTTGCGGCCGCGCTTCGACGATCCCGAACGACGCTCCGGGGCAGGCAGACCCATCGTGACGACGCCTATCGGGGTCACGTCTTCAGGGATGCCGAGCAGCTTTTTGAGCTGAGGAAGGCGGTGAACACCGAAAAACCCCGCGGCCAGGCCCTCTACCACCGCTCCCAGAAGGATCAGAAGCAGCGCGCCTCCCGCATCCACGTACCAGTAGGGCACCGGCCATTCGATCTCGGTTCCGTCCTCCTGGAGCTTGTCGGGCTGCCTGTAGCGATGGTGATAGTCGGCCTCGCTGACACACACGACCACGTGCACAGGAGCCGAGGAGAGCCATGGATCGAAACCCCTCGAGACGTAGTCTGGCTCGTTACCTAACTCAGCGATCTGGCGCCTGGTTGTGGCCTCATCGACCGCGACGAAGTAGAAGCCCTGAGTGAAACCGGCGTTGGGCGCGCGCCGGGCCCTATCCAGGATCCGATCCACGATCTCTCGATCGACGGGCTGGTCGGTGTAGTTGCGCACCATCCGCCTGCGCCGAACGACCTGCTCGAACTCCATCCAAGCCCCCTTTCGGGCGAAACCTACCGGGCCCCCCCGGCGGCACTTAGAGGCGAACCACTTTGTTAGCCTCGGCCGCCGTGAGCAAGAAGCTGCAGCAAAAGCAGGCGCGCCGCCTTGCCGAGGAGCGACGAAAAAACGAGCTGCGACGCGCCGCTCGGCGTCGCAACCTTCTCACCATTGGGATCGCAGGCCTGGTTCTAGTCGCGATCGCCGCTCTGGTGGTAAGCGAGCGGTCGGCGGAGAATGCACCCGTAGGAGTATCCGAGTCCGAGGCCCGCTGCAGCGCTGTGAGCGAGTTCGAAGCCACATCGCGCGAGCACATCCCGGAGGGCTCCCAGCACGACCCCTACAACTCGAGCCCGCCGACGAACGGTCCCCATTACGCCAACCCTGCTCAGACCGGCTTCTACTCCTCCGCGCTGGCTCCCGAGCAGCTCGTGCACAACCTCGAGCACGGGCAGATCGTGATCTGGTACGCGCCCGACGCTCCGGATACAGTCAAGGAGGACATCGAGCAGATCGTCAGCGATCAACCGATCGCGACCGCCGCAAGCCCGTACGAGGGGGAGCTGGACGGGAACCTCGCGCTGACCGCGTGGCTCGCCGCCGAGAATGAAGGCGACGAGAGCGAGAATGGGACCGGCGTCATGCAGACCTGTGACCAGGTCTCGCAAGCGGTGGTGAACGAGTTCCGGCGCAACTTCCAGGGCAGGAGCCCCGAACCCCAAGCCCCTCGCTTCACCGGCTGAGCCTTGCCCGGCCGAGCGAGCAGCAGACTCACTTTCGGTCGCGCCGAGCACACACTTGCCCGGGAGAGGCTCGCCTCGCGCAGAGGGGGCCCG
Source organism: Actinomycetota bacterium (assembly GCA_050694215.1). Lineage (GTDB taxonomy): Bacteria > Actinomycetota > CADDZG01 > CADDZG01 > WHSQ01 > JBOGXB01. Next base: position 4,097 of record JBOGXB010000047.1, read on the forward strand.
TTGGGGCCCCCTCTAAACGGATCCGGCTTTCTCTCTTTAGCCAGACCGCGCGCGATCTATGGGATTACGACCTCGGTTTGCGACCGAACACTGCTCCGGCCCCCGCTCCGATCATCAGCATCGACGTGATCAGTAGCGGCAGGAGGTTGCCGCCCGTGAAGGGCAGTGCGGCCGAGCGAACGACCGCGCCTGGAGGACGGCGATGGATGATTAGGCCCAGCACCTCGTCCGGGCCCTCCGGTTGGTCACCTGGGGGAGGCCTGCGCCCCTCCTCGCAGACCGTGCCCGGAGGCTGGTTGCCCGGGATGTTCGGGCACTCGTCGTGCGGCGGCGGGTCGTCCGGGTCGCAGTCGGTACCCTCGGGCTGGTTGCCCGGGATGTTCGGGCACTCGTCGTGCGGCGGCGGGTCGTCCGGGTCGCAGTCGGTACCCTCGGGCTGGTCGCCCGGGATGTTCGGGCACTCGTCGTGCGGCGGTGGGTCGTCCGGGTCGCAGCCCGTGTGGGCCGGATTGCCCCTGCCCACTCCCTTATTGCGGTCGCATTCGTAACCGGCGTTGTGATCGCTGCCGTTCGGGTACTGGCCCTTTCCGCTGCGGGCGCCCGGATTCTTGTCGTCGGCATTCCCTACGCATCCTGCACACGGCTTGCCCGAAGACTTCCCGCCTCCGTTGCCGTTGGGAGCGGGGCCCTCGTCCGACGGACACGTGTTGTCGTAGGGCCCACCTTGGTTCGCTCCGTGACCGGTGTCGCTATTTTGCGAGCCGTCGCAGTTCGCTCCTCCCACACCGCTCGTGGGTCCATCACCCTTGCCCTTGGGCGTGGAGCCTGCCGACTGCTTGCCATGATCTGAAGCCCCAGCGCCTTGGGCGCCGGGGCCGTTGCCCTTCCCGTCGCCGCCAGAATGGGAGTTCTCGGCCCCGCTCTCGCTTCGGGCTTTCCCCCCTGCCTTGCCGTCGGAGCCACCGCCTCCTGCGGCCAGACTCGGCACCGCAAGCCACAACAGCATGTTGATTGCCAGGGCCGCTACCAAAGCGGGCCCAAATGCCCTTCGTCCGCTCATGCACATTCCCCTTCCCAGGACTTTTCCCCAGCGGAGTTTTTTCGCTAAAGGATCGAGCCCGTTCTGCCGATGAGATTGAGCCGGCAAGCCCGGGCGGCCGTCGCGCGCCTCCTAAAGGCCTGCTCTGCTCCTGGGAAAATTCTCCTTCGCGGCCCGGGCGCGAGGAAATCCGCAAATGTGCGTAAGCAAATCGAGCGCGCGCAAGCCCCCTCGGGGAGAGAGACCCGAGAGGGCCAGCGCTGGTGCGGCACCCATTACTGCTGAGGCCGCCTCAGAGAGGCCCGCACCATTCCTGTCCTGAGGGCGCCGAGCGCCCCTCAGGGAGGGCCGGGGACTCGGATCGACACCCGTCCCCGGGAGATCGAGCCGTCATCCCCACCTTCGTCCTGGTCAAGCTGGGAACCTCTGGAAACAATGTCGGCCGGGACTGGGCGCTGGCTCATACGCAGTAGTGCGTAAAAGGGCCCGAAATGTTGGGAATCAGGCAGAAGCAGCTTCAGATGTTCGCGCGGAACCAGGCGACCGTGTGTTTGAGCCCCTCGTCCAGCTCGATCACCGGCGACCACCCCAGCACCTCACCGGCCTTCGACGGATCGACGACGATGCGGTTGAGCTCCCCGGGGCGGGCTCCGGCATGGATCGGGTCGAAGCGCGTGCTCGTGAGCTCCGCCAGCTTCGAATAGAGGTCGTTCACCGCCAGCTCCAGGCCGCTTCCGACGTTGATCAGCTCCCCACTCCCTCGGTCCCGAGCGACGAGGAAGGCCGAGACGACGTCGTCCACGAAGACGAAGTCCCTCGTCTGGGTCCCGTCGCCGTAGATGGTGCAGGGCCGGCCCGACAGCATCTTGCGGCAGAAGATGGCAACGACCTGCCCCTCGAGGCCGACCTCCGAGGCCGGCTCCTGTCGCGGCCCGTAGACATTGGCAAGCGCCAAAGCAGTGAAATCGAGTCCCTTTACCGTCCGGTAGTAACGCAGGTAGTCGAGAGCCACCTTCTTCGACACTCCGTAAGGTGACTCGGGCAACGCCTCCGGGAGAAAGACCTGGTCCTCGGTGACCGGCAGCCTGGATTCATCTGGCTCGCCATAAATGCAGCCACCGGAGGAGGTGAAGACGACCTTCTTGGTTCCCGCAGTGCTCGCCGCCTCGAGGATGTTCAGCGTGCCGATCAGATTGATCATCGCGTCGTGGATCGGATCCCTGACCGATTTGCGCACGTCGACCTGCGCGGCGAGATGGAAGATCAGGTCTGGTTTGGTGCGCTTGATGAGATCCGATATGGCCGTCGAACGGATGTCGACGCGCTGAAAGCTGAACTTCCCCATCCGCGTGCTCCGGGCCTCGGACAGATTCGTCAGCGCCCCCGACGAGAGGTCGTCGACGCCCAGGACCTCTTCGCCCTCGGATAGCAGTCGGTCGACGAGATGGGAGCCGATGAACCCCGCGGCCCCCGTGACGAGCGTCCTCACCAGCCCTCCCTCTCGAGTTGCGGCTCAGCCATCGACCTCGGAGCCGTCGGCGACGGTCATACCCACCACTTCGGCCCCGTCACGCACCTCGGCCCTCTCGCCGATGATCGAGTCGACGACCCTCGCCCCCTTTCCGATCTTCACCCGGGGAAGAGTCACAGAGCGCTCGATCGACGCCTTGGAACCGACCTCGGATCGGGAGCCGAGACAGGCCGAGGATATGCGCGCATCGGCTGCCACGACAGCCCCCTCCCCCAGAAGGCTGGAGCCCTCACCCGCATCGACGATCTCCGGATCTCGGTAGCGCCCGGCGAGCGCGTCGAGGTTGGCCTGTAGGTACTTGTCCGGCGTGCCCACGTCCATCCAATAGGAATCGATGGCGGTCGCGTAGAGCGCGGCGCCCTCGTCCACGAGGCCCGGGAAGAGCTGGCGCTCCGCAGACCAGACCTCGCCCGAAGGGATGCGTTCCAGGACGCTGGGCTCGAATACGTAGATCCCCGCATTGATGAGATTGGTCGGCGCCTCGTCACGCAGCGGCTTCTCGATGAAGCCTAGAACGCGCCCGTCCTCGTCCGTCGGGACGACGCCGAAGGCCGAAGGGTTCTCCACCGGCGAGAGTACGATCGTCGCCTCGGCGCCCTTGTCGCGATGCCAGCCTGTAATCGACGTCAGGTCCGCGTCCGTCAGGATGTCCCCGTTGAAGACCAAGAACGCCTCGTCACCCAAGAGACTCTCGGCGTTCTTGATCGCTCCCGCGGTCCCGAGCGGTTCCTCCTCGTGCGTCACCTCGAGCAAGATCCCGCGTGCCTCGCCCGCACGCACCGTCTGCTCGAACGTTTCCGCGAGGTACGAAGTGAGCAGGACCGCCTCCTTCACCCCGTGCTCGAGAAGCAAATCGAAGATGTGCTCGATGTGGGGACGGTTGGCGATCGGGAGTAGGTGCTTGGGGCGAGTGAACGTCAGCGGGCGAAGCCTCGTGCCCAAACCGCCCGCGAGGATCAGAGCCTTCAATTGCCCGCGACTGTGCGCGATGAGACGCCCACGAGCGCGATCCCCATAGCGATAAGCGATATGCCCAACCAGCGGAGAGTGGGCACGTGCTCGTGGAAGAAGAAGCGAGCGAGGCCGACGACCACGATGTACGAAAGACCCACGAGTGGATACGCGATCGACAGGTCGACGCGGGAGAGAACCACGAGCCAGAACATCGCCGAAAGCCCGAACAGGGCGAGCCCGATCCACAGCAGCGGCTCCTTGACGGCCTTGAAGACGGTCTGGCCCGCGTCGGCAAACTGCTCGGTACCGATCCGGCCGATCGAGCTCATCGCTGCCTTGAGTGTGAGCTGTCCCGCGGTCGCGAACACCACGCTGACGACCAGCAGCACAGCCGATATCAGCGAGCTTCTGGGCGACGCCCCGGCCGCGACTGGGACCGCCTCAGGAGGAGGTACCTCGAAAGCCATGGTGGCAGAGTGTAGTGCCCACCGCCCGGCTACCACCCCCCGAGCGCGTACCCTCCGAGAGCGAGATGGTTAGCGGATGAGCCGCAAGTCACCTCTACGCCGCTCGCCGTCGCAGTGATGGTGCCGTTCTCGAACGTCGCCTGCCGACCCGAATCGATGGCCTCTATACCCGAGATGGGGTAGCCACACGCGGAGCTTCCCTCGCCCATGCTCCGATATTTACGGTCGATGCCTCCCCACAGGGCGAAGATCGAGTCGAGCCCCGGGTTGAGATAAAGGGTGCCGCTCGCGAACCTCTGCCGCTTCCCGCCGCCGGGCAGGGTGCTTGCGCTCTCTCGCTCGTGGAGGGGCCGGCCCAGTTCCCCGTTGGGACCCCCGGCCCGGCGATAGGCGATGCCCCACGTCCCCCGCACGGTGTGAGAGTTGCTGCCAGCGGAACGGATGATCTCTACGCGAAACAGTGTGTCCTTCAAGCTCAAGGCCGAGCGCACCGACCAGCCGCTCACGCGCACGGTCTTGCGGGAGCCCCTGATCCGAACTCCTCCCCTGTTGCCGGGCTTGACGACCGTGACGCGGCCGGACACGCCGAACGGCCGTACGAGGGTAAAGGCCTCCAGGTTCCCGATCCCATAGGCCGCTTGGAGCCTGTTCTCGAACGTGCGCCACCTCATCGAGAAGGACCAGGTGTGGTTGGGGTTTGCGGAGACATCGTCGGGCCTGTCCGACACGCCGCGCAGATAGGGCAACGGAGAGCTCCCCCACACGTTCTCGTTGTTCTCAGTATGTCCTCCCGACGAGGAGCTATAGAGAGCCTGAATCGGCGCCCCCCTGTACAGAATGACCTTCCTCCTCGTCGCGTTGACCGCACCCTTCCAATCGTCCCAGTAGACGCCGCTCCCCGTCCGCTTTGCGTCGCCGATGTAGGCCTGATCGAGCGTCGAGTCATACACCGCGCAGTCGCACGGATAGCGGTGCTGGCCCGAACGACGAACCTTCTCGAATGCATAGGTCCGGCCCGCGATCGCCTGCGATCGCAGCGACGCTTGGGGCCACGACGACGGGACCTCCCCCAGCCCGTAGAGGTACTTCTGCATGGGAAGTGAAAGGACGAGACGAAGACAGAACTCGCCGCCACAACTCGGTGAAGAGTAGGTTCCGAAGACCATCCGGCCGTACGCGTAGCTGTTGCTCTTCTCCGAGATGCGCAGCTTGGAGCCGAACTTCTCGTATACGGCAACGAACGGAGACCTGGGGCTTCCGAACACGCGCTTGCCATCGCGGCGTACCCGGTTGCCGTTCTTGTACAGGCGCATGCCCCCCGTCGAACTGCGCTCCACCCGCCATCTCGTGGAGTCCCGTCCTGCTGCAATGCGCTTGCCGTTCACCGTGAAGGCGATCCGACCCTCTCCTCCGGAGAAGACCTCTGAGCTCGAGGAGATGCTGCTGCGGTACTGGAGCAACCCGACGCGGATATTGCGCGGCATATTGGCGCGCCGGACATGCGCCCGGGTGTAATAGTGCTCGAGGATCTGGGTCGCCCCGGCTCCCCTCCGTGCCCGTCCGAACGCGCCGTACTGGGACATGCCAATGCCGTGTCCCCAGCCGCCTCCTCGGACCCTCACCCTGGTCGCGGCGCGGGCGGGGGCGGGTACCAGCATGCTCACGAGGACCGCGGCCGTCACTGCCGTGACCAGCTTTCTCATCCGCTTACGATCGTGTGAATCGCACATAACGGGAATGCCTTCTCCTACCCATCTCCGGCGACGGATCTGTACGCCTCCAACGTCTGCTGTGCCGTCCTCTCCCATGTAAAGGTGCTCGCTCGCGCCCTCCCCTGGAGAGCCAGCGAGCGCCTCAGCGGCTCGTCAGTAGCCAACCTAACCAGCCCCTCGGTTAATGCATCGGCCTCCCGCGGGTCCACTATGAGCGCGGCATCGCGGAGCACCTCCTCGGCGGCCGGATACGCGCCCACGATGCACGCCGTGCCTGCTGCCATCGCCTCCAGGGGCGGAAGCCCGAAGCCCTCGTAGAGCGAGGGATAGCAGAACACATCTGCAGCAGCCATGAGCCCGGGCAGGGTCTCGTCGCCGGTCCATCCCAACAGGACAACGTCCTCGGTCCGTGGAAGTCGCGCTCCCCATCCCTCTGGGCCGGCGAGGACGAGTGTCCAGCCGTCGAGGACCTTGCGCGCCGATCCCCACGCCTGAAGAAGCATGCCCAGGTTCTTGCGTGGCTCGATCGTTCCCACCGCGAGTACGTAGGGGCCGGGGATCCCCATCCTCTCCAGGACACCGTCGGACAGGCGCGTGGCGCCGAAGAACGTCGGGGAGACTCCCTCGTGGGTGACGAATGCTCGTTCCGACGGATAGTCGTAGCGCGCGCACAGCTCCTCCTTGACTGCGTTGGTCGGCGTGATCACAGCGGCCGCGCGCCCGAGCGACCACGGCACCAGCTCGCGCAGGGCTTTGCCTCCGGGGAAGACGTCATCGCGCTGGAAGGACAGGTCGTGCACCGTGACGATCCCACGAGCTCCCTTCAGCGCGGGGAGGACGAAGTTGGTCGCGTGAACGACGTCGATCTGGCCGACGAGTGACTCGATCGAGGGCCAATTGAACGAACGCCACATGGCGCGTGCCGCGCGCGCCGGAACGCGCAGCCTCTTGACATCGGGTGTGGCACGACCCCGTAGCGCCACCGCGTACTTGCGCAGCTCCACACCCTGGGTCTGGAGCGCATCGGCAAGATCTCGCGTGTAGCGCCCAACGCCCGTCGGGAGGTCGAGCAAGGGGCCGGCGTCGTACGCGACGCGCAGGCCCCCTCCGGGAAGGTCAGAGGGTGGCAGCTTCCGCCGCCTCCCGGTTGGCGACGTACCAGTCGATGGTTCTGCGAAGCCCGTCCTCCAGGGGGGTCGTAGCGACGAACCCGAAGAGCCGCCTCGCCCTGGACGTGTCGACGGCACGACGCGGCTGCCCGTTTGGCTTGGACGGGTCCGAACGCAGCTCGCCCTCGAAGCCGGTCAGGCGGGCGATCATCCCGGCCAGGTCGTCGATCGCAACCTCGGTGCCCGAGCCGAGGTTCACCGGATCGGCATCGTCGTAGCGCTCGGCGGCCAGGAGGATGCCCTCGGCGGCGTCATCGACATAGAGGAACTCGCGCGTAGCGCTTCCCGTCCCCCATACGTCGATGTGCCTCCGTCCGGCCTCTTTGGCATCAACGCACTTCTTGATGAGGGCCGGGATGACGTGGGAGACGGAAGGATGGAACTTGTCACCCGGCCCGTAGAGGTTGGTCGGCAACAGGTAGATACAACGCTGGCCGTACTGCCGGCGATTCGCCTGCGCGTGGACGAGCAGAGCCTTCTTGGCCACACCGTAGGGAGCGTTGGTCTCCTCGGGGTAGCCGTTCCACAGCGATTCCTCGTCGAACGGGATCGGCGTGAGCTCGGGGTAAGAGCAGATCGTCCCGAGTAGCACGGTCTTACCGACATCGCGCTTACGTGACTCCTCGATGACGTAGGTACCCATCAGCAGGTTGCTCAGGTAAAGGGTCGCGGGATTGGCCATGTTCGCCCCGATGCCGCCGACGCGCGCGGCGAGATGGATGACGAGGTCGGGGGCCGCGTCGGCAAAGAGCTTCTCGACGTCTTCGGGTCTTGTGAGATCGTAGTCGCCGCTCCTCGGCGCGGCGATCCTCGCCGCGCCCCGCTCGTTCAGCTTGCGGCAGACAACGCTCCCAACAAACCCGGTCCCTCCGGTAACGAGCACGCGTTGGGACCGCCAGTATTGCGTCATGCCGCGCCCAAGTCGATCATTAGACCCCGAGTCTATGGAAAACCGAATAGCCCTCTGACTGAACCCTATTTAGAGTCGATGCCTGGCTCATTCGGGCCCACCTTCTCGTATTCTTCCGCGATGGAAAAAAGGTTGAGCACCCCCTCTTCAGGTGCTTCCGACACAACCCACGATAGCCTCGGCAAAGCCATCGACGACATCGCACGAGGCGAGACAGAGCCGCTCGGTATCGATCTGCTCGTGTTCGGAAGCGGCCCCTTACCCGTCCTGGGCGCCCGCAAGGGTTCCCTGGGTCTCGACCAAGCAGGAGACACGGTTCTCGTGATTGCCCTCGAATCCCCCACCAAGAGGGCCGCCGAACAGATCGCCGACGAGTTGGACAGGCTCGGTCAACTCTCAGTCGAAGCGCTCGGCAAACTCCAGACCGGGACGCGGCAATCACTCGATGAGTTACACCAAGAACGCTTCGGCAACGGTTCGGGCTCGAGCACGATTACGGAGCTGAACAGATCCCAGAAGGCGATCATCATCACCGATCAACCTCTGCGGCCCGAGGTGTGGGAGCACCTCCTGATCGAGCTCGGGCGCCGCCTTGCGGGAGTCTTCGTTGTCGAGGAGCAGGGTCTGACCCCCCTGCATCCGCCGGCGGAGCTAAGGCGTAAAGCCACGAGCCCTGAAACCTGGCCGACGGCGAACTGGATCGGGCTGGCAGCCGTTCTGCTTGGCGTGGGTCTGGCTCTTCTCGGCTTCATCCGTCTAACGGCGGAACCAGAGCCTGGAGAGCAGGTCGTTGAATCACCGATCCGAGACGTGGCCGTCGGCACACGCTCGGACGCGACTCATGCTCAATGGATAGGCCAGCGGCGTCTCGTTCAAACGTCGAAGGGTGAATTGATCGCGTTCTTCTCGAGTCCGCAGGGAATCAACGTCGTGACCGACCAGTCCAACTCGGGCCGCAGTTGGCACTCCCCCATCAGCATTGCAGGCATCCCCCCCGCAACTTCGTTCGCGGTTGCGACCGACGACGAGGACCGCGTGCATCTTGCGTTCTCGGACGGAGCGGCCATCTCCTATGCGCAACTCGAGGAGACACGCGAGGGCTGGGTCGCGACAGACGTCTTGGAGCTGGACGACGTGTCGAGCCCGGTAGTTGATATCGCGTGGGATCCCCAGAGCGGTTTTGCCAATGTGGTGTGGGTGCGGGAGGTTGGATCGGGGGAGGTTCCTCAGTGGGCTGCGATAGCCATCGATCAAGGAACACCTTCGCTTGCACAAACCGAAGCCCTGTCGGAGGGAGGAGATGAGATCCCGGTTCTCGCCAATATAGCTGGGGGTCCTGGATCGCCTCTGCTCGCGACTTACAGGCGCGGCGACAGTCCGACGGGCTGGTTCTCGAACACGGCCGAGTGGGATGAGGGCCTGGAGGGATACACATGGGGTCCGGAAGAGATTGTTCCCACCAACGAAGCCATCGGCGCTGCTTCGGTGGTCATCGACCCGAGGAGTACCGCTCATCTCGTCCTGAGAGACAGCTCCAGCTCCAAGCTCGCCTATTACAGCCGAACGCAGCGGGGAGGATGGAGCAGTGGCGAGACCGCGGTCGACGCCGACAGCGTCGAGGAGATCGACTTCCCCATCCTTACGGTGGATCAGACTTCCCGGCTCGTCTACCTCTTTTTACAGACCACCGAAGAGTTTCCTCAGATCCGGGTGGCGATCCGTGATCCCGCGTCCGGGTGGGAAGGTCCATATTCGGTGACGTCGCTCGCCTCGTTCCCCAACGGCGCGGCCTACCCCACTTCGATCGAGCAAGCCGGTGGTCTACCGGTCGTGCTCTGGACCAGAGGCGGCGGCGCGTCTACGATCCAGGCGGCTCGTGTGGCCGCTCCCTGAGCGGAATGAGCGCTTCGACGGACGAGCACATAGATCCAGATTCCTTCTGGTCTGATTCTCGTGCACCCAGCGAGCCTGTCACCGATTCGCCCCGGCTCTTCGGCAGCGTCCGGCTGAGAGCGTTCCTACGGGCTCGGCCTCTGGTTCTCTCCACGCGTGCGCGCCGAGCAGTCGAAGCCGGCGTGCTCATCGGCATCCTGGCGCTCCTTCTCGTCTACTTCACTCCCAACCTCATCCTCTCCAAGACGACGACCACGGGAGGTGATACGGGCGCCCACGTGTATGCACCCTGGTATCTCAGAACCCACCTCCTCGAAAAAGGCCTCGTCTCGGGATGGTCTCAGGGGTGGTTCGCCGGATTCCCCATGCTGCATTTCTATTTCCCGCTGGTGGCGGCCTTTCAGGCTCTCGCTAGCTTTGTCATCCCTTACGAGGTCGCCTTCAAGCTGGGCACGATCCTCGGAATCTTCTTCATGCCGGTTGGCGCTTACCTCATGCTGAAGCTCATGCGCTTCGACTTCCCGATCCCGGTCGCGGGGGCGATCGTGATGGTGAGCTTCCTCTTCATGGACAGCTACACGATCTATGGGGGCAATATCCCCAGCGCGATGGCCGGCGAGTACTCATTCTCTCTGAGCGTGGGCCTGTGCATGGTCTTTCTCGGCCTGTCCTATCGCTCCGCGACCGAGCAGAGATCCAGTCCCTTCCTGGCCGCGGTCGTGCTCGCGTCGGCCGTGTTGAGCCACCTGATACCGGTGATGGTTACTCTTCTCGCTTTGCCGGTTGTGATCTTGTGGGGAGCGCGCCCTCGAGGCATAGCGGTTCTGGCGCGGAGGTTCGGAGTCGTGCTCGGGGTGGCCTTCGCGTTCACAGCTTTCTGGTCGATCCCCTTCTTGGCCCGACTGGGATACACGGCAAACATGGGCTGGACACCCGTCGATGGCCTAGCAGTGCTCTTCCCCCGAGAGATCTGGATCTACGTTGCGGCCGCCGTCTTCGGGGCGCTCATAGCGGCGACCAGGGCCGACCGTCGGTTCCTTCTCCTGTTAGCACCCGCCATCCTCGGCGCCCTGCTCTACTTCCTAGTGCCCCAGGGTCATGTGTGGAACGGGAGGTTCATACCGTTCTGGTACCTGGGCGTATACCTTTGCGCGGCCTACATGGTGGGCTCGACCGTTCCCATACTGGCTCGGCAGATAAGGAGACGCAGGATCCAGGTCGTCGCCGTCGCGCTCACCGCGGGAGTCTTTGCGGCAGTCGGCGGATGGACGTTGTGGAACAAAGGGGAGAGCTTCATCGACTTCTGGATCGAGTACAACTACGACGGGTACGAGAAGAAGCCCGACTACGATGTCTTCCAGAGAATCGTCTCTCGCTTGGACGGTCTGCCGCCCGGCCGTGTCATGTGGGAGCCTTCGAACGATCTTGGACGTTTCGGAACGCCGATCGCCTTCATGTCGATTCCCTACTGGACGAACCAGTCCTCGATGGAAGGCATCTACTTCGAAAGCAGTTTTACGACACCGTTTCACTTCATGCTCGCAGCCGAAGTGGCCCAGAACCCGTCGAACCCGGTTGGTGGCCTTCCCTACAGCCAGCTCGATCTGGAGCAGGGGGCAAACCACATGGAGATGTTTGATATCGACTACTACCTCGCTCATTCAGCCTCGGCGATAAGCGCGGCGGATGAATCGGACCGGCTGGCCCCGATCGACGAGATCGAGGATTTCAAGCTCTACGCAGTCGATACTCCCGGCCAGGTGGTCGTTCCTGAGTACCAGCCGGTCGTTCTCGAGGAAACGGACTGGACTGATGCCAACGTGCAGTGGTTCAAGGACGTCGAGAACATCGACGTGCCGCTGACGAGTGACGGACCATCTGATTGGGACCGAGCATCAATCGCCGACGGGAGACTTCCGCGCGTCCCACTCGAGCACGGTGGGGAGTCATTCCCCTCTCGGATGTCGGATGACGCGATCACGTTCTCGACCACGGCGATAGGGGAACCTCACTGGATCAAGACGTCCTACTTCCCCAACTGGAAGGTGGAAGGGGCGGACGGGCCGTACCTGGCCTCACCGTCACTCATGATGGTCGTCCCGACACAGTCAGACGTCACCCTGCGTTACGAACGCACCTGGGCAGAGTGGCTGGGCGTGGGACTGACCCTCATGGCCATCAGCTGCCTCCTCGCCCCGCCCTCGCGGAGATTTCTACGCGAGATGTCCGGCTCGTGACGGAAGTTCTCGATCGCTCAGAAGCGCGCTCCCGTCGCTTCAAACAGGTGATCGCTTTTGCTGCCGTCAGCGTCGCGACCACCGTCCTCGATTTCGCTCTCTTCAACCTTCTCGTCTTCGGCGACCTCTTCTCCCCGGTCGTCGCCAACACGATCTCGTATGGAAGCGGCATCGTGGCCAGCTACCTCCTGAACAAGCGCCTTACCTTCTCAGGAGGTGGTCGAGACAAGAGGAGCCATGAGTTCGGCCTCTTCGTCGTGATCAACCTGTTGGGTCTTGGCTTGAACAACGCTTCCGTCCTGCTTGCCACTCGCGTCGCGCAGGAGGCCGCTTTCGCTTTGAACGCGGCCAAGCTCATCGGTGGGGCCGTAACGTGGATATTCAAGTTCGTTGCGTTCAAGCGCTGGGTATACCCCATGGATCGCACGGCAGTGACTGAGGGGACGACGCCGAACGCCTGACCTTCCGTCGGCAGCGAGTCTTTCCCTCGTGCGTCGGCTACGTAATCAGATGGCTATGTCGGAGGACTCCTCACGGCCAACGACTCGAAGTGGTTCAACCCGGGCGGCATATGCATCGCGCAGCCTGTAGCGGAGGCGGATCAGCCCCCGGATGGTGCGAGGGATCCTGCGAATGATCCCCGAGCGGGAGTGGCGCATCTCCTCGGTCCGGAT
>JBOGXB010000048.1:0-16381 GCA_050694215.1 Actinomycetota bacterium
CATCGGAGCCGTCCTGCTCGCGTCGGGGCTCGTGCCCGACGGCTCCGGTCCGGCGTGGCTGCACTACGCGTATGGAGGAGTGTTCCCGGCCCTCGTCCTCGTCATCGCCCACCGGTGGGCGCACAGACTGAAGGAGATCCCGTGGCTCGTGTTCGGGCTCGCCGCGTTCGTGAACGCGGGGCTCACGGCCCGTGCTCTCATGACCGGACTGGGAATCGGTTGAACCTCGTCGATATCATCGTCGTCCTCATTGCGACAGCCGCCGCGTTCCGTGGTTACCGGAGAGGACTGTTGGGTCAGGCATTCGAGCTCGGTGGCGGGTTCCTCGGCCTGGTCATCGGCGTAGCGTTTGGTCCCCGGATAGCGTCCGCTTTCACCGACCGCCCGGGCCTGACGGCTGCGCTCATATCGCTTGTGGTGGTGTTCGTGGCGCTCTCCATCGGCCAGACCGTCGGCTTTATCCTCGGCCATCGGTTCGGCACCTTCGCCCATTCCGCGCAGCTCGGTGGAGTCGACTCCGGGTTGGGCGCGGCGTTCGGGGTGGGGGTCGTCCTGGTTTCCTTCTGGCTCATCGGTGGCTTGCTCGTCCAGGGGCCTTCACGCGCGCTGGCGCGCTCGATCGAGCAGTCGACCGTCCTCAGCGCGGTCAACGACGCACTGCCGGAGCCGCCCAACGTGCTCGCTTACTTCAGCCAGTACCTCAACACCTCCGGCTTCCCGCGCGTCTTCGCGGGGATGCCCCCCTCGATCGGGCCTCCGGTCGAGCTTCCTTCAGGCCGGCTGGCGCGGCAGGCGATCCGCGCTGCAGACCAGTCGACCGTACGCGTCGTCGTTCCTGCCTGTGGAGGTACGCAGCTCGGCACCGGGTGGGTCGCGGCCGATTCGGCCGTCGTGACCAACGCGCATGTCGTTGCCGGCGGAGACGACGTGACCGTCCAAGACTCAGCGGGTGATCACGCCGGCGTCGTCGTCGTCTTCAATCCCCGCGCCGATGTGGCCGTGATCCGAGCCGAGGGGCTCGCCGGGCCCGCGCTGACCCTTCATACCCAGGACGAGGATCGAGGAGCACGCGGAGCCACGCTCGGGTACCCGGGGTCCGCCGGGGGGCGACAGGTGCGGCACCGAGCCGCGATACAAGCACGTTACGACGCCCGCGGTTTCGACATCTACGGCCGTCGCGAGGTGGTGCGCGAGGTTTACGAGATCCGCTCGCCGGTGCGTCAAGGTGATTCCGGCGGGCCCTTCGTGTTGCCCAACGGCGAGGTCGCGGGCGTCGTATTCGCTGCATCGACCACGGACGCCGATACGGGTTATGCCCTGACGGGCGAGGAGGTCAGCGACGACATCGAGCGAGGCTCGAACCGCTCCTCCGAGGTCGGCACCGGCTCGTGCACCCACTGATCCGACTCCGCGACAGCCTCCCGACAGCGCCGGTACGAAGGCTCGCCGGCCATAGTTCAGATGACTGAGGACATACGTGGATCCAAGTTCGAGATTGAAGCAAGCACCCGAGTCTTGGGGGGATGCCACGCTAGTCCCGCGCCACCGTACGCGTGGGCGCGAGTAAGAAGATGCCGACATCCCAGAACACGTGGCTCGCGATCAGGGAGGTCATGGTCGCTCCCGCCGCCGCAAGCGCTCCCCAATAGCTGCCGGCGACGCTGGCAGCGCCCACCAAGGTTGCATTGCCCGCGACCAAGTGCGCTGCCCCATACGCAGCGGACGCCAGCATCCATCCCCTGGTCCTACCGAGGCGCCGGCTGATTCGCCGCTGCACAAAGCCCCGCCAGAACAGCTCTTCCGCGGGGCCGATTACAAGTGCGAGCCGCGCGGCTATCTTCGCCGGAGGCTCGAGCGACCGCAGCGAATACACCCAGTCGATCTCCTCGTGGCCCCTCGGCATTATCCGGCTCGCGGCGGCGTCTCCTAGAAGGAAAATTGCGTACAAGCCCGCCGCCGAAGCCGCACCCGGCACGGCATCTCCTCGCCGAGGCCTCTCTTTTGTCACCGACCGCTCGGCAAGGAGGGCGAATGCGCCTAAAGACAAGCCTGTGATCGTCATGCGGTTCCAGAACCTGTGCCGCGGCCCGCGGAAAGTCCACCCGAATGCTGCATAGGCGCACACCAGAGCGGCGGCGAGCAAGGGATCCCCCGTGGAGCGCTGCCGGCGCGTCACCTGAGCAGCGCGGCGATGATTAGACCGGCGACCAAGAGCGCACCGAAGACCGCATGAAGTTGCGCCGTATGCAGGTCGATCATTGCGATCGCACGCTGCTGGCCGCTGGCGCCCAGTTCCGATGAGCCGATCACCCTAACGAGGAGCGGAAGCGACAGCACGGTCAGCAGCGTCCACTCAGGAACGGTGCCCGCGATGACGGACAGGCCAAGCGCTACATAGGCTCCCACGATCAGCGCGACGTACGCCATGTGGGCGGCGCGTCGCCCGAAGAGTGTGGACAAAGTCTCTATCCCGGCGCGCGCGTCCTCTGAGATATCGCGCCATTCGTTTCCGTGGAGAATGGCCGCCACGAGGAGGCCGACGGGGATGCTGAGCGCGACCGCGTCCCACGAGAACGATCCCGACACGACAAAGTACGAGCCAACGACCATAAGCGGGCCCATCAGCACGAACACCAGCGGGACTCCAAGCGCCCTGTACTTGTACGCGAACGGGGGCCCGGTGTAGCCGAACCCGGCGAGCAGACCCAAGACCCCGAGCAGCGCCACCGCCCAGCCGCGCACGGCGATCAGCCATACCCCGATCGCCACGGCCGCGGCGAAAGAGGCTGCAACTATGGAGAACGCCTCAGCTTCACGCATCTTGCCCTCGACGATGGCGTGGCTCGCCCGCGGTGAGACGATCGTATCGATCCCCTTGCGGACGTCGTAGATCTCGTTGGTCACGTTCGTCCCGATCTGAAGGAGCACGGACGCGACCAGTGCTGCAACGAACAGAATCCACGAAAACGACCCGTGTACCGCGGCAAGTGCCGCGCCGGCGGCGACCGGCACGATCGATGCGGTGAAGGAGAACGGCCGCGCTATCTCGACCCAGGCGGCCACGCGAGAGGGCTGACGCCGATGTCGAGAGGCGCGTTCACCAGGCAGCGGAGACGGCTCGCCGATTTCCGCGCGCTCTGTTGCATAGGCCACACCGGCATCCAGTGTCCGGAGCGCCTGATCCTCGTCCTGCACGACAGGCTGGAGTATGGGCAAGTCCATGCCGGCCTCGCGGTAGGAGTGCACGCGCGCCGCGACTTCGTCGACCGTTCCACACAGGATGAAGGCGTCGAGCAGGTCGTCGGGAATCATCTCGGCCGCGCGGTGGTAGTCCTCGTCCTTCCAAGCCGCGGCGATGCCGTCGCGCAACCGGCTGTCGAACCCGGCGACGCGCAAGGTCGGGTCGGACAGGATGCTCATCATGTAGATCACGAACGGCTCTCGTTTCGCTCGGTTGAGGGCGCCGCGCCGGGTGTCTTCGATGTAGGTCAGTAGATATCCCGCGACATGGACTGCGTTCTCCGGTCGTCCGGCGTTCACCGACGCGCGGCGCACCTTCGTCACCAACCGGTTCACTCCTCTCACCGACTCCGCCGGACGCGCCAGGTAGCCCTCTGCCTTCTGCCCAGCGAGCTCGGCCATCGGCGAGCGGTAACCCGCGATGTAGATCGGCACGTGATGCACCGGCGGGAACATCGGCTGCAACGGAGGCACTCCCTCTCGTCCCGGTGGGAGTCGCTCGCCCGACCACAGGGCGCGCAGGTCGCCGATCGTCTTCGAGACGCGAGCGACCCCCTCGTCGGGCGTGTAGGGGATGCCCATTTGCGCGAGCCGGAGCGGAAGGCCCGTCCCGAGGCCGAGCATCACTCGACCGGGAGCCATCTCGTCGAGCGCGCTGACGGTCATCGCCAACACCACGGGATGACGAGTGAACGGATTAAGAGCGCCCAGCCCGATCCGGATCCCATCCACGTTCGCCGCGAGCGCCGAGCCGTAAGTCACCGCGTCGCGCTCGAAGTAGGAGTCGTGCACCCAGATCGAGTCGATCCCGCGGCCGCGCGCCTCCTCTGCCCACGCGAGGAGGTCCGACACCTCCCCTCTCGCGGCGAGGCCAAAGCCAACCTTTAGCGCAAGCTCTGCCATCGGATGAGCCCCCCTCCTGGTCGGCGCGGCCGGACGGGTCACGGAAGCCAGTTCGATCCTCGCGATGATAGGCGGCATGACGCCTTGCAATCGACGTGGAACCGACCTTCCGGTGGGTGCCGACAAGAGGACGATGGTGCGGGCGATGTTCGATCGCATAGCTCCGCGCTACGACCTTTTGAACCGCGTAATGACGTTCGGCATGGATATGTCGTGGCGCCGGACGACGGTGGCATCGTTGCGCCTGCCGCCGGGGTCCCTGGTTGCTGACGTTGCATGCGGTACGGGTGACTTCTGCCGGCTTCTATCTGAGGCTGGGTTCCGGCCCATTGGCCTGGACTTCTCGTGGGGCATGCTCGCCCTCGCCCGAGCGGACGCGGCTCTGGTCCAAGCGGATGCCCTGGCGCTTCCGCTCGGAACCGGCTCTGTGCACGGGGCCACATCCGGGTTCGCGCTCCGTAACGTTCTCGACCTCGAGGCGATGTTCGATGAGCTGGCCCGCATTGTCTGTTCAGGCGGGCGCATCGCGTTGCTGGAGGTCGCCGAACCCGAGATGTTGCTGTTGCGCGCCGGGCATCGGATCTACTTCAACCACGTCGTGCCCCGCCTCGGCGCGCTGCTATCCGACGCCTCGGCGTACCGCTATCTGCCTCGCTCCGTCGTGTACCTGCCGGCTACCGCTCGACTGGTGGACATGCTGAGGGCCGCGGGGTTCACGGACGTCACGGCCCGTCGCTTGTTCCCTGGAGTCGTGCAGGTGCTGAGCGCCACGCGTAATTAGCGCGGCGATAGCCGACGTGCTAGAGGGAAAGGCGAAGAAACCAATAGCGCAGCCAGGGTTGCTCGACTGGCTAGGCGATCTATCAAGATCGGTCTGTATGACGACGACCGTCAGATCAGGGAAATCACCCAGAGAGAGGTCCATTCGGGCACAGAGCGATGCGCCGAGAGGCTGTCGGCGCTGAACCTCTACTCGGTGAGCGAGCGGAAAGTAATCGCGCCAGGTCCGTGGTGGAATCGCGGGATGGACGTCGCGTCCCTGCTGCTCGAGCTCTACGGACGAATCCCGCGGCTAGCGCGGGGCGCGGTCGAGGGCGTCGACCCCGACCGGCTGACCGAACAGCCGTCCGCGGGTGCCAACACCATCGCCTGGTTGGTCTGGCACCTCACCCGCGTGCAGGACCACCACATCGCCGAGATTCTCGATGCCGACCAGGTATGGGTCGGCGGCGACTGGGCTCGCCGCTTCGGGCTCGAGGCGGATCCATCGAACACTGGTTACGGCCACTCTGCCGCGGAGATGGCGGCTGTTCGGCCTGAGCAGCCGGAGGTGCTTCTCGACTACTTGGATGTCGTCGACGCCCGCACCCGCGCGATGCTGGCTGAGCTCGCCCCGGAGGACCTCGACCGCGTCGTCGACCGCAGGTGGGATCCGCCCGTCACGATGGGCGTGCGGCTGATCAGCGTCGCCGACGACTGCCTGCAGCACGCCGGACAGGCCGCCTATGTGCGCGGTCTCATCGGAGCCTGACGTCGGGCTCGCGGTAGGACCGATCGCGTACCAGCGAGCGCAGCGATATGTCGCAGGCAGAACGCTTCAAGAGTAGTTGGCATTATGGGAAGTTGGGTCCTCTCGCGAAGCTGCTGGTCAGCAGCGGCTTCGCCTTTTCTCGGTAGAACAATGACTGTCTCATCGCGGCCGGGTCAGGCGGTCTGCCCCCCGTCGATTACGAGCGTGGTTCCGGTGACGAACGAGGACGCGTCCGACGCGAGGTAGATCGCGGCCCCCACGATCTCATCGGCCGTGCCGAGCCGCCCCATCGGGATCATCTGCTCTGCAGCTTTGAGCGCGCCCTCGTCGGACGTGAGCCACTCGTTGAGCGGGGTATCGATCCATCCAGGCGCGATGCTGTTCACACGCACGTTCGATCCACCGAGCTCCTTCGCCACGGCCTGGCTCATCATGATGATCCCTGCTTTCGCGGCCGAGTACGGGGATAGGCCCTGCGCGCCCTCGATACCGGCGACCGACGCCATTTGGATGATCGATCCGCCACCCGAATCAACCATCCTCTGCGCCGCTATCTGGGTCGCGTGGAAGACGGAGTCCAGGTTCAGCGTGCGGAGCTTGTCCCAGCCCTCCGGCCGCAATCCGACGATCGGGGCCATGAAGTTCGAGCCGCCTGCGTTGTTGACGAGGATGTCGAGCCGCCCGAGCTCGGCGATCGTCTTGTCGATCATGGCCTCGATCGCGCCCCGTTCCCTCACATCGGTCGGGACGACAACGGCTTTGCGACCGGAAGCATCGATATCCTTCGCCAGGGTCTCGAGGTCGTCGACGCTGCGGGCTGCGACGGCCACGTCTGCCCCGGCCTCCGCGAATCCGAGTGCGATCGCTCGCCCTATCCCGCGTGACGCCCCCGTGACCAATGCGACCTTTCCTTCAAGCGAGAAGATCTCCAGTCCCATCTCGTTCTCCTTCTCTTTTAGCTACGAATAGCCTGAGTCGGTCCGCTCTTAGGATGCTGCCATGAACCTGGGTGACCTGCGTGCCGCTCTCATCGATGGGGGCGTCACCGGTCCTCACAAGTCCCACCCTCGTGACTCCAATATCCGCAAGATCCATGCCCTACTCGAGGGACGAGGGGACGACTTCGGCCTGACGGGCTTCGAGAGGTACTCGGTCGCCGACGTACTGGGTTTCATGGCGGATCTGACGGGCTGCAACCCAAGCGTCGACCGTTCCATCGATGATGCCATCGACCCGGAACGGACCCTCGAGGGGATCCTCGCGGCCGCCGGGCGGCTTTCCACTCTGGCGGGACGTGGCGGGAGCCTGCTGGCGGCAACCGGGCATCCCACGGGTGTCTTGGAGCACTACATCAGGATCGTCGACGCCTTCGTCCATGCCGGAGGCAAGGTGGCCCGTCTCCGTGAGGAGGAGAATCTGTCGACGGCGCCTGGCCGGCACTCGGAGGTCCGCTACATCGGAGGTGTCGGTGTCTTGGCCGACTGGGGCAGGCTCGAGCACACTCACTCCGCGGCTCCTATGGAGAGTCTTCTAATCGCGGGACCGCCGCCCGACATGGTGCTCGGCGATCACGGCTTCGCGGGGGCCGCGGTTGCGCGGGGCATCCCGACCATCGCGATCATGGACATCAACGATCATGCGCTGGCGATCGCAGCCGCCGAGGGCAAGGACGTCACCATCGTTCCTCTGGACGACAATCGTCCACCGCGCGCCTACGAGCCGGCGTCGCTGCTGTACGAACGCGTGCTCGGAGGAGTGGGCGATGCCTGATATCCAGAGCGCAGTGCGCACGGCTTTGGTCGACTGCATGGAGATCAAGCGAGGGGAGGACGTGCTGGTCGTAACCGATCCGGCCAAACGCGCTATCGCCGAGGCCATCGTTTCCATGGCGAGAGAGTTGGGGGCAGAGGTCGTGCTGATGGAGATGTCGGAGCGCGAGTCTCACGGCAGCGAGCCTCCTCGCCCGGTGGCGGCTGCGATGCTCGAATGCGATGCACTCATCGCCCCAACGAGTAAGTCGATTTCCCACACGGAAGCACGCAAGGCCGCGTGTGACAACGGCGCACGCGCCGCGACGATGCCCGACATCACCGAGGAGATGCTCGTCAGAACGATGAGCGCCGACTACAAGGCGGTGAAGCGACGTTCCGATGCCATCGCCAAGCTGCTTACCGACGGGAAGGAGGTCCACATCTCGAGCTCTCAGGGAACGGACGTCATCTTCTCGATCGAAGGGCGCGATGGCCTCTCCGACGACGGACGCCTCGCTGAGCCGGGAACGTTCGGGAACCTGCCGGCCGGAGAAGGGTTCATCGCTCCCGTCGAGGGCAGGACGAACGGCCGCCTCGTGTTCGACGGGAGTGTTTGGCCGCTCGGTCGATTGAAGGATCCGCTGACGGTCGACATAAAGGACGGTTATGCAAGGTCGTTCTCCGGCCCGGCAGGGGAACGGTTCCGCTCCATCCTCGACGGCCACGGCACCGAGGCCTTCGCCGTCGCCGAGCTGGGGATAGGGACCAACGAGGCAGCGATCCTCACCGGCAACGTGCTCGAGGACGAGAAGATAATCGGGACCATCCACGTCGCCTTTGGCGACAACCATTCCTTCGGAGGCACGATCCGCGTCTCCTCGCATCAGGACGGGATCGTGCTGGAGCCGACGGTCGACATCGATGGAACTCGTCTGCTCGAGGACGGCAGGCTGTTGCTCTGACGACTGGCCGGCCCCTCTAGGCCGGCAGAGCCTCACTGGTATACTTTGGTTCACAATGGTCACCGGACCCGACAACGCCCCGGTAAAACCCCAGGAGGTCTCGCTCCCGATGGGCCGTTTCCTCACGGTCGCCGAGGTCGCCGGGTACCTGAGGGTGTCGAACATGACCGTGTATCGCTTGATCAACGCAGGCCAGCTGGCCGCCGTTCGGGTGGGACGGGGTTATCGCATCCGCGAGGAGGACGTGACCAGGTACCTTCAGCAACGCTACATGGACGCGGGCTAGACGCAGCCCCGGCGGGCAGCCAGGCCGTCCCGTGCCCCTGCGGCACAAGGACGGCTTCTTTTTTTTGTCGGAACCCTCGACCTGGAGGCGCTTGCGGTATGACGGTCTCGATCGGTGAGGCTTACGAGAGGCTGGTCGCGAACCCGGGTGTCACCTTCCTGGTCGGCGACATCGACACCGGGAAGACCACGTTCGGGCTGGAGTTGATCCGCAGAGCGCTCGACGCAGGGGTGAGAGCGGCATTTGTCGACGCAGACATCGGTCAGTCATCTGTCGGGCCGCCGACCACCGTCGGTCTCAAGCACTTTGCCCCCGCCGATGAGGTATCCCTGGAATCGGTACGTGTCGCCGATCACCTGGGCTTCGCTGGGTCCCTCACGCCACGGGGTCACGTCCTTCCGGTCGTCATGAGCACGGCCAAGCTCGTGGCGAAGGCGAGAGAGAGCGGCTTCAGCTCGATCGTGGTCGATACGACGGGCATGGTGTCGGGGATCTCGGGTCAGGTGCTGAAGTACCACAAGATGGATGCGGTCGCGCCCGAATACGTGGTCGCGTTCGAGCGTGGAGGTGAGCTCGAGCCGATAGTCGGCATCGCGCATCGGTTCACCTCTGCCGAAGTGCTCGAGCTCGAGGTCCCCGCGTCGATCCCAACCCGCACTGCCGAGGAGAGAATGTCCTTCAGGGAGAGCCAGTTCGCCAGCTACTTCGCGCGGGGAGCATCACGATGGAGGGTGAAACCCACCGTGTTCATGCCAACTCTGCCTCCAGACTTCGATCTCATCCGATTGGACGGTTTGCTCGTGGGCATGGAGGATGGGACGGGAGACTGCGTCGGCATCGGCGTGCTCGAGTACGATGGCGGTGAAGACATTCTTCGCATGGTCTCTCCCGTTACAACGGGCGTGAAGGGCCTGCGTCTTGGATCCGTGAGGATCGATATCGAGGGTCGGTCCAAGGGCCCCGTGTCGCTACGTCAGCTCTTCGGAACGGAATAGGAAGGAATGAAATGCCATCGCTCGTAAAGAAGCGTCGCAAGAAGATGCGCAAGAAAAAGCACCGCAAGATGCTCAAGAAGACGCGCTGGCAGCGGCGTCAGCAGGGTAAATAGGCGGCTCGGATATCGTTCAAACTCTTGCGGTTGTGCGTGCCGACATCTGAGCTTTCCGCCGCTTGGCAGCCAGCGAGCGGCGTTCCTGGGTAGTCAGGCCCCCCCAGATACCGAATCTTTCTCCTTCGGTGATGGCGAACTCCAGGCAGAGCTGCCTCACCTCGCACATGGCGCAGATCGCCTTCGCTTCTTCTGCCTCCTGCTCGGCGGGCGGAAAGAAGAACTCGACTGGGATATGCCTGCAAGCTGCGCGATCCTGCCACTCCTGATTGGATGCCAACCGGGCCTCCGGGTCCGCTCGAGACGATGAAACAAGCGGGGGGAGTGTAGGAACGACGAACGCACACGTCAACAGGATGTTTTCGCGCTCTCCACTAGGATGGCACCGATGAGCCGCCGCGACATCATCACCTTCGTCTCCGACTACGGGCTCGAAGACGAGTTCGTGGGCGTTTGCCACGGAGTGATGCTGGGAATCGCGCCACACGTCAAGATCGTCGATGTCCATCACAACATCCTGCGGCAGAACATCCTGCACGGCGCCGTAGTCCTGACCCAGTCGAGTCCCTTCATGCCCGACTCCGTACACCTGGCGGTGGTCGACCCCAGCGTGGGCTCGGATCGTCGGGCGGTCGCCATCGAGACCGGGCACGGTGAGATCTTCATCGGACCGGACAACGGTTTGCTGATGCCCGCCGCGGAGAGCTCGGGCGGAATCAAGCGCGCCTTTGAAATCTCCGATCGCCGGTTCATGCTAACGCCGGTCTCGCACACCTTTCAGGGCCGCGACATCTTTGCCCCGGCCGCCGCGCACATCGCCAATGGAGTGTCACCTTCGGACCTTGGCCCCCCTGTCGACGTCGAGATGCTTCAATCACTCGAGATCCCCGATGCGTGGGTTCACGAGGACCATCTTCACGCGGAGGTGCTTCAAGTCGATCGCTTCGGGAACCTTCAGTTGAACATGAGGACCCCTCATCTGGAGAAGGTCGGTTTGCGAAGCGGCGACCGCCTCGAAGTGCGGATGGAAGGTCATCGCCTGAACGTGCCGTTCGGGGACACGTTCGCCGACGTCAAGCAGGGCGAGTTCGTCGTCGTGGAGGACTCCTACAGCTATCTTTCACTGGCGATCAATAAGGGTGACGCGGCCGCAAAGCTCAGGGCCGGGTGGGGATCGACGGCCATCGTGGGTCCGGTGACCTCCCACTAGCGCTTCGGCCAGTGAGGTTGGCGATGTTTTGGCGACGCGAAAAGCAAGCATCGCAAGGCCGCAGGGAGCCAGGATACCTGGGCGTATCCGGGCGACTGAGAACGCCGCGAGGCGCAGCCTTTTCGCCGCCAAAACGCGGTGTACTTTGCTGGCCGAGGCACTGTCCACTGGATACGATCGGGTCATGGCGCCCAGAAGAGTGCTCATCACCGGTGTGTCGCGGTTTCTCGGGCTGCGCCTCGCAAAGGCGCTCGAAAGGGACGACGAGATCGAAGCCATCGTGGGTGTCGATCTGGACGAACCCCCGGTGCCGATAGAGCGCTTGGAGTTCATCAGGGCCGACATCCGCAGCCCGTTGATCGCGAGGGTGATTGAAGCGACGAATGTCGATTCAATCGTTCACACGAACATCGCGTCGAGCCCCGGCTTGCTCGGAGGCCGGTCGCAGATGAAGGAGAACAACGTCATCGGGACGATGCAGCTGCTCGCGGCGGCGCAACGCTCGGAATTCGTGAAGAAAGTCGTGATGCGGTCGTCGACCGCGATCTACGGATATGGCCCCGGCGAGCCATCCGTCCTCCCTGAGGACCATGCCTCGAGGCCGGTGGACTTGCGCGGCTACGCAAAGGACTGCGCGGACGCGGAGCAATACGCACGCGACTTTGGACGGCGCAGGTCCGACCTGGATCTCGTCATCCTGCGAACTCAGAACGTGGTCGGGCCAACGGTGACGACGAGCATGACCGACTACCTCTCGCTTCCCGTCATCCCCAGCGCTTTCGGATACGACCCGCGCTTGCAGTTCCTTCACGAGGACGATGCGGCCGCCGCGCTGAGACTGGCCCTGGTCGAGGAGTGCCGCGGCATCTACAACGTCGCCGCAGACGGTGTGGTTTACCTTTCCCAAGCTGTTCGTCGGTTGGGGAAGGTGCAAGTGCCCCTGATATTGCCGACGGCAGAGTTGGCTGCCGGGTTCATACGCCGGCTCGACCTCGTCGATTTCCCAGCCGATCAGCTCAAGCTCCTGCTCTACGGGCGCGTCGTGAACATCCGAAGAGCCGAGCAGGCGTTTGGATTCGCTCCAAGGTTCACGACGGAACAGACCCTGGAGGATTTCAAGGACAACCGGGCGAAGGATCCCATCCCCGAGCCGAGCATGCATCCGACTTGGGAAAGGGAGTTGTTCGAATACCTCAAGAACCGATCGAGTGCTCAGAGGGAGACCGTGTGATGGCAGAAGCCGAGATCATCCCCATCGATCGACGGACGCCCCAGACCAAGCCCCGTTGCCGAGCAACCACCGCAACCGGGCGGCCGTGTCGGAAATACGCAGTGGACGAAAGTGGCTATTGTCACGTGCACGCCCCGGGCGGTCGTGCTTCGCCCGGTCGAGCGAAGGCGTCGAGGCCCGCGGCTCGTGGGAGTGCGCAGACACCGACAGGCTCGAGCGGCCTGCTCGCGAATGCCGAGGACTTCGTCCGCAGGCGTCTCAGCGGCGACTATCGGGTGGATGACTTCGGCTACGACGAGATGCTTTCGGGCGAGTTGCTTCTTCCACTCGCCAAGCCTCTGTACGAGAACTACTTCCGCGTACGAACTCTAGGGATCGAGCGCATTCCCCACGAAGGCCCTGCAGTCCTTATCTCCAATCACTCCGGGACGGTCGCTCTCGACGCCGTGATGGTTCAGTACGCGGTTGCAAGGAAGCATCCATCGAGGCGCGCGGTGCGCAACATTGGGGCTGACCTCGTGTACAGGTTGCCGTTCGTGGGACCGTTGGCGCGTAAGACGGGCAACGCCGTCGCGTGCGCAGACGACGCCTACGAGCTCCTGCGTCGCGGTGAGCTGCTGGGCATCTTTCCCGAGGGCTTCAAAGGCGTGGGCAAGGGCTGGCGCGAGCGCTACAAGCTGCAGCGCTTTGGACGAGCGGGGTTCATGGAGATCGCCCTGCGTGCACAGGTGCCGATAATCCCCATCGCCGTCGTGGGGGCCGAGGAGGCATACCCCATGATCGGGAACGCGAGCGTGCTGGCCCGGATGCTGGGCCTCCCCTACTTCCCCATCACGCCCACCTTCCCGTTGCTGGGTCCCCTCGGACTCATTCCCCTCCCGTCCCGATGGTTCATCGAGTTCGGGCACCCCATCCCAACCGACGAGTACCCCAAGGACGCCGCGGACGACGCGATGCTGGTGTTCGATCTCGCGGACCGCGTGCGCGACACGATCCAGCAGATGCTGTACCGAAACCTGAACGCCCGCGGCGGCGCTTTCTTTTAGGGCCGAAGCTTTAACCGAAGAGCTCCCACATGCGCAGTGCGCCCAGGAACCCGGCAATCGTAATAGCCGTCAGCAGCAGGATCAGGGCGAGCAGAGTGTTCTTGCGCACCTAAAAAGGATAGGGCAGCAATCTTGCTAGCTCGATACCGCTTCGCCGAGTCCCAGGAACTTGAGGTCGAAGGAGCGATCGCACGAAGCGCAGTAGTAGCGCCCCCCCTCCTCGCCGACCGGTTCGAGATCCTGTTCGGCGCAGTAGGGGCAGTAGAGAGGAACTGCGCGCATGCTCACTACTGCTCGGCCTCCGTTTCCTTCGGGCCGTGTGGCTTGCCGAACGAATGTATCCCGCACTCCGACTTCGCGAGCCCATCCCAGCGGCCCGCCCGGTCCTCCTCGCCGGCCCCGACTGCTCTGGTGCAGGGCCAGCAGCCGATCGAGGCATAGCCCCGCTCGAGCAGGGGATGCGTGGGGATGGCGTGGGCGGCGATGTAGTCGTTGACCTGGCCGCGGCTCCAGTGGGCAAGTGGGTGAATCTTCAGGATCTCGTTCCCGGACGGCAGCATCTGTGCCTCGACGACAGGGGTCTCCGTACGCATCGGCGACTGATCGCGACGCAGGCCCGAGATCCATCCGTCGTACTCCTCGAGAGCGTTCTGCAACGGCCGCACCTTGTTGATGGCACAGCATTGATCTGCATCCCTCTCGTAGAGACGAGGACCGTAGATCTCCCTCTGACGTGTAGCCGAGCCATGCTCTCCGCGCAGCTCGACCAGCTTCAAGTCCCACAGATCACGGATGCGTTCCTTGAACTCGAGTGTCTCGGGAAAGTGAAACCCCGTGTCCATGAAGAGGACCGGTAAGTCGGGGCGGATGTCCCGCAGCAGGTGAAGGATGAGCAGCCCTGAGGATTGAAACGAGGTGGCAACGGCGAGGCGGTCGATCGTTAGTGCCGCGAACTCGATGATCGTCTTCGGCTCCGCCGTGGAGAGGTCGGAGTACTTGACGTCCGGGGACGCGAACCGTTCCTGAGTGGAGTTCCCCTCGAGACCGAAGGAGGAGCTCATGATGCGCGCGGCTCCGCGATGACGCCGGGTGCCGGAGCCATAGCCGCGGCAGCGGGTTTCGCTGCGAAACTTGCGAGCTCGGCATCGGAGAGCCGGGCGATGAGGTTGGCGAAGCTCTCGCCGTCGCGACGCTCCCGACGGTAGCGGCGCACGAGCGTCTCGACGTACGGCCCGATCTCCGAGGCGAGCACCTTGACGCCCCTGGCCTTTCGGCCAAACGCCCGGTTCTCTCCGAGATGACCTCCGAGGTGGACGAGAAATGCCTCGACTTTGCGCCTCCCCGCCACTTGATTGCCGTCGTGGTCGGTCGTCCACACCTTCTCGGTTACCAGGCAACCCATCAGTCCGATGTCGGCCGTCTGGTAGCGAGCGCACGAATTGGGGCAACCGTTGACGTTGATCCGGATGTCCTCGGTGGCTCCGGGAAGGGCATTCTCCAGATAGCTGTACAGCTCGGCCGCCCGTCCCTTGGTCTCCACGATCGCGAGCTTGCAGAACTCGATGCCGGTGCACGCCATCGTCCCCTTCCTCCATGTGCTCGCCTGCACGGGAAGGTCCAGGGTCTCCAGCTCCGCAACGAGGTCGTTCACCCGCGCCTCCTCGACGCCCAAAACGACCATCTTTTGTTGCGTGGTGGTTCGGACCTCGGCGTCGCCGTAGAGACGGGCCAGGCGCGCAACGGCTCTCAACTGATGGCCTGCGATGCGACCTGCCTTCGGGCTGAACCCGACGTAGTAGTTACCGTCCTTCTGGGGCCAGATCCCGACGTGCTCACGATGGTTGTCGAGGGCCGGAGGAGGAGGTTCGAGATCCGCGAGCGCGAATCCGATTTCCTTCTCCAGCACCTCACGGAAACGCTGTGGCCCCCAGTCGTCGACGAGGAACTTCAAACGGGCACGGTTGCGGGCTCGCCGATACCCCCAATCACGGAACACCGCGGTGATCCCGAGAACGACCGGAACCAACTCGTCCACGGACACGAACGTTCCGAGGCGCTTCCCGAACATCGGGTTGGTACTCAGACCACCCCCGACCCAAAGATCGAACCCCTCCTCGCCGTGGGGGTTACGCACACCGGCGAGACCGATGTCGTTGATCTCGTGTTGGGCGCACTGATGCGCGCAGCCTGAGATCGAGATCTTGAACTTGCGCGGAAGGTTTGAGAACTCGTAGTTGCCTACCAGCCCGGCATTGGCCTCCCGCAACACCCTGGACGCATCGACGACCTCGGATGCGTCGATTCCCGCCAGTGGGCACCCGAGGATGTTCCGCGGGGTGTCACCACACGCCTCGGTGGTCGAGAGCCCCACCGTCTCGAGCTCGGCCCAGATCTCGGGCATGTCCTGGATCCGGATCCAGTGGAGCTGGATGTTCTGGCGATCGGTGACGTCGGCCACATCGCGGCCGTAACGCTCCGAGAGTCGTCCGATGACATCGGTCTGCTCGGAGGTGAGCGCGCCGCCGGGGATGCGGATGCGCAGCATGAAGTAGCCGTCCGTTTCCGGCCGCTGTGTGTAGAGGCCATACCAGCGGAAGCGGTTGCGAAGGTCCGAGGGCCAGATCGAGGCGAAACCCTTCTTGGCGTACACGTTCTCGATGCGGGTGCGGACGTTGAGCCCGTCGTCCTCGCGCTTGGCCTGCTCGGCGGCGTTCTGGGGCTCCATGTACCCCAGCGCCCACTGAGCCTCGGCCCTCTGCCTCTTGGTGGACGCCGGGGAGGCCGCCCAGCATCCGCAGGTCTCGCACATCTGCCCGTCTCCGTTTGTCGCTCTCAGTGCGGAAGCGCCTATTCCTAACGTGGAAAAAGTGGAAAGTCAAGTGGCGCGTATCCCGAAAGGGAGGCCTCGGCTCCCGAGGCAGCTATTGGAGTCGGAGTCGTGCTATCGGGGGGAAGGAGCCGCCCTCGCCCGGGTGTCGGAAGCCGGCCCCGGGCGGCTCTAGGGGGAGGCCGTTAGAGCGTGTCAGCCGGCCCGTCCGAGGTCCCAGCACAGCTCGGAGATGTTCCTCTCGAGGTCCCTGAGGCCGGCTACCTTGCCCACGCACATCGCTACC
>JBOGXB010000049.1:0-16370 GCA_050694215.1 Actinomycetota bacterium
AGCTCATTCCGTCGACGCGCGCATACTCGTTGATGCCGCCCAGGCGGCGCCGCACGTCGTCTTCGACGTCAACGAGCTCGACTGTGACTTCCTCGGTTACTCGTCTCACAAGATGCTCGGGCCGACTGGCGCAGGCGTGCTGTACGGGCGCGAGGACCTCCTCGAAGAGATGCCTCCGTTCCTCGGGGGCGGCGAGATGATCCGCGAGGTGTGGGCGGACCGGGCAACGTGGAACGAGATCCCCTACAAGTTCGAGGCCGGAACGATGAACATCGCTCAGGCAGTGGGCATGGGGGCCGCGATCGAGTACCTGGAGGCTCTCGGACGCGACTCGATCCGTTCTCACGAGAAGGAGCTGACGAAGTATGCGCTGGGCAGGCTCGCGGAGACGGGTGCGACGATCTACGGGCCCGGCGACGTGGACGAGCGGGGCGGCGTGGTGTCCTTCAACCTCGAGGAGGTCCATCCGCACGACATGGCGACGATCGTCGACCAGGAGGGCGTGTGCATCCGGGCCGGTCACCATTGCGCCCAGCCGTTGATGCGCAAGCTCGGGGTCCCGGCCACCGCCAGGGCCTCCTTTTACGTCTACAACTCGACCGACGACGTAGACGTGCTCGTCGACGCGCTCGAGAAGGCGAAAGGGTGGTTCGTGTGATCTGCCTCCGCGACTCCGCTGGAGTCGAGTACTCGTTGAGAGGGGTGGGCTGACGGTGGGGAGTCTGGACGAGCTCTACAAGGAAGTGATCCTCGATCACTACCGCGCGCCGCGCAACAAGGGTCGCCTCGATCCTCACGATGTCGCGCTCGAGCGGAACAACCCCCTGTGCGGGGACGAGATCGAGCTTTTCGTGAGGTTCGACGGCGAGAACGTGGACGGGATTGCGTTCGAGGGAAAGGGGTGTTCGATCTCTCAGGCGAGCGCTTCGATGATGACCGAGAAGGTGCAGGGGCTCTCGGTGAAGGACACGGCCGCCCTTGCCGAGTCGATCAAAGCCATGATGGCGGGCGAGTCCGAAGGAGACCAGAAGCAGCTCGGCGACCTCGTGTCGCTCAAAGGCGTAGTCAAATACCCGGTGCGCATCAAGTGCGCACTGCTCGGCTGGAACACGCTGGTGGAGGCCTTGGAGGAGTCGGGCAAGTCGTAGCCCGTCCACTTTGAGCGCGATAACGGGCGCACATCCTCGAAAACGCGCTCAAGACTGTCGGGAGGGGAACTTCCCAAGCGGGGTCGTCCGTCCAAGGGACATGAATGCGCTGATACGGCTCCTGGCAACGCTCGCGATGGCAGCCTTCTGTGCCTGCGGCAGTCCCGAAGAGGTGGGTTCACCGGGGGCCGGCGGTGACGGCGCGAGCCCGGACGCACCCATCTCGTCCACGCCGGGTGGATCCAACGACCAGCCCGCCAAGTACAGGCTCGTCGCCCCCCGTTCCGGGATGGCGGACGTGCACCCGATCCGCTGGCAGTCGATCAGAAAGGTGAATCGTCGCACCCTCCTAGTCCGCTTCACGAGCGGCGTCGAGCCGTGCTACGTCCTCGATCACGTCGACGTGGAATACGGAAACAGACATGTCGCGATCACGCTCTTCGAAGGTCACGATCCCGAGGAGGAGGACGTCGCCTGCATCGAGATCGCGGAGCTCAAGCAGGTGCGAGTCGAGCTTGCCGAGGGCCTCGACGGGCGCCGCGTGACCGACGGCGCTCGCTAGCTCCAGCCGATCCACGTCCGCCACCGGCCGCGTCGTCGGCTGCTTTCTCCAGGAGGGCCGCGTAGAGGGGGGAGCCCAGGGCGCGGCAATAACCCGCTTGCTCGGCCAGGTGCTCGGGGACGGTGCCCTCGTCTAGTCCCATCGGGTTAGTCCTATTAGCACTTGCTAAATAAGAGAAACGCTGGTATCACCTAAGCGTATGGCCAACCTCGGGGACGATTCAGCTACAAGGACCGCGAAGGTCCTGTCCCTGCCCACGCGGGCGGCCATCCTGGCGCTCCTTCTCCGCAGCGGAGCGAAGACCGTGAAGGAGATCGCCGATCACTTCAAGATCCATCCGAACGTGGCCCGGGCCCACCTCGACCTGATGGTCGAGGCGGGGTTCCTTGCCACCGAGACCCGCCGGCGGACGAAGGGGCGTCCCGCCAAGGTTTATTTCACCTGGGAGGGAGAGGCCGGTGGGCTCTCCGAGGCCGGCGTGGAGGTGTCGGGCGAGCGCGCCGCGCGCACGGTTGACGAGCTCGGGGTCGAGCTCCGCGTCCTCGAGCGGATGCTCGCGGACGCCAACTCCCAACTTGGTCGCATCAAGGACTTGATAGAGGAAGCAAAGACACTGAAAGAAGGAGGAGGCTGATGGCTGAATACGCAAACCAAGACGCACTTGTCGACACCGAGTGGCTCGAGCAAAACCTCGAGTCGGGCGACACCTCGGTCGTGGAAGTCGACGAGGATACGGCGGCATACGAGAAGGGTCACATCCCGAACGCGATAGCGATCAATTGGGAGACCGAGCTCCACGATCAGCCGCGGCGGGAGTTCATCTCGTCGGAGCAGCTCGCGAAGCTCCTGGGTGAGAAGGGGATCTCGAACAACCAGACGATCGTCCTGTACAGCGGGAACAACAACTGGTTCGCCGCGTATGCGTACTGGCTCTTCAAGTATCGCGGGGTCGACAACGTGAAGCTCCTCAACGGCGGTCGTAAGAAGTGGGAGCTCGAGAGCCGTCTGCTGAATCAGGACGACCCGGACCGGTCGTCGACGACCTTCCAGATCGGGAAGGACAACCCCGATATCCGCATCTTCCGCGAGGAAGTCATCGAGCGGGCGAAGTCCGGCAAAGCGGCCTGGGTCGACGTTCGTTCGCCGGAGGAGTTCAGAGGCGAGCTACTCGCGCCCCCGCACCTCCCGCAGGAGCAGGCTCAGGTACCGGGCCACATCCCCGGGGCCTCCAACATCACGTGGTCGAAGGCCGTGAACGAGGACGGCACGTTTAAGTCTGCCGACGAGCTCAAGGCGCTTTACGAGGCCGAGGGGATCACGGCAGACAAGGACGTCGTCGCCTACTGCCGCATCGGCGAGCGCTCCTCGCATTCATGGTTCGTGCTGAAGGAGCTGCTGGGCTTTGACAAGATCCGCAACTACGACGGGTCGTGGACCGAATACGGCAGTCTGGTCGGCGTCGCGGTGGAGAAATAGCTCCGGGTCTCTAGTGGCACCAAGGACGCCGCCATCGGGCGGCGTTCTTGGGCTTATCGTGCGCCCATGAAGGTCAAGGTGATCTGCTACGGCGCCATGCGCGATTACCTGCCTTCGAACGCGCGCGATAACGCAGCCCTGGTCGACCTGGGCGACGGCGCGGCGGTCGAAGAGCTCATGGACGAGCTTGGTGCTCCCCGCCGGCTCGCTGCCTATGTGCTGGTGAACGAGGACAGGGCCGACCTCGGCCGGGTGCTCCGGGAGGGCGACGCTGTAACCTTGATGCCGCCTTTCACCGGCGGCGAGATACCGAGGAGCTGACGCATATGGCGCAGGCTAAGCCGACCAGGCCGAGAGCGGCCACGCGCAAGAGGACCACGAAGACCACGCGCTCGAGGGTGAGGGCGCCCCAGAAGTTGAAGTCCCTGAACCCTCGCACCGGCGAGATCCGCAGCGAGGTCCAGGCCAACGCTCCCGGCGAGATCTCCGACGTCGTGGATCGGGCACGCAAGGTGGCGCCCGAATGGGCGGCCATCGCGCCCGAGGGCCGGGGTCGCTTTATGAGAGAGGTCCGCCACCGCATCTACGACCGCATGGACGACATCGTCGAGACTGTTGCTGCCGAGTGTGGAAAGCCGCGTAACGAGGCTCTCGCGCACGACGTCATTCCCCCGATGATCATTCTGATGAGCCTCGAGGCCCTCGCGCCTCGTGCTCTTCGCCCCGAGAAGATCGGTCTGTTCACGCCGCCCGTCTTGCCGAAGCTGCTGTCGGGGACGTCCGCGCGCACGGAGTGGCGTCCGTTCGGGGTAGTCGGGTGCATCACGCCGTGGAACTACCCGATTACGAACTCCTTCGTGGCGTTCGCTCCCGCGCTTTTCGCGGGTAACGCGGTCGTCATCAAGCCCTCTGAGGTCACCCCTGCATGTGGAGAGCTGATCCGAGATCTCCTGGAGCCGCTTCCCTCCGGCGTGGCAACTGTCATCCAGGGTGGAGAAGCAGTCGGCGCCGCCCTGGTCGATGCTCCCGTCGACAAGGTCTCGTTCATCGGCTCCCCGGCTACCGGCCGCAAGATCTGCGAGTCGGCGGCCAAACATCTGACTCCGGTAGTGATGGAGCTGGGCGGCAAGGATGCCGCGATCGTGTGCTCCGACGCGGACCTCGACTTCACGTCCTCGGGGATCCTCTGGGGCTCCTTCTACAACGCGGGGCAGACCTGTTGCTCGATCGAGCGTGCTTACGTCGTGGACTCGGTTGCCGACGAGTTCAAGGAGAAGCTCCTCGGCAAGCTCGCAACCTTGCGTCAAGGCGACGACGTCGGATCGCTGACATTTTCTCCCCAGCTCGACATCGTGAAGGAGCATGTATCCGACGCGACCGGGAAGGGCGCCAGGGTGCTCGCGGGGGGGCAGGATGCGGGGATCAAGAATCGGAAAGGTTCCCTTTGGTACGCGCCGACCGTCCTCGAGTCGGTCAGCAGCGAGATGACGGTGCTGCGCCAGGAGACCTTCGGGCCGGTGCTCACCATCGTGACGGTCCACGACGAGGACGAGGCCGTGAAACGCGCGAACGAGGACGGCGTAAACCTCACCGCGTCGGTGTGGTCGTCGAGCAGGGCGCTCAGCGATTCCATCTCCACCCGGCTTCGTGCTGGGACGGTGACCGTGAACTTGCACGGCGAGACGGCGGCGTCGGCGTGGTCGCCATGGGGTGGGGTCGGGGAGTCCGGCTTCGGCCGGTTGAACGGTCTTCAGGGGATACGTGAGTTCGTCTATGCGGTAAACGTGACCCGCAACACGAATACGAGGATCCCTCGGCTGTGGTGGTACCCGTACGACGACGCGACCGAGAGAGCCTTCCGCTCGATTGCGGGCCTCTTCGGGGCGCCCTCGCGGAGCAAACGCTTCGAGGGCTTCACATCACTGGTGGGCAACGCCGCCGCCGCCCTGAAGAAAAAGATCTAGCCCTTTTGTCGTAACTGACGCCCCCTCCGCGGCCATTCTCGGCGGGTCAAATGAGAGGCTCGGGGAGCTCGAGCTCTCTCGTTTCGACGCCCGCGAGGGCCTTGCCAACCATCGCGTCCAAATCGAGCTCTTGCTCTGCCCTCTCGGCATGGTGAGGTTTGGCTCGAGTCGCAGGCGAGCGCGGTTCGAAGAGCACACAGCAGTCCTGATGCTTGCGCGTCGAGACGTCGTAGGTGCCGATGCTTGTCGCGTTGTCGACGATCTCCTGCTTGTCCATGCCTATCAATGGCCGGATCACCTGCACACCGGCGACGGCGGCGTCGACCGTCCCGATGTTCTCGATGGTCTGCGACGCGACCTGGCCGAGCGAGTCCCCAGTCACGACGGCCTGACAGGCGCGCTGCTTAGCGAGCTCGGAGGCGATACGCATCATCGTCCTCCGATAAAGGACGACCCTGAGGTTGGAAGGAGCGTGTGTGACGATCTCACGCTGCGCATCCGCGAGCGGGATGAGGTGGAGGATCGTTCTCAGTTGATAGCGGGTGAGGACCTCAGCGAGCTCGGTGGCCTGCCGCACGGATGAGTGATCGGTGAACGGCTGTCCGTGGAAGTGGACGAGCTCGACCTCCACTCCACGGCGACCCATCCTCCACGCTGCGACCGGCGAGTCGATGCCTCCAGACACCAGCGCCATCATGCGCCCGGACACCCCGACGGGAAGACCGCCCGGCCCCCGTACCCTCGTTCGATAGACGATCCCACTGTTCCCGAACATCTCTATGGAGAGGGTCGCGTGCGGGTTGCTCAGGTCGACGCGCGCGCCCGTCGTGTCCTTGATGAGCTGCCCGATGGCCACGTTCATCTCGCGGGAGTTGTGGGTGAAGGAAGAATAGGTGCGACGGGCTCGCACTGCGAAGGACTCGAAGGGCTCGGCGGACATGAGCTCTAACGCGGCGGCGCCGATCTCGTCCATGTCGGGCCGGACACGCTTGCCGAGCCCCACGTAGGCGGTCCCGAAAACGCGCGTGGCCCGGCCGAGTGCCTCGTCTAGAAGTGCGCCGTCCTTGAAGTCGACGACCAAACGGCCGAAGCCCCGGCGGATCCTCGAGTAGCCGGTCCCGCGCAGCGATCGCCTCAAATTGCGCGCGAGCGTCTGTTCGAAGAAGTCGCGGTTGCGCCCCTTGAGCCCGATCTCGTGGTAATGCGCGACGAGCGCATCCATCGCAACCTCCGCTGCCGCGGCTCAGTCGCTCTCTTCGAAGCCGACGGAGAACATGGATTCGACGTCGTGCCGGGAGAAGACCTTGAAGGCAACCAGCGTCTGGGTGCGCTGTACGCCCGGGATCTTGGCGATCTCTTCCGAGACCACCCGCGCCAGCTCGTCGTGATCGCGGACCCGCACCATGACTACGAGGTCGTAATCGCCGGCGACCGAATAAACCTCGCTGACGTCGGGGAGGTCCGCAATGGCTTGAGCGGTCTCGGGTATCTGATGGATATCGCACACGGCAAGAACGATCGTGGTCACCATCATCCGTTCTTTCTAAACATGGGTACCGAAAATGGACCTCTCCGACGGAAAGAACGCCTTAGATCGTCACCATGTCCCGGAGCTTGCCGGGCGTGCTCGGATGGCGAAGCTTCGCCAGAGCCTTCGCCTCGATCTGCCGGATGCGCTCGCGGGTCAGGTTGAACTCGCGACCGACCTCCTCGAGCGTGCGCGGCTCGCCGGTCACCAGACCGAAGCGGAGGGCGAGCACCTTGCGCTCGCGATCCGAGAGCGAGCCCAGCATGTCCCACAGGTCTTCCTGGCGCAGCGCGACTGCGGCTGCCTGGAAAGGGCCCTCGACGTCTTCGTCCTCGATGAAGTCACCGAGCTCGGCGTCCTCGTCACCAACCGGCTCGTGGAGGGATACCGGTTCGGGCAGGACGCGGAACGCCTCGCGCACCTTCTCCGGTGAGAGGTCAGAGCCCTCGGCGATCTCCTCGATCGTGGGCTCGCGGCCAAGCTTCTCGAGAAGCTCCGATTGAACCTTACGGACGCGATAGAGAGTCTCGACCATGTGCACCGGGATGCGGATGGTACGGGCCTTGTCCGCGATGGCGCGGGTGATGGCCTGGCGGATCCACCACGTGGCATAGGTCGAGAACTTGAAACCACGCTGATAGTCGAACTTCTCGACCGCTCGCATGAGGCCCAGGTTGCCCTCCTGGATCAGGTCCAGCAGGGGCAGGCCCGCGGCTGAGTACTTCTTGGCGATGGAGACCACGAGTCGCAGGTTGGACTGGATGAAGCGGCGCTTCGCTGCCCGCCCGGCCCGGAGCTGGGTCTCGAGTGCTACCCGCTGGCGGTCCGTGACCTTCTTGGCCTTGTCGAGCTTCTCCAGCGCCTTCTCGCCCTCTTCGATCGTGCGCGCGAGCTCGACCTCCTGCACGTCGGTGAGGAGGGGATATTGCCCGATCTCGCGCAGGTACTGCCGAACGAGATCTTCGTGGGCGGCATCCTCTCGGGAGCTCTCGTAGGGTCGAGAAGCCTGGCTCATCTATTACCAACCTCTTTCCTTGGATGGGTCGGAGTCACGGCCTATGGACACGGGCCCGAACTTCCAGCCCGAGTCCCCATCAGCCTCGAGTCGGCCGGCCGGCGAGATGTCCTTCTGGACGCCGCGTAGGCGGCTGGGCCACGTCGCACCGCCCTCGAGAGGTCGGGTATCGGTACTGCTTTGGTTCTGTAGAACCGTTTCTCCAATGCTAAAGGAATCCCTCCCCTAGTGGAAGGGGAGATCCTTTGTGTCAAGGGTACAAAACGTTGGGACCTAAGTCCTTATTCCTACCTCCGCTTCTGGTCGTCGGCTCTAGCATCCTTCTTCCCATGGCCGATGAACCCCAATCACCGCTGTCCGCGGACCCGGTCCTCGTCTCCGCTTGCCTCGCCGGGCGCGCCTGCCGCTTCGACGGCTCCTCCAATGAAGACGACCAGGTCGGCCGTCTGGTTGCGCAGGGCCGTGCCGTTCTCGTCTGTCCGGAGGTAGACGGGGGCCTGGGCACGCCACGGCCCCGGGCCGAGATCGTCGGCGGCGATGGCTCCGATGTGCTCGCGGGGAGGGCGCGGGTGGTGACGGAACAGGGCCGGGACGTCACAGGGGCCTACCTGGAGGGAGCGCGCCGGGCGCTCGAGGCGTCCGTGAGCTCCGGAGCAAGGGTTGCGATCCTCAAAGCCCGGAGCCCATCGTGCGGCCGGGGCGCGATCTACGACGGGACCTTCGGGGGCAGCCAGGTCGCCGGCGACGGCGTAACTGCCGCCTTCCTCCGAGAGAACGGGATCGAGGTGCTCGCCGACGAGGAGTTAGGGCCGGACTAGCAGGAAGGTAACTCGACCCGCCGAATCTTCCCCCTACCTTTAGAGAACGATCCATGGGGATGAGATGAGACGGACGGTCTTGGTAGCCCTTGTGATCAGCCTCATCGCGGGCCCCTTGCTTGCTCCGGCAGAGGCGCGCAGGCGGAGGCGAATCGTCCAGAGGGCCCACGCCGTCTATCAGACGCCCGCTCTCGGGCACAGCGACGCGCTCGTGGGCTGCCTCCTCATCGCCGACGGGCTCGGCTGCGTCAACTTCATTCCGAGGGCCGGCATGAAGTTCCTCAAGCTCCAGATCAAGGACCAGTCCGGAACGTCTACCTACGCCGCCGTGTCGCAGGATCTCGACGGTGATGGGATCGGCGACGTCGACCACCCCAACGTCTGCGGCAAGACCGCCAAGCCGATCAAGATCAGACCCGGCTACGCGGTCACCGTATTTATCAACGGAGGACCGGGGAGCGATCCGCCGTGCCCGGGTATCGGCACCTCCGGGACGGTGCACGCGACCTTCTCGAACCTTCGGTGATCCCTACACGAGTGATGAAGAAGCTGGCCGCAAGCGCGCTCATCGCCGGGCTCGTCGTCGCGTCCCTTGCAGTCGACGCCGGCGCCGCGAGGCGCAGACCCGTCAAGACCAAGCTCTATCTCCATGGCACGACCCCGGTGGACGAAGCGGATTATGGAGCGCTCGCAGACGCCTATCCGAGGATGGATTCCAAGAAGCCGGCCGGGGAGCCCAAGTCGAAGCAGATCACGAACTATCTGGTGGGCCCGAATGACCAGTGCGCGGGCAACAACCTGTTCCCCGTCTGGATCGGAGAGGTCTCGGGCACGATCGTCGGAAAGATGAAGCTCACCTTCACCACTGTGTCGACGCCCGGCAAGCTAGACGTGCGGGTCTGGCCCGATGTCGCGTCTTTGCTGTGTACCTCGGAACTTGCAGGGACCAACGACTATCCGAAGCCTGCCGCCGAGGTGAGAGTCAACCTGCCTCCAGGAGGAGGCACCATCGCGGCGGTCACGAAGAAAGTCAGGTTCAGGGCGACCCAGTCGCTCATGGTGCAGATAACACCGGCCGCGGGACCCGCCGAAGGGGTATTAGATCCGTTCTTTGCTCGGGTCGTCTACGACTCGCCCCAGTTCGCCTCTTCGCTCCAATTCAAATGCATCCCGGCCAGGGGCAAGTCCTGTACCTAAAAAGCTCGCGGGACGCGCACCGCGGAGCACGCAAGGAGGCCGGGCGACTTGCCCGGCCTCCTTTGCTGTAACCGTGTCGCTTACTTGGCCGCCTCGAAGCGGCGGTTGACCTCGTCCCAGTTAACGGTGTTCCACCACGCCTCGATGTAGTCCGGCCTCTTGTTCTGGTACTTGAGGTAATAGGCGTGCTCCCATACGTCGATGCCGAGGATGGGAGTCTTTCCCTCGATGACGGGGGAGTCCTGGTTGGGAAGACCTATCGCGTCCAGCTTGCCGCCGTCGACCACCAGCCAGGCCCAACCGCTGCCGAACTGGCCGACGCCCGTCTCGGTGAACTTCTCCTGGAACTGCTTGAAGGAACCGAACGCGTCGTTGATGGCATTCGCAACTGCGCCGCTGGGATCGCCACCGCCGTCCGGCCCCATGACGGTCCAGAACAACGAGTGGTTGGCGTGGCCGCCCGCGTTGTTGCGAACCTTCGTCCTGATGTCGGTGGGAAGACTGCCGAGGTTTCGCAGAACCTCCTCGACGGGCTTGTCCGCCCACTCGGTCCCCGACAGAGCCTCGTTGGCTGTATCGATGTACTTCTGATGGTGCTTGGTGTGGTGGATCTCCATCGTCTGGGCGTCGATGTGGGGTTCGAGCGCCGAGTAGTCGTACGGGAGATCAGGCAGCGTGTAAGCCATTCCTCCTCCTTCCGGTCCTTAGTGACCCTGGGGACTCGTCTGTAAGAGCCTACCCATAGGGTCGAACCGCACTCATGGCCGTGATGTTCCCCGCTCTCAGGCTCGGGCCCCGGGTGGAGTAGCCAATCCACCTGGCGTATATAGAAGAGTGAGGAGGTGGTTCGCGTGGAGGAACGCAGCATCCTGATCGTGGCGAACCAGACCGCGGCGGGCTCCCATCTGTTGCACGAGATCCGGCGCCGCATGGAGGAGGGTCCCTGCAGATTCACTCTGGTCGTGCCTGCAACGCCCCCATCGGGAAAGGCGTTGTGGACGGAGGGCGAGGCTAACGCGCACGCTCACCACCGGTTGGAGGTTGCTCTGACCAAGTTGAGTGAGACGGGTGCGCAGATCGATGGAGCGATCGGGGATGCCAGCCCGGCAGAGGCCGTGGCCGAGCAGCTGGTGTCGCGGGATTTCGACGAGATCATCGTGTCCACGTTGCCGCCTGGGATCTCGCGCTGGCTCAAGCAGGATCTTCCTCACCGTATCGAGAGACGGTTCGAGATACCGGTGACTCACGTGATCGCAGAGCGGGAGTCCGCGTCGTCGTGACTCTCATCAGGTGACCGAGCTTGTTTCCTGCACGGCCGGCCACGTAGTCGAGGGCAACACATTGGGTCTTCCCGCGACGGCGCCGAGATGAACGCCGGTCGGCGCATCGACGAGGTGGTTTCCTCCTGGGATGGCGTCACGAGGCATCTTCATCGTTTTGGGGGAGTGGAGTTCCGGCTCGGGCGCGTCGAGCTCGGCCACGTGCACGGTGACCGCCTCGCCGATCTCCCATTTCCAAAGGCGACGCGCGACGAGCTCGTCTCGGCTGGACGAGCCGAACCCCACCACGTTCTCCCCAACTCAGGATGGGTGAGCCGCTGGATCCGCTCGGATGGGGACGTAGACGAGGTCATCGAGCTCTTTCGACTGAACTACGTACGGGTCTCGGGACGCAGGAATTCTCCCGGCCACAATGAGGAGGATGGACGATGAGCGATGTCGCGATCGGCGACTACGGACTGATCTCGGACTGTCACTCGGCAGGCCTTGTCTCTCGAGACGGGTCCATCGACTGGCTGTGCTTTCCGCGCTTCGATGGCCCCTCCGTCTTCGGACGCATCCTCGACCACGGTGCCGGTCACTTCTCGATCGAACCTGCCGGCGAGGCGAGAACTACGCGCGCGTACATCGACGACACGATGGTTCTAGAGACCATCTTCGAGTCCGATACCGGGACGGCGATCCTCAGAGATGCGCTTGCCATGGGACCAAACGAACGGGGACACGCCCTTGGGCGGCACAGTCCACACGTTCTGTTACGCCGCGTCCAGTGCGCGAAAGGGACCATGGAGATGGAGATCGAATACGCCCCCCGGCCCGAGTACGGCCTGATAAGCCCCCTGCTCGCGGCGGAGACCTACGGCGTCCGCGTCAGAGGGGGTGCCGACGTGCTCCTGATGTCGTCGCCGATCACGCTGAACATAGACGGGGCGACGGCGACGGCGCGAGCCACCCTTCACGAGGGGGAAACGCTGGTCTTCTCTCTCCATCACTACACGACGTCGGATGAACCGACCGAGCCATGGGGCGAGGAGGAGATCGCTCGCCGGTTCGACGACGCCGTGAAGGCATGGAAGACATGGTCCGGCCTGCATCAGGCTTACGAGGGACCGTGGCGAGATCTCGTGCATCTGAGCGGACGTGTGTTGCAGGCCCTGACCTTCCAACCGACAGGAGCGATCGTCGCCGCGCCGACCACCTCATTGCCGGAGGAGGTCGGTGGCGAACGCAACTGGGACTATCGCTACGCATGGGTGCGGGATTCGAGCCTGACGGTCGAGGCGCTGTGGGTAGCGGCGTGTCCCGATGAGGTCGATCACTACTTCGACTTCATGACGGGGGCGGCTGCGGCACAGCTGCGCGGAGGCGCGGATCTCCAGATCATGTTCGGCATCGGCGGTGAGCACGACCTCACCGAAAGGGAGCTGTCGCACCTCTCGGGCTGGCGGGATAGCAGGCCCGTCCGGGTGGGTAACGGCGCCTGGAACCAGCGACAACTCGACGTCTACGGGGAGCTCCTGAACACGGTCTACCGGCTCTCAGACCAGTTCGACGAGCTCGACGATGCCACCAAGGGCTTCTTCGTAGACGCCGCGGAGACCGCTGCTGCGCGCTGGAACGAGCGCGATCAAGGGATCTGGGAAGTGCGGGGGGAACCGCAAGACTTTCTGTATTCGAAGCTCATGTGCTGGGTCGCGCTTGATCGAGCGACGTTGCTTGCCGACCGCCTGGGCGCAGCGGAACGGATCGATCGCTGGGTGAAGACTCGTAACGAGATAGCGGACGCGATCCTCCAGCACGGTTGGAACGATCGCGCCCAGGCCTTCACTCAATCCTTCGGATCGGAGGAGCTCGATGCCTCGTCACTCATGATGCCGATCATGGGCTTTCTTCCGGCGAAGGATCCTCGCGTTCTCGCCACGATTGCAGCGATCGAGGAAAGACTGACGGACGAGCACGGGCTGGTGTACCGCTACCTTGCCCCGGACGGGCTCGAGGGCGAGGAGGGCACTTTCCTGCTGTGCACCTTCTGGCTCGCTCAAGCGCAGGCGCTAGCGGGACAGATCGACAAGGCGAAGACGACCTTTGAGCGCGCGATCGCATTCGTAAACGATCTCGGGCTCCTCGCCGAAGAGGTCGATCCCGAGACCAAAGAGCTGCTGGGCAACTACCCTCAGGCCTTCAGTCACATCGGCCTGGTCAATGCCGCGTGGGCGATCGCCCAAGCAGAAAAGGGCCTCACGCCGGGGGGCGGCCCTCTGTGAGCGAAGCCACCGCACCCGGGACCACGGCTCCGCACACTCCGGTTGACCCGCCGACTCGCAGCGATGAGTTCAGCCGCAAGGTCCAAACGGTTCGGCGCTGGCTCGAGCAGCAGCACCGGTCGGGCGCGCTCTTCTCGACGCAGGCGAACTTCGCCTGGATCACCGCCGGTGGCCAGAACCATGTCTCGATCGGGGAGGCCACAGGGGTGGCCTCTGTCCTGGTGACCCTGGACGTGATTGCAGTCTTGACGTCGAACATCGAAGCGGACCGGCTCGTCGATGAGGAGATGGATGGCCTCCCGGTGGAGGTGATGACGTACGAATGGCATCGACGAGAGGCGGAGAGACAGCTCGTGGCCGAACTCTGCGATCCCTCGCAAGTCGTCTCGGATTCGGGGGCCGCGGGGTTGCCGGACACCGGGGGAGCCCTTGCTCCGCTCAGGTTCACTCTCTCGCCCCCGGAGATGGATCGCTACCGCGTTCTCGGTGCCGATGCAGCCCGATCCGTGGAGGAGGCGTGCTTCTCGGCTGTGCCGGGCGATTCCGAAGCCGAGATCGCCGGTCGCGTCGCAGCGCTGTGCGTGAGCCGGGGAATCCTCCCACTCGTCAACCTCGTCGCCGCCGATAGACGGATCGCCTTGTATCGTCATCCGATCCCGACCCAAGCTCGACTGCGGCGCACACTGTTGGTCGCACTAACCGGACGGCGCGCAGGGCTGCATGCGTCGTTGACGCGCATGGTGCACTTCGGATCACCGGACGACGAGCTTATGTCCCGCCACGATGCGGTGGTCCGCGTCGACGCTCACATGATCTCCTCGAGCGTTCCCGGCAACACTCTTCATGACGTATTCATGAACGCGGCAGCGCACTACGAGACAGAAGGGTTTCCCGGCGAGTGGGAGCTGCATCACCAGGGTGGCCTTACCGGATATGCGGGTCGGGAGATCTTCGCCACCCCCCACTCGCACCATCGGTTAGAGGCGCACCAAGCGTGTGCATGGAATCCGTCGATCACTCGAGTGAAATCGGAGGACACCATCCTCACAAACGACGAAGGCCCCGAGGTGATCACTCGCACCAGCGATTGGCCCCAGAAGCAAGTCGAGATCAACGGTGCGCTCCTGGAGCGTCCCGCGATCTGGAAGGGAGAAACAGAGTGAAGGCGATAGCGGTCTACCCAGGCAAGGCGGACACCGCTCATCTGGCTGAAGTGCCGAAGCCTCGCATCGACGCGGTTTCCGACGGTCGCGGCGTGCTCGTGAAGATCCTCCGCGTCGGGCTCGACGGTACCGACATCGAGATCAACGCGGGCGAGTACGGTGCAGCTCCTCCCGGCGATGACTTCCTTGTGCTCGGGCATGAGGGCTTCGGCGTCGTTGAGGATGTGGGCCCGGCGGTGACCGAGCTCTCTCCCGGTGATCACGTCGTGGCGATCGTCCGGCAACCCGGCGGGAGCATCTACGACACCATCGGGCTCGCGGACATGACGATCGACGACACCTACCACGAGCACGGCATCAGCCTCGTTCACGGTTTCCTGACGGAGTACTACGTCGAGGCCGCGGAGAGGTTGATCCTCGTGCCAAGAGAGCTCGCGGACGTCGCGGTGCTTCTCGAGCCAACTTCGGTCGTCGAGAAGGGGATCGCGCAGGCGTACGAGATCCAGCGGCGCCTCAAGGTCTGGCAGCCACGGCGCGCCGCCGTCTTCGGTGCCGGAACCATCGGCCTCCTTGCAACGCTCGCGTTGCGTCTTCGGGGGCTGGATGTGGTGACCGCGGGGCTCGACGAGCCTCCCTACCTCAACTCCGAACTGGTCGAACAGCTCGGAGCGCGCTATGTCAGCACGAAGCGGCAGAGCGTGAGGGAGGTCGCCGAGGAGTACGGGCCGCTCGACATCATCTTCGAAGCGACGGGGTTCTCGCCCCTTGCATTCGAGGCCATGCAACACCTCGGAAAGAACGGCGTCCTCGTCCTATCGAGCGTAACGGGCGGAGATCGAAGGATCGAGGTGCCGGCCGACGCCATCAACCTGTCGATGGTCCTCGGCAACAAGGTGGTCGTTGGAACCGTGAATGCGAGCCGCACCAACTTCGAACAAGGCGTCGCCGATATAGCTCTGTCCGAAGCTCGCTACCCGGGATGGTTGTCGAAGCTTCTGACGGATCGGATCGACGGGCTGAATGCATACGCGGACGCGCTAGGACGGCTCGGCTCTCCCGGCGCGATCAAGGTGTACGTGGAGGTTGCGCAGGAGGCAAGCAGCGCGACCGAAGGTGCCGCTCGGAGCTGAAGATGCCCGACAGCGGTGGGTGGATCGACATCTCCGTGACGCTGCGAGATGGCATGGTGCATTGGCCGGACAACCCTCCGGTGACGATCGAGCGTCGGCTCGATATCTCCAAGGGAG
This sequence comes from Actinomycetota bacterium, assembly GCA_050694215.1. Lineage (GTDB taxonomy): Bacteria > Actinomycetota > CADDZG01 > CADDZG01 > WHSQ01 > JBOGXB01. The sequence continues at coordinate 15,663 of JBOGXB010000049.1, forward strand.
ATGCCGCCAACGTGTCGATGTTGTCGATGGGCTCACACACGGGGACTCACATGGACGCGCCGCTCCATTTCGTCGCCGGCGGCAAGGGACTGGACGAGATGGAGCTCGAGGCAACGATGGGCCGCGCGCGCGTCGTCGAGATCAGCGATCCCGTCACGGTGAAGGTCTCCGAGCTGGAGGATCAGGACATCGATGCAGGCGACCGGATCCTGTTCAAGACGCGCAACTCCGACCGACGGTGGGTGGACCTGCCCTTCGACGAGGATTTCGTTTACGTCTCAGCCGGCGCGGCCGGGCATCTCGTCGAACGTGGTGTTCGGCTGGTGGGGGTCGATTACCTCTCGGTGGGTGGGTTCAAGTCCGACGGTGTCGAGACCCACACCGAGCTGCTCGAGGCCGGAGTTTGGATCATCGAGGGACTAGATCTATCCCGTGTTGCGGCGGGGGAGTATGAGTTGATCTGTCTGCCCCTGAAGATCATCCGGAGCGACGGCGCGCCTGCGCGCGCGATCCTGAGGCCTCGCGCCGACAAAGGCGCCGGATAGTCTGTTAAACGAGGGCGGTTAGCTCAGCGGAAGAGCACTGCGCTTACAACGGAATCGGCACGACCCTGTGACCAGGACCGTTTTGCGTCTTGCCTGGTCGCAGCGTAATTGGTGAGTGTCCATGACATCTCATGACCCGTGGTGACAGCGTTTTGATGGACGC
>JBOGXB010000050.1:0-15101 GCA_050694215.1 Actinomycetota bacterium
GGTCTGCACCTCGTCGAGCACAAGCAGAGCACCGCGCTCGTCGCAGAGGTCGCGCGCGGCCCGGATGTAGCCCTCGGACGGGACGACGACTCCCCCCTCACCCTGGATGGGCTCGAGAATGACTGCCGCCACCGAATCGTCGACCGTTGCACGGAGGGCGGCGACATCGTCGTAGGGAACGTGAACGAATCCCGGGACCAAGGGTCCGAAGGGCCGCTGCTTGCTCGGCTGCCCGGTGGCCGCAAGGGCTCCGAGCGTGCGACCGTGGAAACCCCCGACGGCCGCCACGACCCTGTGACTGTCGAGCCCCCTGTTCTTCCCGGCCCACCGTCGCGCAAGCTTGATCGCGCACTCGATCGACTCGGCCCCGGAATTCGTGAAGAAAGATTGCATACCGCCGGTCAGCTCACCGAGACGCTCCGCAAGTCGGTTCTGAGGGTGAGTGACATAGAGATTCGACACGTGTATCAGCCGGCTCGCTTGAGCGGCAATCGCCGAAGCAACCCTCGGGTGCGCATGGCCGACGGCGGCAACGGCGAGCCCCGCGACGCAGTCGATGTACTGCTTTCCCGCAGCGTCGACGAGCACGGCTCCCCTGCCGGACACGAACTCGACCGGCCACCTCTTGTAGGTGGCCATGATCATGTCCGGTGCGGAGGTCGCGATGGTCACGGCAGCACCTGGGTCCCGATGCCCTCTTCCGTGAAGACCTCGAGCAGGAGCGCATGCTTCACGCGCCCGTCCAGGATGTGCACCTTGCCCACGCCCGACTCGAGTGCCTCGATCGCCGACGCGGCCTTGGGATGCATCCCTTCCGAGAGCCCCTCTAGCATCCCTTTGATCTCGCCGAGCTTGATCTCCGAGACCAGCGAACCCTCGTCACCCAGATCGCGGTAGAGCCCCTCAACGCTCGTCAGGTAGACGAGCTTCGACGCGGTCATCCCGGCCGCAACGGCCCCGGCGACTGAGTCCGCATTCACGTTGAGCGCATCTCCGTCGTCATCCGACGCGACCGACGCGACCACCGGTGTGTATCCGTCGTCGAGGAGTGCGCGAAGGAGATCGGTCTTCACGTCGACGACTCGGCCGACCCTTCCCAGGTCCTCACCATGGGGGCCGGTGGTCCTGGCCGCGTGCAGAAGGTTCGCGTCCGTACCCGAGAGCCCCACCGCCTGGAGCCCGGAGCGGCACAATCCGGCAACCAGATCGGAGTTGATCGAGCCGACCAGCACGCGCTGCACCAGCTCCATCGAAGCGTCATCCGTCACTCGCAGCCCTCCCACGAAGCGAGGCTCGACGCCCGCTTGGAGCATCGCCGCGCTCACCTGAGGACCTCCGCCATGAACGACGATCAGTCGGATCCCAACCAGCGCCAGCAGGGCCATGTCTTCGGCTACGAAGGACGCCAGACCGGGGTCGTCCAGCGCCTCTCCCCCGACCTTCACCACGACCGTCTCGCCTCGATAGGACCGGATGTAAGGCAGGGCCTCGATCAGCGTGGCAGCCTTCCCTGCTGCGATGACGTTAGTGCTCACGAAGTTCCCTCCGCGTTGAGCGAGACGTATTCCTCGGAGAGGTCGGATGTCAGCACGACTGCGCTCTCCTCTCCCACACCCAACCCGCAAGTGACCGTGAACTCATCCGAGTCCATCCACTTCGCGGCCGTCTCGAGCGAACCGTTGGGCTCGCCCCGGTCGAACAGGACTTCGTCCCCGATACGTAGCGTCAGACGCGCCAGGTCCAGACTCGTATCCGCGGAACCCATGGCCGCGACGATGCGTCCCCAGTTGGGATCGCCGCCATGAGCAGCCGCACGCCATAACACGGAGCCCGCTATCGAGCGCCCCAGCTCGGCAGCCCTGGCTTCACTGGTAGCACCCTCCACGACGATCCGTACGAGACGGGATCCCCCCTCTGCGTCGCGCACCATCTGCTCCGCGAGGTCTCCGCATACGTCCTCGACCCCGATTGCGAGGCGTTCCGGATCGACGTCCCTCTGAGAGGCCGTTGAGAAGAGCATCACCGAATCATTGGTGCTCTGACACGCGTCCACGGAGATCCTGTTGAAGGTTCGCTCGACCGCATTCTGAAGACAGCCCTCGAGCACCGTGCGGCTCACGGCCGCATCGGTGACGATGAACCCCAGCATCGTCGCCATGTTGGGAGCGAGCATGGCCGCGCCCTTGCCGACGCCCACCAATCTCGCACCGCCGGCCTTGCTCGCCGAGACCTTGGTCGAGCTGTCGGTGGTCAGGATCGCCGTCGCGAATGCCTCGGGCTCGGGACCGAGCTCCTCCAACGCCTTCGGGATTCCAGAGATGACCTTCTCCGCCGGAAGTGGGATTCCGATGGGCCCGGTGGAGGCAACGAGGATCTCCCCGGCGCTGCACCCAAGGGTGCGCGCAGCCGTTTGCGCAGTTGATCGAGCTGCAGCATCACCCGCAGAGCCCGTGCACGCGTTGGCGTTGCCGCTGTTCACCACCAGCGCCCTCACAGGATGGCCCGTCAACCCCCTGGACCACGTCACCGGCGCAGCCGCTGCCGCGTTTCTCGTGAAACTTCCGATCCACTCGGTGGGCTCATCGAACACGAGCAAGCCCAGATCTAATGACCCATCGCTCTTGATGCCGCAGCACACACCCGCGCTGAGGACGCCGGCGGGCCACCTCATGGCCACACCCCCGCCGCGTCCAGGCCGGTGCGCTCGTCGACGCCCAGGATCAGATTGGCGTTCTGTATCGCCTGCCCGGCTGCTCCCTTACCAAGGTTGTCGATTGCTGCCGAACACACGAGCAGGTCGCATGATGCGTCCACGCGCGCGGACACAAGCCCGCGGTTGGAGCCGTGCACGTGCTTCGTTTGAGGCCAGGCCCCGACGGCGTCGACGAAGGGCTCGTCCCGATAGGCGTCCTCCAGCACCTGCAAGACGTCCGCGTCCGTCGCCCGCCTTCTCAGAGGAGCCCGGGCGGTGACGAGCAAGCCGCGTGGCATGGGGACCAGGTGCGGTGTGAACGAGACCTTGGCGTCCAGCCCTCCGAAGCGCGCGAGCCCCCCCTTCATCTCCGGGATATGGCGATGTTCGGTCGTCCCATACGCATAGACGTTCCCGCCCATCTCTGCCGCCAGAAGTCTGTGCTCCGAGCTTCTTCCCGCTCCAGACACTCCGGATATCGCGTCGATCGCGACCGGACCATCGATCAGCCCACCCCTCGCGAAGGGAACCAGCACCAGAAGGGCCGCGGTCGGATAGCAACCCGGGTTGGCGACCCGTGACGAGCTCCGCACCGACTCGCGGTTCAGCTCCGTCAGCCCGTACGCCCATGAGGGCTCGGCCCGGTGCTCGTCGGAGAGATCCACCACGGCCTCCGCGCCGACGCGGGTGCTCAGCCCATCGAGGACCCCCGATGGCAGACACGAGAAGCAGACGTCCGCCTGCGTCGCCGCCGCCTCCTCCTGAGATACGAGTGTCAAATCGCCGTTCCCCCCGGCCAGGTGTGGCAGGACCTCCTCCACCCCATGCCCCGCGAGGCTCCCGGCGCCCGCGGCCACGACCTCCATACTCGGGTGCCTGGATAGGAGCCGTAGCAGCTCCGCGCCGCTGTATCCCGATGCACCCAGAACGACCACTCGAGCGCCCATATCGGGGACATTAATACCTATGGCTGCATATTTGCAAGCCGCCTCGCCGGATGGGCGCAGGACTCCGCACTTCAGGATCTACGTACTTCTACCGATTACCGAGAATGGAGTACCTGTCAAAACGTGGAAGCAAACTCCGGCCGCGAAAGGAGACCCGCATGGGGGGGCGACGGGCCACGAGATCCTGGCCCCTGCTCATGCTCGGGACCCTGACGGTCGTCTTGATCCTGGCGTCCCCCGCGCACGCTCAGAGTCCCTGCTCGCTTCTCACCTGTTCCGACGACGCCGTCGGGGGGATCCTGGATCAAGTGGACGACCCCATCGATGAGGCGATCGACGTTGTCGGAGACACCACGGGCGTGGACACGACGGTGATCAAGGAGGCCAAGAAGAAGGTCGACCACACCGTGGACAAGATCGTGGGCGAGGTTCCAGGCACGGGAGGCGGAACCGAACCCGGAGGCGGAACCGAACCGGGCAGCGGTGGCGAGGACGAGCCCGGCGGTAACGGAACGCCCGGCTCCCGCGCCCCGTCGGACACGAAGGTCGGCGGCCCGACCGGCCTGCGGTCCACTCCCCGGACCCAAGCCCCTCAGGGCGCTTCCGAAAAGCTCGGAGCCGAACCGGGGCCCGGCGTGGCCCTGGTCGGCACCACTCCACCGAGCGTCATGCCCCAACGGCCGGACCGGCGAACGGCCCTCGCCGGTGGCCCGGCTCGAGCCATCCCCGAGGCGATCCGGCAGCTGGCCTTTCCGCTGATCCTGGGACTGGGGGTCTTCATGTTCCTTCTCATCCAGAGCCGCATGGACAACACCGATAGCAAGCTCGTCCAAGCACCCCAGAACACCCACTATCTGACCTTCCAATGAGCGCGGAGAGCACGCCGGCGCGGGCGGGAAACCCGGCGCGCTCCGGAGAGCTCGTCTCTCTCTCCGAGCGCATGGGCTACCTGCAGGCACTGCGTACCGGGATCTGCGTAGTGGTGCTCGGCGGAGCAGCATTCGCATCGGATGCGCTGGGGGTATCGATCGCAGATCTTCTGCTGGTGACGGCCTCCTACCTCTTCCTCTCGTCCATCAGTGAGGGGCTCCGTGTCTTCAGCCGAACTCGGGGGCTCGCGATTGTTTCAGCACTGCTTCTCGTCGATGGTTTGTACCTAGCTTGGGTCATGTACGCGACCGGCGCCACGCAGAGCCCACTTCGTTTCCTGGTGTACCTGCACCTGATCGGAGTAACGCTGATTGCCTCCTATCGCACCGGACTCAAGATCGCCTTGTGGCACTCGTTGCTTCTGTTCGTGGTCTTCTACGCTCAAGCGGCCGACGTCCTTCCACCTCTTGCCGGCTCTTCAGGTGCCGACCAGGGTCATCCGTCCCTGTTCAACGTCATGGCCTTCTGGCTCGTCGCGCTCGTGACCACGGCGTTCTCCTCTCTCAACGAACGAGAGCTGCGCCGGAGAAAGCTCGATCTTGAGGCCCTGACTGCCATGTCGCGCGAGCTCGAGCATGCGGTGACGTCCGAGGAAGTAGCCCGGATCGTGCTGACCCATGTCGGAGATACATTCCAGTTCCGGCGCGGTTACGTGCTCATGTACCAGGCAGGGAAGGCCCCACAGGCTCTGGCCTACCGAGGGCCCGGTCCGACGCCCGAAGTAGCCGGCGCCCTCGACTCGGTGGTTCGGACGGCCTTCGAGAGCCGCGAGATCCAACTCGTTCATCGGCTCGAGCAAGACGCAAACCCCATGACGACGGCCATCCTGCTGTTCGCGCGCAACGTGATCGTTGTTCCCCTCTTCGCCGAGGGCGAGCCGGTCGGCGCTCTGATCCTGGAGCGCGGTGAGAAGGATGCGGCACGACTCGAAAAAAGCGTTGTCTCGATGATCGACCAGTTCGCGGCGCATGGAGCTCTCTCGTTGCGGAACTCCCTCCTGCTGGACCAGATAAGACGGCTCGCCGCGACCGATGCCCTCACCGGGTTGGCCAATCGAAGGACCTTCGAGGAGACGCTGGAGCGTGAGCTCTCTCGGGCAACGAGGCAAGGTGATGACCTGACGCTGGTCATGATCGATCTCGACCACTTCAAGAGCCTCAACGACTCTCAGGGTCACCAGGTGGGAGACGAGGTGCTTCGTCATGTAGGAAGACGGCTGACCGAGCATTGCCGCGACTTCGATACTCCCGCTCGCTACGGAGGCGAGGAATTCGCCGTGATCCTGCCCCGCTGCTCGGTGCAGGAGTCGCTCGAGGTTGCGGAGAGGATGAGGAGATCGCTCGCCGAGGGCGAGCCTCCGGTTCCCATCACCGCCAGCGCCGGGGTGGCGACATTCCCATCGCAGGCAGGCGGCCTCGACGGATTAATCCGAGCAGCCGACCACGCTCTGTACGTGGCGAAGGGCGCAGGGCGCGACCGGACCTCGAGATGGATGTCCGGCGAAAAGAGCCTGGCGGGGACCCGCCGTAGCGGGTAAACCGCCCGCCGGGCGGCATGAGAGCATCGCGCACTCGCGCTCGCCAGGGTGCGAAGGACGAGGTCCAAAAGCAAGGCAAGCTCAGGGGGCCATTAGTCAGCTTTGCGTATGTAGTTGGCCCCTGAAACGACCGATATCTGTGGAAGGCCATTCTTCTGAGAGAGGAGCAGAGACGGTGGCGAGGATCCTGGTCGTCGACGACAATCCCGAGGTGGCCGGCTGGCTCGAGGTCGAGCTCTCGGCGGCGGGCCATCGCGTATCGTCGGCCGAGAACGGCAAGATGGCGCTGGCCGCGATCGAGAGGGATCTTCCCGACCTCCTCATCCTCGACATCGACATGCCCGTCATGGATGGGCACGGGGTCCTCAAGCGTCTGAGGCAGCTACCTCGTCAGGACCGGCTGAGGGTTCTCATACTCACCGGCCGGACCGCCGAGGCCGAGTGGGTCAAGGGCTACAAGCAGGGCGCTCACGTCTATTTGACGAAACCCTTCGAGGCTGACGAGCTCCACGACGCGATAGCCAAGGTCATGGAGATGACCGATGATCAGCTCAACGCGCATCGCGATCAGGAGCTCGAGCTCGCCGAGCTCTTGTCCAAGCTGGAGGCCATGTTCGACAGCGCGCCGGAGGCGCCGCCCAGCTTCGAGCAGGAGCAGGAGCCCGAGCCCGAGCCGGAACCGAAGCCGAAAGCTGCGAGCCGGCCGGAGACGGAGGACGACAAGAAGACCCTCTGGAGCCGATTGTTCAAGAGCAGCGCGATCTCGACCTGACGTTTCTCCTCAGGCGTAGCTCAAGAGAACCGCTACCCGCAAATCAGCCCTTCACCGCGCCCATGGTGAAGCCGGCGATGAAGCGTTGGAGGAGAAGGTTGAAGACCAAGGCGATCGGCAGCGCGACGACCACCACTGCCGCCTGCAACGACTGCCAGTAGAAGACGTCGCCCCGGATCAGCTCGGTCGGAACCCCGATGCTTATCGTCTTTTCCGTCGTTGAGGAGACGAAGGCGAGCGCGTAGATGAACTCGTGCGCCGAGAGGGTGAAAGCGAAGACGATGACGGCGACGATCCCGGGGAAGGTGAGCGGGATCACGATGTGGAGGAACGCACCGAGCCGACTGTAGCCGTCGACCATGGCTTGCTCCTCGAGGTCCCTCGGGATGCCCTTCAGGTATCCGATGAGCAGCCACACGGATACGGGGATCGTGATCGTCGGGTAAATAAGCACCATCGACCAAGTGTCGTTCAAAAGCCCGAGGTTCCCTACGACCCGGGTCAGCGGAATGAACAGCAAAGTCGGCGGGATCAGGTACACGAAGAAGATGGCGATGCCGAGAGGACCGCTCCATTTCATATCGAGGCGGGCGAGCGCGTACGCGGTAGGCAGCCCGATTGCAAGTGTGATCCCGACGACGAGAACCCCCACCCACAGGGTGTTCCACGCGAACGTGAGGAACGCCGTGTCGTAGAACAAGAGCCTCCAGTGATCGAGGGTTGGAGGCAGGTTGTAGATGAACGGGTTGTTCGCCTGCGTGTAGAGATCCGCATCCGCCTTGAACGAGGTGATCGTGCTCCAGATAAGCGGTCCCGCCCCGGCCAGCGCCGCGATGACTGCGGTGATGTAAAGCGCGGTTCGCCCGCCGATCACGTGACGACGACGCTTCCGGCGGCGGCGCTCGACCTCGTCCTTGTTCGTGAGGTCGATGTGCCCACCGGTTAGCCTCTCGGCACCTGTGCCGGTATCGACCGCCATCGGTTACATCACCTCCCTGCGCCGGACCGCTCGGAGGATCGCGATCGCCGCGGCCAGCAACAGCGGGAACAGGAAGAGGGCGACGGCCGCGCCCTGGGCGAGGTCACCACCCTCGATGCCTTTGAAAAACGCCCAGCTGGACAAGACCTGGGTCGACTGCGTGGGACCGCCCCGGGTCAGGATGAAGACGACCGTCATGTCTGCAAAGGTGAGGATCGCGCCGAAGAGCACGGCCACCGCCGTGATCGGTAGCGTGAGCGGGATGTTGATCTCCCATAGCTTGCGCCAGAAGCCGGCGCCGTCCACCTCCACCGCGTCGTCGATGTCGGAGGGAATCGACATGAGCCCCGCCATGACGATGACGGTGGCGAGCGGGACGATGCGCCACACGTGGACGGCGATGATCGAGCCCATCGCGAGGACCGGTCGCCCCAGGTAGAAGAGGTTGCCCTCGAGTAACCCGAACCATCGCAGCACCCAGTCGATGGGGCTGAAGATCGAGTTGAGCAACCACAGCCACGAGATCGCCGCGAGCGCTACCGGGGTCGTCCATGGCAAGAGCACACAGAAGCGGACGAACCACTTCCCCTTGAAGTCCTTGACGAGCACCGTCGCGAGGATGTTCGCGATCACGACGATCAGCACCATGGAGATCCCGGTGAAGATGATCGTGTTCCAGAAGGAGGTCCAGAACACGCTCGATGACAGGATCGTCCGCCACTGCCGGAGTCCCACAAAGTCGATGCTCGGGTTCCCGGTCGTCACGTCGCTGAAGCTGAAGATGATAGCGAGGAAGAACGGGAACGCGACCAGGCCGATGATGTAGACGGCCGTCGGCAACAGGAAGAGCCTCGCCAAGAGATCCTCTCGGTCGGCGAGCTTGCGTTTCGCCGGTGCTGCCTGCTGCCTTCTGTCCCACGCGGGCGCCTCTACGCTCACGGTTCCGGTGCCGTCCGCGTGCCTGCCGTCACAAGCGCACCGGCCTTGCCTCGGCTCGTTCACCCGTCTCGCTGTCGAAGAAGCGCAGGTCCTTCTCGTGAATCGCGAAACGTTGGTCTCGGTCCTCGAAGACGGCCACATCCACCGTAGCCGGGATCCGGGCGATGATGTGCGCGTCGTGGCCGAGACTCGGAGCGGTTGCATAGACGTGCCGGTCGCCCGACAGGTATTCGATGCGATACACCCTCACGTCGACCTCGAGCGCGTTGTCACCTTGGCTCTTGCTCGCGTCGACCGGTAGGAAGTTCTCCGGCCGGAAGCCGAGGATGTGATCACCTCGCTCGATGAGGTTCATCGGCGGCGATCCGATGAAGGTCGCAACGAAGGTGTCGGCCGGGTCGGAGTAGACCTCCTTCGGAGGGCCGATCTGGCGGATCTTGCCGTCGAGGATGATGGCGATCCGGTCGCCCAGGCCCATCGCCTCGACCTGATCGTGAGTCACATAGATCGTCGTCGTACCCAGCCGCTCCTGGAACTGCTTGAGCTCGTCGCGGGCACTCGTGCGCAGCTTCGCGTCGAGATTGCTGAGCGGCTCGTCGAGGAGGAACACACTCGGGTCGCGGACGATCGCCCGCGCCAGCGCCACACGCTGACGCTCGCCGCCGGACAGGTTACGGGGCTTGCGATTGAGCAGCCGGTCGATCCCGAGAAGCTCCGCGGCCCACTCCACTTTCTTCCGCCGCGCATCTGCATCGATCCCAGTCGCCTTCAGCGGGAAGTCGATGTTGTCCAGGACGCTCTTGTGCGGATAGAGCGCGTAGCTCTGGAAGACCATCGCGATGCCGCGAGCCCGCGGCGGGAGCCCGTTCACCACGTTCCCGCCGATCAGGACCTCGCCCTCTGTGGGTTCCTCGAGCCCGGCGATGACCCGCAACAAGGTCGTTTTTCCGCAGCCGGATGGTCCGAGCAGGACGAGGTACTCGCCCGCGTGGGTGGCGATATCGACGCCGTCGACCGCTCTGACATCACCGGCCTCGAAGTGCTTCTTCAGTCCTCGCACCTCGACGACGTGCGCCATGTTGGGTCCCCTATCGTCTCGGGGCGGCCCTATCCGTGGAGCGCCCGTCTGCGTTGCCGTGCTCACTTTTACGACATCAGCCTCCTCCGATGAGACCCTCCCTCCGCCACTTAGTGAAGATCTGCTCACACTCCTGGTGCGCCTGCTCGACCGACTGCTCGGGTTCCTGTCTGCCGCGTGCGACGCGGGCGAGCATGTTGGGCAGGACGAACGTGCCGTTGATCTCGCCGATGGCCGGGTTCGCCGGTCCGGGGTGGCCCAGGTTCGTCGCCCAGTCCAGCGCAGTCTTGAGCGGCGCCAGCTTGGTCGGGTCATCGCCCTCGATCGCGAACGGGTCCTCGTCGAGCCACCCATCCAGCTGGGGCACCTGGTCCGGATAGCCCGGCAAGTCGTACAACTTCGATTCGTACGTAACCCGCGCCAGGTTGGCCGTGTAGTGAAGCAGGAACTCCTGCGCGGCGTCGAAGTTGGTCGAGAAGGTCGGAGAGATCCAGTTGTACATCACGTGCTGTGCCGCGATCGCTTCCTGGGGTCCCTCGAGCGCCGGTACGAAGTAGATGTCCCTCGCTATGTCGGGGATGCTCTCTTGCGCGGTTCGCCAAGCCGAAATCGAGTTGAGGATGTAGCTCAACTGGCCGGCCACGAGTCCTTCGTTGTTCGACGCCGGGTTCCACGCGAACACTTCCTCGGTCATCGCCGCGTCGAACAACTCCTTTGAGTACTCGACTGCCGCGATGGTGTCGTCGGACATCAGGGTCACGTTCTCGTTCTCGTCCTGAACCGCGCCGCCGTACGACCAGATCAGGGCGCGGGCGTACATGTTCGAGTCGATCTCCTGCGACATGCCCAGACCCATCTGGATGTTCTGGTCGCTGAAGATCCGCCCGCCCCCCTCGAGGAGCTCATCCCAGGTCGACGGCCCGTCGGGCAGATCGGCCTGTTCCCACAGGGACTTGCGGTAGTCACCGGGATCGGGCGTCCACGCCGGTGCGTAGGCGTAGTAGTTCTCGGTCGTGGGGTTGAAGCTCGACTTCTGGCACAGCGGGACCTGCTCCCCGAAACGACTGTTCGCCTCGTCCATCAGGTCGTTCATGGAGTGAACGCTGGGTTCGAACTGGGACAGCGTCGCGATGAACATGATGAGGTCGTGTCCCTCACCTGCGGAGATCTCGGACCCGATACGCGCGGGGATCTGAGTCACATCGATGTGGTCGACCGTGACGTTGACGCCGACCCGCTCGCCCCACTCCGTCGCCCAGTCGTCGAACCACTCATCGTGCGCCGGAATGAAGTGGCTCCAATTCAGAAGGCGGAGGTCGCCGGAGAGCTGGCTCGCCGGCTCGTTGAAGACCTCCTCCGGCGCGGCGCCCGAGGGGGTCTGCTGGGCTGGGGTGTCTCCCCCTCTTGCGCAAGCGGCCGCCAACGCGGTGACGCTTACTCCTTGGATGAACCGCCGTCGCGAGATCTGATACCGGCTGAACCGCGGGGTCATGATGCGCCTCCTTCACCAAGTCCCACGGAGAAGCGGGCGGCCGACCGTTGAGGGGACCTGCTCGCCCGACGGGAACCTGCTCGCTACGCCTATCAGATAGGCCCATCCCCGTTCCGGAAGGTCCGTACGCTCCTCCCCCTGGCAGCGACCGTAGCACCTCCAGAACCGGTGGCGTGCCGGGCATCGTCGCCGCTCCCGCGTTTGAGTGCGGTGGGCATGTTGGCCCTGGGTGAACCGCACTTCGCTAAGGTGGACTCGCAATGCAGGACGAGCTCAGCTTCAAGGATCCTCATAAGCGTCAGACCATCACTCTGAAGACCGTGCCCGCGGACCGGTTAAAGGTCGTCGAGCACCAGCGGAAGCCACGGCCGGCCCACGTCGAGCACCTGGTGTCGTCTATCGAGCGAATCGGGTTCATCGTTCCGCTCGTGGCGGTCGAAGCAGAGGGAGACGGCAGCACCCACTATGTCGTCATCGACGGCCAACATCGCCTCGAGGCGGCCCGGGAGGTCGGCATTCGCAAACTGCCGGTGCTCGTCGTTCCCCAAGGGCTCGCGCCGCGGATGATGAACCTCAACGTGGAAAAGGACCTCAACATCCGCGAGAGGGCAACGGTGTCGCTTGGCATCTATCGTGCGGCCCTTGACTCGAGGCCGGACCTCAAGGAGAACGATCCTGAGGTGGCGGACTCGATCGAGCGCGCCTACTACGTGACGCTCGGGCTCGCGTACGAGAAGGGGAGCAGGCTCGCGGGGAGCGCGTTCGAGCCTCTTCTGAAGAAGTGCGACTTCTTCCTCAAGCAAGCGATCGAAAAGGCCTGTGTCGTTCGAGAGCGGAGAGCGGAGACGGTTCTCGAAGCGAACTCACTGGTCAAGGACGTGATCGCACAAGCCAAGGACATGGGAGCCTGGCACCAGTACTTCCAGTACCAGCTCATCGCCCACATCGATCCCTTCAAGCGGAAGCGCGGTCGCCAGAACTTCGACGAGCTGTTCGACAAGGCGATGGCAAAGCTCAAGAAGCTGAGCGAGGAGCCTGATCGCATCCGCAAGCTCGGGGGCGGTTGATTCGCACACCATTGGGTGGAGCGCATCGATCGCTATTTCTCACACCTCGGCAAAGCCTTTTCAGGGGTTTGGCGTGATTGGTTCGTCGGCGATTCCGAGGAACGAGGGCTCGGCTGGCTTGCGGGCCCGGAGGCGGTCGATTCGGACACCCTCCCGGTAGGCGAGTAGCGCGGCGATGATGAGGCACACTCCCGATCCGACCAGGACTGGCTGGATGCCGAACGACGCGGCCAGCGCCGGGACGAACGTCAGCGGCAATAGCTCGCCGACCTGACTGGAGACATTCGTCGTTCCCATCACCCGGCCGATGAGGTGGTCGGGCGTATCGAGCTGTATCAGGGTGCGTACCATCGGGAACATCACACCGAGGACGACGCCCCAGTAGATGGCTCCGGCCACTACCACACGGAGGTCGGCGGTTCTCGTGTACACGATCGCACCGATGCCGCTTCCGACCGCGCCCACGAGAGCGGCGCGGGAGCAGACGTAGCGGCGCGGCAGGTGGCCGAGGAGGACTGATCCGGCGACAACGCCTGCGCCGAAGAGGGTGTTAACCCACCCGAGCGCCTCGGGCCCGGTCAGAAGAACATCACGGTAGAAGAGCGGTTCGAGCGCGGTGAAGGCGCCAAATGACAGCCACAATGCAGTGAATATGCCGAGATAGAGCCGCAACGAGGGGCTCGTCCACGCGAACCTGAAGCCGTCCCGCATCTCTTTGAACGCGGGCAGCTTCCCCTCCCGCTGCGCACCGGGGCGTAGATTGACGCCCGCAACCAGAGCCACGGCGACGATCGACGTGGCCGCGTCGAGAACGAAGATCCAATCCAGCGTCCAGTAGCGCGCGATCACCGCGCCGAGGGCGGGACCGGCGACGAAGGCCCCACTCGCACCGGCCTCAACGGCGGCATTGATACGCTGCAGTTGGTCCGAGTCTTCGGTGAGAAACGGCGGCAGAGACGCCATTGCAGTCATGACCGCGCCCGCCGCGCTGCCCGCGAACACGATCGCCACTGTCATTTCCCCGATGTCGTTTGGAATTATCAGCGCAAGGGTGGCGGGAACAAAGACGAGCTCCGAGACGATCAGCACTCGGCGAGGATCGAACCGGTCGATCAGCACACCTGCCAGAGCAGAGCCGACGAGAGCGAAGACGCCGAGGCTGGCCATCACCAGCGCTTGCTCCCCGGGGGTAGCGCCGAACTCGTAGGCTGCCTTGCCCCAGATCCCGACGAAGAAAGCCGCCTCACCTCCGGCGCGAGAGATGAAACGTGCAGCCACTACGCGGGCAGTGTTGCGGTCTTCGAGCCCCAGGATCATGGGGACGAGCGTAAGACCGGGGCCCTAAGAGCGGTGGCGGAGACTTGACATACTTGACATGCGAACGTATGTTCGATAGGCTCTCAGAGAGCCGCACTCCCGGACGGCAGAGGTGCGATGAAGCCAGTCGGGAGCATCAACGACTTACTTTGCGACGAGCTCGACTCCGCGCAGGCAGCCGTGACCACGGCCCAGCGCCGCCTCCTCGAGGTCATCGCCGAGTGCGACCGCAAGGAGACGTGGCGCGCCGACGGCTGCAAGGACCTCGCCCAATGGTTGTCGTCCCGTCTCGGCATCTCCAACTGGGCGGCGAGGCGCTGGATCAATGCCGCTAACGTCCTCCCCCATCTGCCACTTCTCTCGGCGGCCCTCGATGCCGGGACTCTGTCCCTCGACAAGGTCGTCGAGCTCTGTCGCTTTGCGACGCCGGCGACCGAACGTCAATTGATCAGGTGGGCTCGCCGGGTCACGGTCACGGGCGTCCGTCGAAAGGCTGACCTCACGAACCGCCCGTCCCCGGAAGACGTCGTGGAAGCCGACCGCACCCGTTTTCTCCGCTACTGGTGGTTCGACGACGGCAGGCGCCTCGGGCTGGAAGGGTCTATGCCCGCCGACCAGGGGGCCGTGGTCGCCAAGGCCCTCGATCGGATGGCCGATCGCGCCCCAGACATCATCGACGAAGACGACCACAATTCCATCTCGTCCGAGGAATCGCTCGAGGTCCGCCGGGCCGACGCCTTGGTGGCGATGGCGTCGCGAGAGATCGCCTCTGACCAAGATGCAGATCGTGCCACGGTAGTAGTGCATGCGGAGCTCGCCGCCCTGTGCGGCGATGCGCGGGGATGCGAGATAGAAGGCGGTCCGGTGATTCACCCCGAGACGGCCCGAAGGCTGTCATGCGACGCCCGTCTGCAGCTGGTGCTGCACGACGGGGCCGGAGAGACGGTTGGCATCGGGCGCGTGTCGCGCACTCCTCCTCCCTGGCTCCTGCGCCAGCTTCGTCATCGCGATCGGGGCTGTACGTTCCCGGGATGTGAGTCGAGGCGCTTCCTGCACGCTCATCACATAGAGCACTGGGGTCGAGGCGGACCGACCGACCTCGACAACCTTCTCCTGGTCTGTACCTTCCACCACAAGCTGGTGCATGAATACGGATGGAGGGTCGAGCTGGACGTGCCCGGAGGGTCGAGCTGGTTCCATCCCAATGGTCGGCGCTTCGATCCAGGCTTTCCTGCACCGCAGGGGCCCGAGCGCGCGCCGCCCGGCACGCAGGTCGCAGCGGTCGCGTGATGCATTCAGCTGGCGGGCGCAATCCCAGCAAGGATTGGTCACTGCCGGTGATCGGCGAGGC